>NZ_JAMYND010000070.1:0-19513 GCF_040318885.1 Mesorhizobium sp. M0998
AGGCGAGGAGGTCGCGTCGACCTTAATCAAGACGCTTCGGTGCGAGTGGATCCACGGCTTCATCGCCGACTTCTTCAACACTATCGCTCATGAGCTGTCACCGGCGGCGTCTGCACACGGCGCGGCAAAATCCGCTGCTCAACGAAAGCGTCAAATCCAAAGGCGGGCACCGGAACGGGCAAGCCGACGCTCGGCAAAACCAGCAGGAGCCGTGAGCAATCCCGCCTCCGCGCTTCCGTCAGCTCAGAAGATCGAGTCTGTGATCGCCTTGACCGGGCCGAGCAGGATCGATCCTTCCGGCACGCCGGCGTCGATCGGGATGGCTTTGCGGTTTGCTGTGGCCACCATCGGCTGGCCGATGTCGGCCGTCACCACGACCGGGGTCTTGTTCGGCACTCGGTCGTAGAGATCGATAATGTCCTGGTTCATCAGGCGAACACAGCCCGACGACACCGATTTGCCGATCGACCGCCATTCCGGCGAACCGTGCAAGCGGTAGAGCGTGTCCTGGTTACCCTGGAAGAGATAAAGCGCCCGCGCGCCAAGCGGGTTCTTGAGCCCACCGGGCATGCCGCCATTGTCGGCGCTGTACGGCTTCAACTCCGGCTGCCGGGCGATCATTTCGTCCGGCGGCGTCCATTTCGGCCATTTCTGCTTCCATTGGACCACGGCATCGCCCGACCATTCGAAGCCGGCGCGGCCGAGGCCGACGCCGTAGCGGATCGCCTGGCCCCCCGGGCGCACCAGATAGAGGAAGTGATTGGTGGTGTCGACGACGATGGTGCCCGGCTGCTGCCCGGTCGGATCGTCCACGATCTGCCGCAGGAACTGCGGGTCGATCTTGTCGACCGGTATGGCCGGCAGCTCGAAGCCGCCATCCGACATCGGCCCATACATCGTCACATAGTCGCCGAGCGCCGGCTCGACATAGGTCGGCGGCGGTGGCTCGACCGGTTGTTGCGACAGCGTGGTGCAACTGGAGACCGCGACCGAGGCGGCGCCAAGCGCTGCTGCGTTGAGAAAACCGCGACGGCTCAGGCGCAGAGAGGACGATGGGGGTGTGAACATGATTGCCTTTTTTAAGTCTCAAATCGCAACAAAGCATGAATACGCCCGGTTGCGCGCGGTTGCCCGAGCAATGCCCAGCGCGATAGGCGGTTCCAATTCTGGCCGCAGGGTGGACAAACAAAGGCAAAGCTGTGACTGGATCGTCACTGTTGCGCCGAGGCAACATGTCCGGCCGTCAAACCCCGGCGACCAGACCTTCAAGGGACGGCAGGATCAGGGCCGGTGGAAAATCCCGGTATTCCTCTGGCTGATTGGCGCGGTTGATCCACACCGTCCTGAAGCCGAATTTGGTGGCGCCGGCGACGTCCCAGCGGTTGGATGACTGGAAAGAGACAGCGCCCGGATAGAGGCGCCAGCCCGTGGTGACCATGTCGTAGACCGACGGATCGGTCTTGAAGCGCCTGACGCTGTCGACGGAAAAGACGTCGTCCAGGACCTGGTCGAGCGCGGCGGATTTGACGGCCGCTTCCAGCATCTCAGGCGAACCGTTGGACAGGATCGCCAGCCTTGCTCCCGATGCCTTGAGCGCCTTGAGCACGGCCGGCACCTCCGGATAGCAGTCCAGCCGCCAATAAGCCTCGAGCAGCTTCGCCCTCAGCCCGGCATCCGCGGATGGAACCTTGCGCAGGGCGAAGTCGAGCGCCTGCTCGGTGAGCTGCCAGAAATCGGCGTAGGCCCCCATCAGCGTCCTGACCCAGGAATATTCCAGCTGCTTGGCGCGCCAGATATCGGACAGCAACTGGCCGTCCGGCCCGATCTGGTCGGCGTGACGGCGCACGGCCGCATGCACGTCGAACAGCGTGCCATAGGCGTCGAAAACGTAAGCCGCGAACTGCATTCGACAGTTTTGAGGCCGCGTAAGGCAAGGCGCAAGCGCTGATTGCAGTCCGCCAGCCCGCTGGCCTCAACAAATCTCAGCCAAGCCGGTTGACGGCGGCCGCCAAAGCATCTTCCAATGCGCCGCAACAAGCATCGAACGGAACCTGGCAATGACACTGGCGACTGCGGCGCAATCCGCGACATGGACCTTCGTCGACGGCGACTGGTACGAGGGCAATGTTGCCATTCTAGGGCCGCGCAGCCACGCCATGTGGCTCGGCACCAGCGTGTTCGACGGCGCCCGCTGGTTCGAGGGCGTCGCTCCCGATCTCGATCGCCATGCAGCGCGGGTAAATGCCTCGGCGATCGCGCTCGGCCTGAAGCCGACGATGAGCACCGACAGGATCGTCGGGCTGACCTGGGACGGGCTGAAGAAGTTCGACGGCAAGACGGCGGTCTACATCAGGCCGATGTATTGGGCCGAGCATGGCGGCTATATGGGCGTGCCGGCCGACCCGGCCTCGACGCGTTTTTGCCTTTGCCTCTATGAATCGCCGATGATCTCGCCGGCGGGTTTTTCGGTGACGGTGTCGCCGTTCCGGCGCCCGACCATCGAAACCATGCCGACCAATGCCAAGGCCGGCTGCCTTTATCCCAACAACGGCCGGGCCATCCTCGAAGCCAAGATGCGCGGCTTCGACAATGCGCTCGTGCTCGACATGCTGGGCAATGTCGCCGAGACCGGCACGTCGAATATTTTTCTGGTCAAGGACGGCCATGTCCTGACGCCGGCGCCGAACGGCACCTTCCTTTCCGGCATCACCCGCGCGCGCACCATGGCCCTGCTTGGCGAATACGGCTTCACGACGACAGAAAAGACGCTGTCGATCCGCGATTTCCTGGAGGCGGACGAAATCTTCTCGACCGGAAACCACTCGAAAGTGGTGCCGGTCACCCGTATCGAGGATCGCAATCTGCAGCCCGGACCGGTGGCCAAGAAGGCGCGCGAACTCTATTGGGAATGGGCGCATTCGACTTCGCCCGGCTGACCCGCTAAAAAGCGGCCGGCGCTTCGTTTCCGGAGTTGTTCCAGACCAATCCAGTCCTATGTTAGTCCGGTATCGACACCGGATTTTTCCACGAGGGAGTACGACCGATGGCTTTTGAATTGCCCGCCTTGCCCTATGATTACGAGGCTTTGCAGCCTTATATGTCCAAGGAAACGCTGGAATATCATCACGACAAGCACCACAAGGCCTATGTCGACAACGGCAACAAGCTGGCCGCCGAGGCGGGCATGGGCGATTTGTCGGTCGAAGAGGCCGTCAAACAGTCCTTCGGCAAGAATGCGGGCCTCTTCAACAATGCCGCCCAGCACTACAATCACATCCATTTCTGGAAATGGATGAAGAAGGGCGGCGGTGGCAACAAGCTGCCGGGCGCATTGCAAAAGGCGGTCGACAGCGATCTTGGTGGCTATGACAAGTTCAAGGCCGACTTCATCGCCGCCGGCACCACCCAGTTCGGTTCGGGCTGGGCCTGGGTCTCGGTCAAGGACGGCAAGCTGGCGATCTCGAAGACGCCGAATGGCGAGAACCCGCTCGTCCATGGCGCGACGCCGATCCTCGGCGTCGATGTCTGGGAACATTCCTATTACATCGATTATCGCAACGCCCGGCCGAAATACCTCGAAGCCTTCGTCGACAGTCTCATCAACTGGGACTATGTGCTCGAACTCTACGAAAAGGCCTGATCCGTTCCAGAAAGCCCCGGCAGAACCGGGGCTTTTCTTTTTCAGCATCAGAACGACAGCTGCAAAAATTTCACGCAAGCGTGAGGCGAAGCGTCGGAATTTTTAAGCCATCCTTGCCGTTTGTCATCGGGGTGGGACCGCATCCTGAACTGCCTTCAACATGGAGCCAAGTGAATGAGAAAGCTTATCCTCGCCATCTCGATGCTCGCCTTCGCTGGTTCGGCGGCATTTGCCGACCCGGTAGCCGACCGGCAGGCCCTGATGAAGGAACGTGGCAAGATCGCCGCCGGCTTGTCGAAAGTGGTCAAGGGCGAGACGCCCTACGACGCAGCTTCGGTGCTGACGGCGTTGCAGGCACTGCAGGTCAATGCCGAGAAATTCCATGCCGGCGTCGACACGCTTTTCCCGGCCGGCAGCGACACCGGCGACACCACGGCGTCCCCAAAAATCTGGCAGGACATGGCCGGCTTCAAGACGGCTGAAGGCAAGTACCTCGCCGACGTCAAGGCGGCGGTCGCCGCAGCACCTGCGGATGCCGACGCGTTGAAGGCGCAGTTCAACACCATTGGCGGCGGCTGCGGCAACTGCCATCAAAACTACCGGGTAAAAAAAGGCTGATAGCGGGCAATGCGCTTGCTGAAGAAATTTGTCGGCGCCGCCCTCGTTCTGGGCGGCGCGGCCGCGATTGCCGGCTGGTTGCTGTCGGCTCCGGTCAGGCTCGATGCCGCAACGCTGGCTGAGCTTGGTCCCGGCGACGCCGTCAGGGGCAAGCGCATCTTCTACGCCGGCGGCTGCACATCCTGTCATGCCAAGCCCGGCTCGCAAGGCGACGCCCGCCTTCGGCTGGTCGGCGGCCTTGAGCTCAAGACGCCGTTCGGCAGCTTCGTGCCGCCGAACATATCGCAGGATACCAGGGACGGCATCGGCGCCTGGTCGGTCGAGGATCTTGCCAACGCCATGCTGAAGGGCGTGTCGCCGTCGGGCGAGCATCTCTATCCGGCATTTCCCTATGCTTCCTACGCGCGCATGAAGCCGGCCGACATTGCCGATCTCTATGCATTCCTGAAGACGTTACCCGCGGTCGCCGGCAAGGCGCCCGCCAATTCGCTCGCATTTCCCTTCAACGTCCGACGCGGTCTTGGCTTGTGGAAGCTGCTCTATTTGAGTGACCAGCCGGTCGTTTCCTTTCCCAACGGCACACCGGATCCGGTGGTGACAGGCCGCTATCTGGTCGAAGGCCCCGGCCATTGCGGCGAATGCCACACGCCGCGGGATCTTGCCGGCGGCACCAGGAAGAGCCAGTGGCTGGCAGGTGCGGCCGCCGCCGAAGGCAGCGGCATCGTGCCGAACATCACGTCGGGCGAGGGCGGCATCGCGGACTGGTCCGAGGCCGACATCGCCAACTATCTCGAAACCGGCTTCACGCCGGATTTCGATACGGTCGGCGGCGCAATGGTCGACGTGCAGCGCAACATGGCCGTGCTGACCCCGGAGGACCGCGCGGCGATCGCGGCCTACCTGAAAGCCGTGCCGCCGCACCCCAACGGCTATCCGGCGCGCAAGAAGCCGTCGAGCTGACGGCCGTTGCGTCAGCGGTCGCCGAGAAAGTCGAAGCCGGTTTCGAAGAAGTGATTGTAGTCGCAGGTCATTTCCTCGCCGGGCGCAATGTCGCGCAAGGCATAGGTCTCCTCCGGCTGCGAGACATCGCAATTCGGGTCGTCGGCATGGTTCATGTAGCGCGCATCGTCGGCTTCGAAGACGATGTAGTTCGGGTCGCGCCGGTCCGGATAGGCGTAGCGGTCGAGATAGGTTCTGACCGGCCCGGTTTCCCGCTCATAGGCCGCTACCTCGATGCGCCGGTCGTATTTCGGGTCGAGCTTCCAGACCAGCGTGCCGCGGGCAATGTGGTTCTTGGCAAAGACGCCGATGCCCTGGATGGGCGATTTGTCGAGATAGACATCGACGAGCAACATGGCAGATCCCTGGGTGATTGTGTGTTGGCGAGGGCTGTGAAAAGGCCGCGCACTGGGTAGCGCGCGGCCTTTGCAATTGCGAGCGGAAAATCAGCTGTGCCTGCCCATTATCCGAAGCCTCGTACGGCTCGTCGCCTATCGAGACCCTAGCGCTGTTGCAGCGCCAGCCGGATGCCTAAGGCGCAATAGATACCGCCGACAGCCTTGCCTTGCCATCTCAGCACCGTCGGGTTTCGGCGCAGGAATGCACCGAGGCCGCCCGCACCCACGGCGAAAACCACCGTGCTGACGAGGCCCAACAGAACAAAGATGACGCCCAATATCGCCAGTTGAAGCATCACCGATCCGTTTTCAGGCCGCACGAACTGCGGAAGAAATGCGAGGAAGAAAAGCGCGGTCTTGGGATTGAGAACCTCGGTCAAAACAGCTTGCCGAAATGCTTTGGCAGCGGGGATCGCAAGTGCGCCGGCGGCCGGATAGGCCGGCGTTTTCTCGATGATCGCGCGAATGCCGAGATAAATGAGGTAGGCTGCGCCGATGTACTTCACGATGCTGAAAAGCGCCGCCGACGTGGCAATGATCGCCGAAATGCCGACGATCGCCATGAAGGTGTGAACCACGTCGCCGGCCGCGATCCCGGCGCCGGTCGCAATGCCCACCCTGGTTCCGGAACTGGTTGCCCGCGCCACCGTCAGAAGAGTGGCGGGACCCGGGATGAAGACAAAGCCAAGCACAACCGCGACATAAGCTATCAACGTGGCGAGATCGATCATTGGTGGGCCCCGCAACTCTCACCGCCAATGAAGCCACGTCGCGGAACGGAAGGCAATGACCGCTCATCCGCCGATGTTCACGCCGCAAGCTCGGCCTTGCCTGTCACCTTCAGCGCGAAGGCGTAGGTGAAGGCGATTTCCTCCAGTCTTGAAAACCGGCCGGAGGCGCCGGCATGGCCTGAATCCAGGTTGATCTTGAACAGCACCGGATTCTCACCTGTCTTGCGGTCGCGCAACCGCGCCACCCATTTGGCCGGCTCCCAATAGGTGACGCGCGGGTCGGTCAGGCCGGCCAGCGCCAGAATCGGCGGATAGTCAAGCGCGGCGACATTGTCGTAGGGTGAATAGGCGGCGATGGTCCGGTAATCCTCCGCCGAAGCGATCGGATTGCCCCATTCCGGCCATTCCGGCGGCGTCAGCGGCAAGCTGGCGTCGAGCATGGTGGAGAGCACGTCGACGAAGGGAACCTCGGCGACGACGGCGCCGAAGCATTGCGGCGCCATGTTGGCGACCGTGCCCATCAGCATGCCGCCGGCGGAACCGCCTTGCGCGACAATGCGGTCATGCTGTGTATAGCGCTCGGCGACGAGATGCTGGGCGACCGCGATGAAATCGGTGAACGTATTCATCTTGTTCGCCCGCTTGCCGTCGTCGTACCAGCCATAGCCCTTGTCCTTGCCGCCGCGAACATGGGCTATCGCGTAGGCAAAGCCGCGGTCGACCAGCGAAAACAGATTGGTGTTGAACGCGGACGGGACGGTGATGCCGTAGGAGCCGTAGCCGTAAAGCAGGCAAGGTGCGGACCCGTCGAGCGGCGTGTCGCGGTGATGGAGGAGCGAGATCGGCACCAGTTCGCCGTCGGCGGCAGGCGCCATCAGCCGGCGCGTGACGTAGTGCTCCGGGTTGTGGCCGGACGGCACTTCCTGGGTCTTGAGCAGCATCCGCTCGCGGGTGCGCATGTTGTAATCGAAGACCTGCGCCGGGGTCGTCATCGACGAATAGGAAAAGCGCATGATCTCGGTGTCGTATTCGTAGGAGCCGGACAGGCCGAGCGAGAAGGCCTCCTCGTCGAAGGAGATCAGGTGCTCCTCGCCGCTCTTGCGGTCGCGCACGACGATGCGCGGCAGGCCTTCCTTGCGCTCGAGCCGGACCATGTGGTCCTTGAAGCCGATCACCGAAAGGATCAACCGGCCCGCTTCGTGCGGCACTAGTTCCTGCCAGTTGGCGCGCACCGGATCGTGGGCCGGCGCCGTCATGATCTTGAAGTCCTTGGCGCCGTCGGCATTGGTGAGGATGAAGAAGATGTCGCCGCCTTCCTCGAGTTCGTACTGCAGGCCGGTCTGGCGCGCCGCAACCAGCTTCGGCTCTGCGAACGGATCGTTGGCGCTCATGATACGGTATTCCGAGGTCTCATGGTCGTTGATGCCGATCATGATCCACTCGTTGGAGCGCGTGCCGCCGACATCCATGAAGAAGCCCGGATCGGTCTCCTCGTAGATCAGCCGGTCGTTTTCAGGACCGTCGCCAAGCGCATGGAACAGCACTTTGGAAGGACGGTGGTTGGGGTCGAGGCGGGTGTAAAAAAAACCGTCATTGCCGGCATCCCACACACCGCCGCCGCCGGTGTCCGGGACCCTGTCCGCCAGATCGTTGCCGCCGGCCAGATCGCGGACGCGCAGCGTGTAGAATTCGGAACCCTTGTCGTCGAAGGCCCAGAGCAGCTTGCTGTGGTCGTGCGAATGATCGACGCCGCCCAGGCGGAAATAGGGCTTGCCCTCGGCCTCGGCATCGCCGTCGAGCAATATCTGCTTGTCGCCGCCGTCACGCGCCGTGCGGAAATAACGCGGCTGCTGGCCGCCAAGCTTGAAGGAGGAGCCGTAGGCGTAAGGTCCGTCCTTCATCGGCACGGAAGAATCGTCTTCCTTGATGCGTCCCTTCATTTCCGCGAAAAGCTGCTTCTGCAGTTGGACGGTATCGGCCATCAGCGCCGCCTGGTAAGCATTCTCGGCTTCGAGGTGGGCGCGGATTTGGCCGTCGAGCAGGGACGGATCCCTGAACATCTCTTGCCAATTGGCGGCCCTCAGCCAGCCATAATCGTCCGTCCGCGTTATGCCGTGATGCGTGTCGAAGATCGGCCGCTTCTCCGGCTGCGGCGGCGTGGCGGTCGGAAACACTGGGGTTCTGGTCATTGCGTCTCGCTGTGGAAGCTACTTGAATGGCGAATGAACACGCCGAGCAGCGCGGGTTCAAGGGCTATGATCTATTGTCGTGGTGGCTCGAGAGGACGGGCTGGAGGAACGGATAACGAATATTTCTTCTCGGACTGCCGCGGTTCTCGCCGTCGCTGCGATGACCCTGCCAGTGCCGGTCAATCTCATGCAACTGCCTTCGCGGCTTGGCAAGTGGCCGATATGGCTGGGTCTACGGAAATACATTACCCCATTTCAATGACACAGCGCACCGCTCCGGCGACGGCTCGCGAGCAACAGTAACGCTTCGCAACCTATGATTTTACTGAATCCACCGATCATCCAGGCTGTAATGCCGCCGGCAGGGTCAAGCATCGAACTCTATTTACCTGCTGCCGTTTGTGTAATGGCTGCTTGCCGCCGCGTCAGTCGATGCTGGTCTGACCAGAAAAAACGGCAAGGTTACACTTTGCACGAAAGAGTGAAGCTGAATGAGGAATATTTGACTTGTATCGCTGAATAGACCGCAAGAAGCGAATTGACTTACTTGGCGCTCAGGCTCATTAAGATGCCGCGACGCGAATCGCGGAGGCTTTTTCCTGCACAAGTTCGCGCGATGCCCTGCCTGCCAAAAATAGGGCGTAGACAGAAACAATTCTCGTTGGGACCTGAACGCCATGGATATTACCGAAACACCTTCCAGAAACAGTGACGCGCTGATCGAGCTCACCGCCGATGTGGTGGCCGCCTATGTCAGCAACAATCCCGTGCCGGTCGGCGAACTGCCGAACCTCATCGCCGATGTCCATGCCGCTCTCGGGCGCGTCGGCGGGGCCGCCGAGCAGCCGCCTGCCGACAAGCAGAAGCCGGCGGTAAATCCGAAGCGGTCGGTGCATGACGACTACATCATCTGTCTCGAAGACGGCAAGAAGTTCAAGTCGCTCAAGCGTCACTTGATGACCCACTATGATCTGACGCCCGACCAGTATCGCGAAAAGTGGAACCTGGACCCGAGCTATCCAATGGTTGCGCCCAATTATGCGGCCGCCCGTTCGCAGCTCGCCAAGAAGATGGGTCTCGGCCGCAAGCGCAAGGGACGCTGACAACCGGCTCTTCCGGTTTGACACTCAAACGGCGCCTGCGGGCGCCGTTTTGTATTATGGGGTCAAGGTCGAACCCGCCATGCCCGCCAGCAACTGCCGTGCGGTCAGGCGGTCTGCTTCAACGCTGCCTCGGCGTCACGCTTGATGCGCTTGACCATCGAGCGGAGACCATTGGCGCGCTGCGGCGACAGGTGCTCGTCAAGTCCGAGCGCCTTTAGCGTTGCCTCGGCGTCGGTCCTCTGGATTTCGCTGGCCGGCCGTCCCGAAAACAGCGCCAGCATGATGGCGACCAGGCCGCGCACGATATGGGCGTCGGAATCGCCCTTGAAGGTGATAACGGGGTCGGCACCCCCGCCCTGTTCGGTGGTCAACCAGACCTGGCTGACGCAGCCGGGCACCTTGTTTGCCGGTATGCGTTGCTCATCGGGAAACGGCGGCAGCGCTTCACCCAGTTCAATCACATAGCGATAGCGGTCTTCCCACTCGTCGAGCAGGGAAAAGTCGTCGCGGATGGTCTGGATCGTCGTCGTCATGCCCCCGGATATAGTCATCCAGCGCTGCCACGTCACGGAAAAAGAGGAGAAACGCCGCAGGCGCCGGGCATGGGGAGCCTTGCGGTCCGGCGATGAATTCGGCCGAAACAGTCTCAGTTCTTCGCCGGCAAGTGCAGTTTCGCCGGCAGATCGACTTTCGCCGGCAAGACGATTTCCCCGGGCACGCTGCCGGTAGTCGTCACTGTATCGGGTTCAGCGGCCTTGTCGTCCAGCATGGCAGCCGCGATCTTGGCGGTCTCCTTTGCCCGGGCGGTGATGGTATGCATTGCCGATTTGCCGGTCTCGCACACGTCCGGCTTGCGCTCGCAGATGCCAGCGATATCGCCGACGGCTTCGCGCGCCGCAAACAGCGCCTGGAGCGGCCCGACGCTTTCGCGGCCCGCATCATCGGCGCCGACACCCAGCGGCAGCGCCAGAAGCACCAGCGAAAACCAGAAAGCAGCTCTTATCAGAAAGCCCATCTGTCTGTCCTTTATGACGGTCATGCCTCCGAACCGCACGACCCTTGTACCGCGATACTGACACAGACGCGCAAAGGACGGCTTGTCCCGAAAGCAACAGTTTTCCTCAAATTTTAGGCAGATTCGAAACGAAGCGTTTTGAAGTTCATTTGCCTCGAACGGTTCAGATTTTATTCAGCAAATAATAACTATCCAACCTATTGTTTTTCATGATCATTTTCTTAATCGGCGACAGGTTGATGCCATTGGTCGCAGGTGCAGGCGCGGGCGGTGTGGATAACGCTCCGTTTACTATGGCGACAATTGCCCCGGTTTTTCCCCGCCGGTATCCCGATATTTGCAGCCAGCCGGGGGACGATCAGCCCAGCCTTATCCATTCCTTAAACGCTGGATGCGAGTTTCGGATCGACAAAAGCCGCCTGCAAAGCAGGGCCTTTCACGACCGGGTGCGTTGAGTTGAGTGCGATCAAGGCCAGATACGCCGAGTTGCCGGGCGCGATAGCCGCCGGTTGCGAACGGATGGTTCATCCGTCCGTACTCGGCCAGAGCGATCGTCGCCGCCACAGCCGGTTCATTGGCGTCATGCTGGCGGCGCCTTTCTTCAGCGCGGGTGCAGCGGTGACGCTGGTCACGTCGGGAATGGGCGCGGCCGTGACTGTGGCTGCGATCTTTGCGGCGTTCGGCCTTTGCTGGTTCGCCGCCCTGCTGGTGGCTGCCTCGGGCAAGATGACCCTGGCCGGCCAACTCGCCTTGGTCGTCGGCAGCGTTGCCCTCGGTGCCCTTATCGCTGCCGCCGGCGGTGTGGCCTCGCCGGTTGCCTTGCTCGCAGTGGCGCTGCCGTTTGAAGCGTGGTGGATCGGCCAATCGCGCCGTGCCGTGGTCTGGGGCGCCATATCGGCCCTGGTCGCAGTCTTGCTGCAGCCTTTCGCCGGTTCGGTCTTGCCGCTCGGCCAGACCGAAATCGCCGCATGGCACTGGCTGGTACCACTGGCCTGGGCACTCACGCTCATTCCGCGTATCGCTCCGCTTCGCGGCGCCGCCAACGCACAGCTCGATCCGGCCGGCAGCCACCGGCTCGAAGACCTGATCGACGCCGTCGTGCTGCGAATCGCTGCGCATGGTGAGGTTCTGGACGTCTCGGCTAAGGCACGCACTATGCTGAGGCTGCCGCCGGAGCTGCTTTTCGGCACCGGACTTTTCGATCGCATCCATCTGTCCGACCGCGTCCCGTATCTCAGTGCGCTGGCCGATATGCGCGATGGCGCCCTGTCGCACCGGCTCGACCTTCGCGTCCGGCTGCCGCAGAGCAGCGGCGTGACGGCCGACAATTACCGGCCGTTCTCGCTCGAGATGATGCGCGCGCCGGGGCAGGAGACTGTCTTCACGCTTCTTCTGCGCGAGAACGACGAACTGGCCGGACTGCGCCAGGAGCTTGCCGCTGCCAATGAGGCGGCTGCCTCCGCCGAGGTGGCGAAAGGACGCTTCCTTGCCGTCGTCAGCCATGAGTTGCGCACCCCGCTCAATGCCATCATCGGTTTTTCCGACATGTTGCTGCACGAGATGTTCGGCAGCTTCAAGGATCCTCGCCAGAAGGAATATGTCGGCTTGGTCAGGGATTCGGGCCAGCACCTGCTTGCCGTCGTCACCTCGATACTCGACGTATCGCGGATCGAATCGGGCGCTTACGCGACCGAACCGGAACCGTTCCGCTTCCGCGAAGCGGTCGAGATGTGCCAATCGATGATGCGCCTGCAAGCCGAGGCAAAGGCTATCGATCTGCAGGCCCAGATCGCGCCGGACGCAGGCGAAATAAATGCCGACCGTCGCGCCGTGCAGCAGATCCTGATCAATCTCGTCTCCAACGCGATCAAGTTCACGCCCGAAGGCGGCAATGTCGTCATCGGCGCCAAGCGCATCGGCTCGCGGCTGCATTTCTGGGTCCGGGACACCGGCATCGGCATCGCCGAGGAAGATTTCGCCAATCTCGGCAAGCCGTTCATGCAGATCCAGAACGACTATACCCGCCGTTTCGAAGGCACAGGCCTCGGGCTTTCGCTGGTGAAGGGGCTGGTGGCGCTGCACGAGGGCACCATGTCGATCGAAAGCATGCCTGGCGAGGGCACCACGGTGACGATCAGCCTTCCCGTGAACGGCCCGACGGGCCGCTCGGCGGAGAAGGCCGGCGTGGTGCCGATGTCCGCAGTCAAAGCCAAGGCGGACGGTGGCAAAGGGGAGAGCAATGGGTCGCTCCGCAAAACAGCCTAGGGCGGTCAAACGCCGCGGCAATGCCTTCGGGCACGGAGCGATGGCGCTGGGCAGCCTGATCTCGCGCAATCCTGTTGTGGTCGGCGGCTCCACCGCGTTCCTGGTGACGCTGTTCTACGTCTCGGCGAACGCGCTTTGGTACCAGCCTTTTCCGCATGCCGGCGCGTTTTTCGCCACGAGGAGTATCGAGCGCTTTCCCCGGGCGGACAGCGACGAGCCCGAAACCACCATCAATATCGTGCGTCCGGCCGCTGCGCCGATGAAGAGCGACCCGGTCGTCGAGCAGGTCCAGGGCATATTGAAGGATCTCGATTTCTATTCCGGCACCGTCGACGGGATTCCCGGACCGAATACGCGCAAGGCCATCCAGGCCTATCAGCAGAAGGTCGGATTAAATGCCTCCGGCGAGATCGACAGCGTTTTGCGGGATCAACTGGGTGCCACGCCGACGACCGCAGCCGTGGTGCCGCATCCCGTGCCGCGGCCGGTCGAAACGGCCGCTGTTCCAACCGCCATTCCAGCGTCCGCACCGGCAAATGCGGTGGCGCAAACACCTGATCCCCGCATCGTCAAGATCCAGGCCGGACTGAAGGCGTTCGGCAATGACGACATGCGATTGGATGGCGTCGTCGGCGCGCGCACCAAGGCCGCGATCAAGGAATTCCAGGCGCTGTTCGGCTTGCCGGAGACCGGCGAGCCCGACGAGATCGTCTACGTCAAGATGCGCGAGATCGGCCTGACCAACTAAGGGTCGAAACGGCCGCTCGCCGATCGCCTCGCAAAGACCGGTTACGGTCTTCCGGCCAATGCTGTAAGGACCGCCGCATGTCCAGGACTTCTCCATGCGGGTAACCACCGATCTGTGGGTGTCGGCGCTGTTGCGCCGGGTTTTCAGCGCCGGCGGCTTTGCCGCCGTGGTCAAGCGCGGCGCGACGGAAGCCGGCGCGGTTTTCGTGCTGGCGCGGGGCAGGCAAGGGGAGATGGCGCTGTTCGGGCCGGCGCCGCAGACGAGTTACGATTCAGCCAGGCCGGACGACCGTTTTTTCAGCCTGCTTGGCGAAGGCGACGATGCCGCCATCTTCGACGCGCGGCTGGAGCGCGAGAAGAGATTCGATCCGGATATCTGGGTGGTCGAGATCGAGGCGGGCGCCATTCGCGTCGAGGAGCTTATCTCGGTCAAGGCGTCTTAACGGCAAGCCCTTCAGACGCGACGCGCCTTTGGGGTGGCGGTCATATCGGCGCTGTTCGGCTTGCGCAGGTCGGCATTTGCGGCGACGCGCCCAGGCTTGCGAACGATTTTCGACACGGTCTCGGCCTTCCAGCCGCGGAGCCTGTCCAACGCCGCGTCGCGGTGCAGCAGGCGGTAGCGGTCGAGGAAGATGCGGATCGCCTGCGGGTGCGGAAACTCGGTCGGATAGATGGCGGCCGTGATCAGGAACGCCTTGTCTTCGCTGAGGTCGAGCGCGCGCAAGGCGGCCAGCAGCGATGTGTAATTGTGGCTTGCGGTGAGCGTCCGCGCCGTTGAAAAATCGACTTCGAGCGCATCGGCGAGCGCTGTCTGGAAGAATGCCGCATTGCCGGTCAGCGCGGTCTCGCGCAGCTTGACATAGGTTTGTGGCTCGACGAACGGACTGATGGAGGCGCCGCTCTCGGCGCGCATCATGGATCGCAACCGGCGGCGTACAGTTTCAGCGGCATCGGAAGCCTCTTGCCTGTTGACCTCGCCCGCAACCACTTCGGCGTTTTCGGACGCGGCTTTGGCGGTTGTTTCCGGCTGCTGCTGCGACCGCACCAGCGTCGGCCTTTCGAGCACTTTGATGAGATCCGCGATCGTCTGATTGAGATCCTTGCGGCGGGCAATGGCACGGGCATGCGGCAGGCCGTGACGTCCGATCAGCGCGATCAGGTCGACGTCGCTGAGGGCGCGCGAGCGGATGAGCAGCGGAGCGGCGATGTCGACCCGCTCCTGGCAAAGCCGCCGCACCAGCGCGGCGGGTGCATATTCGCATTCGGAAAGGGCTGCCGCGACGTAGCGGCGCGATTCGACCGAGACATTCTCGAACAGCGGCAGCGTCAGGTCTTCGAGCTGCGCGATTTCCCGGCGCGAAGGCCGGGTGAGCGAGCAGAACGCCGATACCGCGGCGCGAAACAGCCTTTCGGCCTTTCCCGATTCAGCTCCTGCTGCGATTTGCCTGAAATCCGAAGCTGACACGAAGGATACGCCCGACACTCGACACGATCTGGACAGCGCTCTGCCGGGCTGTACCGGTTTCGCGTTTCCCAAGAACAAAGATCAATTTAGCGGCGATCCGTTAGCGCTCCGTTAACCTACTGCCTTCTTAATCGACTATGGAGGCGTTGCGTTGTGCTCCGGGGCAACCGAGAGGAATACGCGAACCATGGGCATGGTACTGTCTTTCGTGCCGCGAACGGCGGCAACCAATCGAGCACAACAAACCGCGCCGGCGGCAGTGATCATCTTTCCCGGGGTGCGCTACGAACAGCGGCCGCTGACCGGCGAAACGCGGCCGGCCGGCCCCGACAAGCCGGGACCTTCGGGAACATTGCCGGTACCGCATCACTGAGCATCGGAACCGGCTTAAAAATCCTGCAGTTCGCAGGAACTCTGTTCGAGAAACCGCGAGACGATCGGCTTCCAGCTGTCGTCGGGCACGAACGAACGGATGACGAATACGCCTTCCTCTATCGGCGCCTCGACGAAGATGGCCCCTTGCAGTTCCTCGGGAAGATCCTTGCGGACCTCGATCATCTGGGCCGGCGTCAGCACAACGGTGTCGAGCATGCCTGCGGTCGCGCTGTGGTCGTTGAACGAGTAGATGTTGTGGCCGCCGCGGTCATAGACCGATATCGACCAGAACGGCACCTTGCCCGGCGCCTTGACCCGCACCATCCCCTCGGCAAGATCGAAACGGCATGCCGCCGCATAAAATAGCGGATCGACCGATTTCACCACCGGCGCGCCGCCGGCTTCCGCGTCGAGCCTGGTCATCTTGTAGAGATCCGAAGCCATGGCCAATCGCGACCAGGCGTCGCGTTCGGAGAACTCGGGGACGAGCAGCAGCACGATGATGTGCACGATGCCGGCGCCGAGCAGGCCGAGCAGCACGGCATGCAGCAGGCTACGCATTGCAGCCGACCTTCTGGATTTGTGGCAGCGTGACGTCCGAGAGACCGGTGCTGCTGGCGATCGGCGTGTCGTAGAACGTAAGCACCAAGTACATCTTGCCGGCGCCGCTGGTCAGCAGCCAGTTGCCGGGCGCTGGGCGGCTGCCGACGGAAATGACCACCGAATTGTCGGCCTGGCGCAGCACTTGATAGGACTGCAGCGCAGCCGGCCTCGGCTTGCCGGTCTCGACCACGCCAAGCGACTGGTCGGCGGCATAAAGCGTCCAGAACCGGGCGGTGGGAAAGCCGCCCGCGATCTTGTAGGCACATTGCCGCTGGAGCTGTTCGCCGCCGGAATCGCGCTCGGCTATGAAGGACAGTCCTTCCGCCTGTCCGAGCGCCAGCACGCCTTCGCGAGCCACGCGGGCCTTCGAATAGGGATCTGCCGTCGGCGTGCCGATATCGGGGAAGGCGGTCCATTGGCCGATCCTGATGGCGCCGACGCCATCCTGCAGCTTCAGTGCATACCAGACGCTGCCGCCACCGCCGACGACGGCGATGGCAAGCGAAAGCAGTGTCAGGAAGGCGTTCTTGAGCATGAGGAGGCAGGGAACCGAAGGCCGGGACTGAAAGATTGCCGCTCGGGGATATCGCGGCGCAGGGCCTTGTGGCAAGCGGCCCCGCGCAATTGGGCGTCACAGCGCCGAGAGGGTTTCCGGTGCAGCGGGCGCGTCGAGCACGGGTGCCGCCTGGAACAGCCTGGTCAGTTCCTTCAGGGTCTGGGTGGTCCGGCTGGACAGCACCGGCGGACGCTCGGCGGCGGCATCGGCAGCTGCCTGTTCGGCGTTCTTCTTTTCCGCTTCCTCGGCCTTGGCGGCAATTTCGGCATCGACGAAGGGGTGATCGAGGCCGGGAATCGGTCTGAGGTCGATATTCTGGTGCGCATAGACCATCAGCCGCTGCCACACCATGGCCGGCAGCGTGCCGCCGGTCATCTTGTTGGTCGCGGTGAAGTCGTCATTGCCGAGCCAGACGGCGGCCGTGTAGTTGCCGGTAAAGCCGACAAACCAGGCATCGCGGTAGGACTGGGTCGTGCCGGTCTTGCCGGCGACGACGATGTTTGGAAGGGCCGCGCGCCGGGCAGTGCCGATCACCGGCACCGCCGCCAGCATGGTGTTCATGTATTTGAGCGCCTGCTCCGACAGCACCCGATGCGGCGGCGGCGCATCCTTGGCGAAGTCGTAGACCACCTCGCCGGTACGGGTGAAGAGTTGGCTGACGCCGTGCCGGGTTCCGGCAAGGCCGTTCTGGGCAAATACGCTGTAACCCGTCGCCTGGTCCATCACGGTCATGCCCGACGTGCCGAGCACCATGGTCTTGTGCGATTCCAGCGGCGACTCGACGCCCATCGCCTCGGCCATGGCCTTGATCGGCTTGATGCCGAGATAATCCTTGGCCAGCCGCACCGGCACCGTGTTGATCGATTTGGCCATCGCCGTGATCAGCGTGACGTTGCCGGCCGACCCGCCATTGTAATTGTGGGGCGACCAGCTGCCCCAGGAGATGGGTCCGCCGGAAACCACCGAATCCGGCGTGAAGCCATGCTCCATCGCCGTCGCATAGACATAGGGCTTGAACGAGGAGCCGGTCTGGCGAAGCGCTTTGGTGGCGCGGTTGAACTGGCTGGCGCCGTAGTCGCGGCCGCCGACGATCGCCCTGACCGCGCCATTGGTCTCGATGACGACGATGGCGCCCTCGGTGACGTTGTATTCCTTGCCGAACTGGCGGAGGTGGAACTCCATCGATTCTTCGGCCGCCTTCTGGATGTTGGCGTCGAAGGTGGTGTGGGCGACAAGCGAGTGCGGGCCGCCTTTGGCGGCGATCTTCTTGACCTCGTCGAAGGCCCAGTCGAGGTAGTAGTCGGGGCTCTTCTGCTCGCCGCGGTCGACGATTTCGGCCGGGTGTAATCTTGCCTGCAGCACCTGGCCTTCGGTCATGAAGCCGGAATCGACCAGGTTGGACAGCACCACATTGGCCCGCGCCCGGGCGGCGGGCAGGTTTATGTGCGGCGCATATTTGGTCGGCGCCTTGAACAGGCCGGCCAGCATCGCCGCCTCGGCAAGGTTCAGGTCCTTGACGCTCTTGCCGAAATAGAAATCGGCTGCCGCCTCGATGCCGAAGGTGCCGCCGCCCATATAGGCGCGGTCGAGGTAAAGCTGCAGGATTTCCTTCTTCGACAGATTGGCTTCGAGCCACAGCGACAGGAAGGCTTCCTTGATCTTGCGCTCGAATGTCCGCTCATTGGTCAGGAACAGGTTCTTGGCCAGCTGCTGGGTGATGCTCGAGCCGCCCTGGACGACGGAATTTGCCCGCACATTCTCGAATATGGCGCGCGACAGGCCGAGCACATCGATGCCGTAATGGTCGAAGAAACGGCGGTCTTCGGTCGCCAGCACCGCCTTGATGACATGGTCGGGCATCTCGTCGACCGGCACCGAATCGCGCTGGATGATGCCGCGCTGGCCGATCTCGTTGCCGTAGCGGTCGAGGAAGGTGACGGCGAAGTCGCCTTGCGTGCGCCAGTCGCCGGCGGTTATCTGGAAGGCCGGCAAGGCCAGCGCCAAAAGGACGACGATGCCGCCGGCACCGAGCGTAAAGCCTTCACTCAACAGTTCGATCAGGCCGCGGCGCCAGCCGTCGACACGGAAACGCCGCGAGAAGATGGTCGCCGCTTCCCAGAACTGGCGCGCCCTGAAGCCGATTTCGTAGACCGAGGAATCAATCCACGCATCCACCGCCAGCAGCCTTGCGGCGATCGGACCTCTTCTCTTGCGTGGTTCCAAAGGACTGGCCATTCCAGGATCCGGCTGCGGCGATGCCGCCAACTGAGAAACCGCATGCCGGCAATTTCACGGCGGCGCGCCGCTATGACTATTCGTCCATTTTGGCGCTGCCTACAAGGGCGATGAAGGTTCCGCGCTTGCGCGAGGTGCCGAGCATTGGCAGTCGTCACATGGGACGCTTGTCCGCGATCTTTTTCGGGTCGCGGCCTATCATGCCGGCGTTGGCTTTCCTGTGCTTGTCGGCAAGCCTGCGAATGCGATCGAAGCGGCTTTCCTCGGCCACTTCGATTTTCGCCGCTGCCTTTGGCTTCGGGACGAATGCGATCATTGATCGATCTCCTTGCCGATGGTGCGCGCCGGGGAAGATACCCCGGCGGCTGTCTTTCAGGCTTGTTTCCGGCAGTGGCTGGTCAATAGCCGATGCCGCCGGGCGAAGCAGCGGCTTCCTTCGCCGGAACGTCGGTGATCATGGCTTCCGCCGTGATCAGAAGCGCCGCAATGGAGCCCGCGTCCTGCAGCGCCGTCCGTACCACCTTCGCCGGGTCGACGATGCCGGCCTTGATCATGTCGACATAGACCTCGTTCT
>NZ_JAMYND010000071.1:0-18196 GCF_040318885.1 Mesorhizobium sp. M0998
CGAAAGCTCATCATCCTCGCAAACGCACTACTCAGGGACAATCGGACCTGGACACCATCTCTCCCTTGACCAACACGGATACTCTTGCGGCCGGTCAGCCTTTTGCTGCCGTCACCAGCGGCGTCTGTGCGTGGAACATCATCTTCCAGCCATTGACGCGGTGGACATAGCCGGTGCTGACCAGCGCCGCATAGGCTTCGCCATCTTGCCGCGTCGCACGCGCCTCGTAGGTCAGCATGACGATGTCGCTGCCCGGCTCGATGATGCCCTTGAGGTCGATGTCGAGATCGCGCCAGCGGTTCGGGTCCGTGGCAGTTGCGGCCAGATCGGTATTGCTCATCACCCGCGCCATCTGCGGGAAAGCCACCAGGCAGTCGGTATCGGCATTGGCCTTGAAATAGTCGGTACCGCCGCTCCAGAATCCCCTTTCGATGTCGAGAAGTTCGTTCTTGTTGGCCATCATCATGGCAACCTCCTCCGTAGAGAGGCACCAACGCTCGGGCAACGCGGCGGTTCCGCAGGGCGCGGTATGCGCCGCGCACTGACAGATTCTAGTTGGTTTTGGGGGCGGCGGGTGCCGGCACGTCGGACTTCTGCTTGCAGCCCTTCAGCCAGATATCATAGACGGCATGCTCGACGGCGTTGATCCCGGGGCTTTCGGCAAACATCCAGCCGGTGAAGATACGGCGTATTTTCCGATCGAGCGTGATCTCGTCGACCTCGACGAACGAATCCGTCTTCGGCTCTTCGTTTTCGGGCCGCGAATAGCAGATGCGCGGCGTCACCTGCAAAGCGCCGAACTGAACCGTCTCGTCGATATAAACATCGAAGGTGATGATACGGCCGGTGATCTTGTCGATGCCGGCGAATTCAGCGACTGGATTGGTGATGCGCTCGGATACTGCCGGTGCTGCAGGCGCCACCGACGCGTCCGGCGCAGGCGGCGCCAATTCCTGCGCAGTAGCGAGCGCCACCATAGAAGCGAGAACGACCGCGGTTAATCCGCCCGTCAAAATTCGGCTGAACATGCTCATGCAAGGTCCGGTGGTTTGCGCCCGGGTGATTCTCTTAACGCCAAGGCTAGTTGCTGCTGTCGGATCAGCAAACAGCTAAACAGCAATTGTGGCGACAAAGGACCGCCCTCGTGGGACCGCCCCCGTGGGGACCGCGCGCGTGTCGCGGCGATCGATCACGAACCAGGCGTCCAGGCGTCGTAGTCGCCCGTCACCTGCGGACGATGCTGGTTGGTCAGCACCGAGCCTTTCGGGCGATAGGCCGCGGGGCTGCCGGTGAGGTTCGGCACATGCGGCTTTTGCCAGTCGCGTGGCTTGTAGTCTTCGCTTGGCGGCGCAACGTCGACACGATGATGGATCCAGCCATGCCAGCCGGGCGGAATCGCCGAGGCTTCCGAATAGTCGCGGTAGATGACCCAGCGACGGGTGCGGCCTTCCGAATCGACGCCGCCCTCATAGTAGACGTTGCCGACCTCGTCCTGCCCGACCTTCTTGCCGTGCCGCCAGGTGTGGAAGCGCGTTCCCAATGTCTGGCTGTTCCACCAGGTGAAAAACTGCAGAAGGAAAGTCTTCATCCAAATCCTCGTGGCAAGTCCTTGAAGCAAGTCCTCGCGGCGGCTGCGGCGCCTGTTCCTGCTTATGGCGTCACGGCATTGCGAAGGCAAGGGTCTTGCCGCAACAGGCGAGCAAATGGCTGACGGGAAAGCGATACGTTCATGCTATTTTCGCGGCCGTCCGAAGCAGATGAAATAGGTTGTTGGCAACCTTACGCAGCGTTATTCTAGCAGTTGAAGCTTCGTTGCCTCAAGGACGGCAAATGAGAGGGGCTCATGTCATCGCTGGCGGGCACGGCCGGTCGCGCATTGCCGCAGGTCGTTGAGGCGATCTACGATTCGATTGCCGACGTCGGCCGCTGGCAGGCGACACTCGAGGCCATCTGCAATCTGGCGGAAGGCCAGCTTGCCATGCTCGCCGTCATCGACACGATCAGCAGCTCCGCGCGGTTTTCGGTGTCCTGCGGCGATCCCGCAGTTCTTGAGCCGTTGAAGCATGACTACGGCTCGCAAGTGCCGTTCTATGCGGCGGTTCCCAAGATGGAGATCGACGTGCCGTTCACCGTCGATTCGATCTACGCCCTGCAAGGCCCGGATACGCGACAGAGATGGCTCGAAAGCCGCATCGTGCGCGAATGGGTGCAACCCAACCGCCTGGACGATTTCTTCTGGGTGGCGTTGATGAAGCGGCCGACCCGGATCGGCACGTTGATGGTGGTGACCGACAGGGACAGGCGCCAGATTTCCCGCGAGGATCTCGAGCTTGTCAGCCTGCTGGCACCGCACGTGCGGCGCGCGGTGACCATCGGCGACCTGTTCGAAGCCGAGCGGCGCAAGGCCGAAATCTTCCGTTCCATCATCGAAAGCCTCGACCATCCGGTGCTGATCGTGGCCGAAGACATGACCATCATCTTCGCCAACCCGTCAGCCGAAACGCTGCTCGCCGAAAACATCTCGGTCGCTTGCGTACGCGGACAGCTTTCCTTCACCTATGCCAACGCCAACGCCGCGATCGGCCGTGCCGTCCAGCTCGGCACGCGCGACGAATTCGCGCTCGGACCTTGCGGCATCAACATTCCCCTGGCCAGGACGGTGGTTCCGGCGGTGGCCCATGTCATGCCGCTGGCGCGGCGTGAAATCTCGGCGCGCATCTCGCAACGCGCCGCCGCAGCGATCTTCATCGCCGCGGCGGGTTCGACACCGACCCCGGCGCTGGACGCCATTGCGGCGCTGTTCGGACTGACCGCGGCAGAAAGGCGAGTCGCCGGTCACGTTGCCGCCGGCCTGACGCGAAAGGAAATCGCCGCGGCCGGCGGCGTCTCGGACGGCACCGTCAAGTCGCAGCTGGCGACGATCTTCGACAAGACCGGTACCGGCGATCAGCGCGAGCTCGAACTGTTGATGCGCGAATTGTCACCGCCGTTGCGCTCCAGTTGATTTTGCTCAGGTTCCCCGGACCGGCAGCGGTCCAAAAGACTCGGCCGGTAAGTTTTTCAAACCTTTGACACCATCGTCCGCAAAATCTGGGAAACGAAACCGGCATCGTTGCAATTCGGCCAAAATCATGGTGCGGTCGTTCGCGGTCCAGAAACGCGGCACTATGCTCGGCTGGAATGAAAATGGTTTCTGGCGCGGATCTCGATCTTTGACACCGACATCTACCGAGCGGCTGCTCCCCTACCTCTTTCTGCTTGGGCTGATCGTAATCGCGGTCGCTTTCCGGCCACTGCTGCCCGTCGACGAAACGCGATATCTCAGCGTCACCTGGGAAATGTATCTGAGCGGACAGATCTTCGTCCCGACGATGAATTTCGCGCCCTATCTGCAGAAGCCGCCACTGCTGTTTTGGCTTATCGACCTTGTCTGGAACATTTTCGGCGCCAGCCGGCCGGCGGCGATGCTGGTCATCTTCGCCGCCTCCTCGCTCGTCATCTGGCTGACGACGGCGTTGGCAAAGACCCTGTTTCCGGGCCGCGACGACATCGCGCGGCGCATCCCCTGGCTGGTTGCCGGAAGCAGCGTGTTCGTCATCTATTCGACGCTGATCCTGTTCGACCTGTTGCTGACGGTCTTTGTGCTCGCCGCGCTGTTGTCGTTGATTGCCTTTGCCCGCAGCGGCAACCGCTGGCAGGCCGTTCTGGCCGGGCTGTTCATCGGCATGGGCGTGCTGACGAAAGGCCCAGTGGTGCTGATCCATATCGGCGCGCCCATCCTGTTCTACCCGTTCTGGCGCGACCGGCGGGCGGGACTGACGACACCGAACTTCCTCGCTGGAGTGGGCCTGGCCCTGCTCGCCGCACTAATTCCGGTGGCGATCTGGCTGGTGCCGGCGACCATCCTGACAAAAGGCAATTTCGTTTATGATCTCGTCTGGAACCAGTCGGCGGGGCGCGTCACCGGCAATTTGCGCAATTCGCATGGCCGGCCGTTCTATTTCTATCTGCTGCTGCTGCCCGTCATGTTCATACCGTGGATCTTCATACCCGAGGTGTGGCGGTTGAAGCTGCGCACGCGGATACGCAACCTGATCGACGCGAAGTCGCCGGATCTGCGCGCCTTGCGCCTGCTGTCATTCTCGTTCGTTGCCGTGTTTCTGGTGTTCAGCGCGATATCCGGCAAGCAGCCTCATTATGTCGTGCCGATGTTGCCGTTCGTGGTCATCCTGTTCGGCTATTTCATGGCGGAGATCCCGCTCGCCAGGCTGAAGAGCTCGGCCATCGTCATGCTTGTCATTTTCGGCATTGGCCACGCGGTGGCATCGGCAACCGCGTTCAAACGCTATGATCTGACGCCGCTCGCCAACTTCATCTACGAGCGAAAGGATGCGGACTGGGCCGTGGCTTTCGACTATCAGGGCGAAGTCGGCTTCCTGGCCCGGTTGCAAAAGCCGTTCGAAAGCACCGACAAACCGGAAGAATGGCTTGGCTCGCATCCCAGCGGCTATGTCATCGACAAGGTTTCCAAGGATCCCGGCACTGCAGGGCAAATCGCGTTCCGGCTTCGCGTCGAACGCGGCTATCTCGTCGTGCTGAAGGGACAGCATTGACGATCGTCACCGGTATGCGAGTTCGTCCCCCGCGCGGGAGATGAAGGCGTTGCTGCTTCGTGGTTCCATCGCTCGATAGAACCGGGAGGTATTCATGCGCAAGCTCATCTCGACGACGCTTTTTGCCGTATCGCTCGCTGTGGCCGGCCTTGCCGCCGATCCGGCATGGAGCTTCAAATGTCAGTCCGGAACGATTGGGCAAGGCAGTTGCTCCTGCTCCGGGACCGCCGACTGCACCGATATGCGGCATTCCAAAATGTGCAAGGGCGACCTGAACTGCGGTTCGGGCAAATGCTCCTGCACGGCCGCATTGGTAGTCGACCCCGGCCCGAAAACCCCCAAGCCCAAGGTCGTCGCGCCGATGGCGACAACCAAAGGCGTCGTGAAGCAGTAGATATCCAATCCGAAAGGACGGCGGCTCGACGTCGCTGGGCCGGCCCGATGTTTCGCGGTTCGTCCCCCATGCGGGCGATGAACCGCTGTCGAAGAAATGGTGTTGTCTAGCCGGAGGGTGGTTTCCAACCGAAAGAGCGAGGATACCATGTTGAAAACCTGCACGATGCTGTTCTTCTGCCTGATGGCGGCCGCCGCGGCCGCCCAGCCGCCGCCGTCGGGGCCGCCGGTTCCCAGTGCGGCACTTGCCCCATGCAACGCCACACAATCGAACAGGCCCTGCAAAGCCGAACTCGGCGTGTTCCTGATCACCAACACCGTCCGCAACTTGGCGCAAGCCAAGGTCGACGCCACCAACGCACAGCTGGCCGCCCAGGGACGATCATCACGCGCATCGATCGAATCGCTGAAGCAATGGCGGCCGTCGCGCTTTGCGACGCAGATGCTGAACCAGCCGAACAGCTGGTTTGTCAAAGTTCCTTACATCCTGACCATCAAAGTCTCGATCCCGGTGACCTCCGACCGCCACATCGGCATTCCCATAGACGTCAACGTCTTCTGCAGCGGCTGGCAGACCGATTCCAGCCAGGTCATCATTCGCTCGCAACCCGGCCCGGCGAGCTTCGAGGGCGGCAACATCCTCGAAGACGTTTTCAACGTCGGCAACTACATCGACGCTCAGGTTCGCAGCTCGTTTTCGGCACCTCTGCCGGTGACGACGCCGGTTCCAAATTCGAAATGCTCGGCAATAGACGGCTCCGACGCCGGCACGCAGGCCACCGGCGATGATCTCATCTTCTGGACGGTGCCGCGGCGCAACCTGGTGGTGACGGACGCCATAGCCAAGCCGACGGTTGAAGTGACCTTCGACAGCCTCACACGCCTGCCAGCCCGCGACTTCCACAACAATGTCGTCTATGCGGAATCCGAGGCCATAAACCTCAACGTCTATGCCAATGAGGATGGCCGTCAGAAGGCGCTGACGATGCGCGAAGGCGACGTGGCTGCGCTGAACGTTCCCGCAGTACGGCTGGACGCGCGAAAATACGATTCGCTGGTCGTCATCGGCAATGTCGACCAGCCGCCGAACGACCCCAGAGACAGCGCCTTCGCAGTAGCGGCCAAGACTGCGGGATTCGGTGCCGGTTCCAAGATCATGCAGATCCCGAAGTGGTATTCGAGGCCGCCGGACCAGTTCAATCCCAAGCCTACATGGATCAGAGTTCCCGGCTATGAGCTGCACTATACGGTACGCTATCCCAACAGCGGCGGGCTGGCCGTCGATGGTGGAACCAGTACGGTCCGGCCTCCAAAAGTCGCCGTTCCGATAAAGACGCTCATCAAGCCGAAAACGCCCTGACGCGGCCGCTCGCGGATGACGGCGGCGGTTCAGACCGCTACCGCCTTCCCCCGCGCGGCAGATGCGCCAGCACCGGCATCATGGCCTGATCTTGCCGGAACAAACGCGCCGCTGCGCCACGAGCGAGCGGCGCCATCGATGGAGACAAACGATGCAGCACCTTCCCCTCACCATGCCCGCCGTCCGGATCATTGCGGCAATCTCGCTGCTTGCCTTCCCGAACTTCCTGCCGCCGGTCACGAGCCCGGCGAACGCGCTGCCGGTCAGCCAATCCTGCCGGATCACCACCTACTACAAGACTGCGGCAAAGGCGACGGAGGTTGGCGTGCGCTCGACGTGCCAGGGCGTCAAAAAATGGGGCGTCACCTCGAAATATTACGAGGTGGAAAAAATCGAAGCCGCCACGCCCCCGCACACGTCGGGCGGCGGCGGCAGCCTGCCGTGCGAGTTTCTCGCTGCCGGCTGCTCCAACCTGCCTGAGAAACGCAACTGAGCGCCAGGCAAACGAGCTAGCCGATCGCCTTCTCCAAAACCAGCGCCGGCAATCCCGAGGCGCCGCCGCAATCGGCCGTGTTGCCGGCGGGCAAGAACCCCCTCGAGCGGTAGAAGGCGACAGCCGGAGCATTTGCTTCCTCGACCTCGACACGCAGCGTCCGGGCCTCCGGAAAGCTGGCCTCGATCTCGTCCAGCAGCGCCTGGCCGATGCCTTGCCTCTGCCAGGCCGGATGCACGTAAAGCTGGTTCAGCATGACGATCCTGGCATCCGTGGTAGCGGCGGCGAAAGCCATGCCGCCGATGTTTTTGCCGTCGTCGGCGACCAGGAACTCCGAGTTGGGCCGCATCAGCCGTGCTTTGAGCGCGGCGACAGAATGCCATTCATCGGTGATTTCGGTGACCCGCGGCCCGCCGTAGATGGCATCATAGGTGGCATGCCATGTCTCGACCAGCAATGCGCGCACCGCCGCAAGATCGCGCTCGCCGGCGGTGCGGACGAACATCCTACTCGATCCCGAGCCTGGCCTTGACCAGCTCGTTGACCGCCTGCGGGTTGGCCTTGCCGCCGGTCGCCTTCATCACCTGGCCGACGAACCAGCCGGCCATGGTCGGCTTGGCGCGCGCCTGTTCGACCTTGTCCGGGTTGGCCGCGATCACCTCGTCGACCGCCTTTTCGATGGCGCCGGTATCGGTGACCTGCTTCATGCCGCGGCTTTCGACCAGCTGACGCGGATCGCCGCCCTCGTTCCAGACGATCTCGAACAGATCCTTGGCGATCTTGCCGGAGATGGTGCCTTCCTTGATCAGATCGATGACCGCGCCGAGCTGATCGGGCGAAACCGGAGCATTTTCAATACTCTTGCCGGCTCTGTTCAACGCACCCAGCAAATCGTTGATGACCCAGTTGGCGGCAAGCTTGCCATCGCGACCAGCGGCCACCTTCTCGAAATAGTCGGCGACCGCCTTTTCCGATACCAGGATCGAGGCGTCGTAGGTCGACAGGCCGAGCGAGGTGATCAGCCGCGCCTTTTTCGCGTCGGGAAGTTCCGGCAGGTCCTTTGCCAACTCGTCGATATAGGCCTGGTCGAATTCCAGCGGCAGAAGGTCGGGATCGGGGAAATAGCGGTAGTCGTGCGCTTCTTCCTTGGAACGCATCGAGCGCGTTTCGCCCTTGTTGGGGTCGAACAGCCGCGTTTCCTGGTCGATCTTGCCGCCGTCCTCCAGGATGGCGATCTGGCGGCGCGCCTCGTAGTCGATGGCCTGGCCGATGAAACGGATGGAGTTGACGTTCTTGATCTCGCAGCGCGTGCCGAATTCGCCGCCGGGCCGGCGCACCGAGACGTTGACGTCGGCGCGCAGCGAGCCTTCGTCCATATTGCCGTCGCACGTGCCGAGATAGCGCACGATGGTGCGCAGCTTGGTGACATAGGCCTTGGCTTCATCGGCGGAGCGCATATCCGGCTTGGAGACGATTTCCATCAGCGCCACGCCGGAGCGGTTGAGATCGACATAGGACATCGTCGCATGCTGGTCGTGCATCGACTTGCCGGCGTCCTGCTCCAGATGCAGGCGCTCGATGCCGACCTCGATGTCCTCGAATTCGCCCTGCCGGTCCGGGCCGACCGAGACGATCACCTTCCCCTCGCCGACGATCGGCTGCTTGAACTGCGAGATCTGGTAGCCCTGCGGCAGGTCGGGATAGAAATAGTTTTTCCTGTCGAAGACCGATTTGTGGTTGATCTCGGCCTTCAGGCCCAGCCCGGTGCGGATCGCCTGCTTGACGCATTCCTCGTTGATGACCGGCAGCATGCCGGGCATCGCCGCGTCGACCAGGCTGACATTGGCGTTGGGCGCGGCGCCGAAAATGGTCGAGGCGCCGGAAAACAGCTTTGCCTGCGAGGTCACCTGCGCGTGGACCTCGAGGCCGATGATGATCTCCCAGTCGCCGGTGGCGCCGGGAACCAGGCGCTTGGCGTCGGGCGTGCGGGTGTCGATAATGCTCATAAGGGCCTGCACACTGAAATTGCGGATATGCGAGAACGCATATTTTGCTGTGCAACTTCGCTAGTGCAAACCGCCAAAAGAGACAAGCGCAAAGCCGCAGGCACCGACGCGGCACAGGCCCGCACCTGCCGCGACGAACTGCGATAGCAGCTTGAAAAATCGACCTGCCGGCAACCCGGCCGCCGTCACCTATGCCGTGGCGATATAGGCCCTGATCTCCTCGGCCTCGCGCTCGACATCCTCGATGCGCCGCTTGACCACGTCGCCGATCGACACGATGCCGTCGAGCAGCCCGTTCTTTTCCACCGGCAGATGGCGGAAGCGGCCCTTGGTCATGATCTCCATAACCTCGTTGACGGTGTGGTTCTCATTGCAGATCTTCACCTTGGGCGTCATCGCCGAGCGGACGGCAAGGTCGAGCGCCGCCGCCCCCTCCTTGGCGAGAACCCGCACCACATCGCGCTCGGAAAGAATGCCGACGATCTTGTGATCGCCGTTGGTGATGACCAGCGCGCCGATCCTGTGTTCGGAAAGCATGCGGATGGCTTCGCTGAGCTTTTCGTTCGGCCCGAGCGTCACCACGTCGTGGCCTTTTGCCTCGAGAATTGCCTTAACAGTCATGGCGTCCTCCTCTGCATTTCCTGCCGGCTCCTGCCCTGGCCGGCTTGCCCTGGGATGAACATGGTGCGCCGCGAACGGTTGCATTTCAAGTGCGGCCGTCTCAGGTCTCCGGCTCGTCCGCCTGCCGGGGCACCTGCTCTCGCCGATCAAAAAACCGCAGGCCGAAAAAGCCGGCAAGAAAGCCGCCAATATGGGCTTCCCAGGCGATCTGGCCGTCAATGCCAGGCGCCAGGCCGAAGAGGCCGGTCGCGAGGTTGATCACCATCCACATGGCGAGAAAGGTGACGACGCCGCGCGAGCGCAGCACCGCCGCCATCGGCAAAGGCTGGCCGGCGAAGGCGGCCTTGCCCGACGATCGGTCGATGCGGAAGCCGTAGCGTGCCGCCGCGCCCATCATGCCGGAAATCGCGCCGGAGGCGCCGACCAGCGGCGCCTCGCCAAGCGGGTGCATGGCCCAGAACAGCGCCACCGCCGCCAGTCCAGTCGCGGCGAAGAACAGGCTGAAGCGCAGCGCGCCGAAGCGGTTGGCCAACGGTGAGCCGAAGGCCGCGAGCCACACCATGTTGATGGCAAGATGGGCAAAGCCGCCATGCAGGAAGGCATAGGTAAAGGGGCTCGAAAACGCGAAGAAATCCAGATCGAAGCGGCCCGAATAGCGGATGGGGACAAAGGCAGCCCGGACAAGCAGTTCGAAATCCTGGTCGTCGGTCAGCCAATAGACCCGGATCAGATGGACCGCGACGCAGATGCCGATCACCGCCAGCACCACGGGCGGCAGGTTGAACACCGGTTCGCGGCGCTCCGGTTCGCGGGCGACAGGCCCGCTCTCGCCCTGCTCGATCTCCGGTGGGCTTTCTGGGTCGCTCATATGGCTTGCACTCAGTCGCTGGATTGGACTTGGCGAGCATGTAGATCACGGCCAACCGAATCACAAACGGCGAATCAGCAGCCCCGAATCAAAAAAAGAAGCCGTCCAAGGTTTCCCTTGAACGGCTGGCCGAGCCCCCTTGCTCCCCCTGAACTCTTGACTGAAGTGCTGCCGATCGTCGCAAAACGACCGCTTCTGGAGTGGTTTTGGTGTGCCACAGGCCTGGCCGGCGCGCAACGTAAACCAGTTGTTAACCTTAACCGCCCCGACCCGTGAACAAGTATTAACGATGCTGGCACGCATCCTGCTCCGCAACGCATGTAGGTCTTCGGAGGGCGCCCTTCTGTTCACCGATGGGACATCAGAAGACAGAATGCGCGGAGCAGCATTAGCATGAACCAGACCGGATCGATCACGCTGTTCCATTATTGGAACCGGTTGCGTGACGGACGCCCTGCCCCGAAGCGCTCGGAAGTCGAACCCGCCGACATCAAGTCGCTGCTGGCCGACACGTTCATCCTGGAAAAGGACACGCGCGGCGAAGCGGTGTTCCGGCTCGCCGGCACCAGGCTCTGCGCGGTCTATGGCCGCGAACTCAAGGGGTTTTCATTCCCTTCGCTGTGGCGCGAGAAGGACCAGCGGCTGATCTCGAAGCTGACCGATGGCGTCTTCGACCTGAAATCGGTGGTGCTCATCACCTATGAAGGTTTCAGCCGCAGCGGCCGTTCCAACAGGTTCGAGCTGCTCGCGCTGCCGCTCGACGGCGGTGTCGAGAGCCCGCGCTGCCTCGGTGTTATAAGCGCCGTCGAAAAGCCCTTCTGGCTGGGCGCCGACCCGGTTCTCGACGCGTTGATCGATTCGATCCGCGTCGTCGATCCCGACAAGGAGCCGATGTTCCCGGGGAACCGTCCGGCGATCGAGGTTCCCTCGCTCGCCCCATCGGAATTCGACCCGCCCGAGACGATTTCGGCGCTCGGCCAGGCCCGCCGCATCCGTCACCTGGTCGTCTTCGACGGCGGACGCGAGGAATGATGCCCAAAGCTTAAAGCAACAGCGCCGGGCTTTCCCCTTTGTTAACCTGCTTTGTTGTAGTTTTCCGCTGAAATTCCCCGCATCCATGCGCGGAATGCCGAACGGGGTATGGCAGTGATGAGGTCAGCGGCGGTCGACCATGCGCCGTCCCAAGCTGAAAGGCGTAACTTTCAGCGCGTCCGCGTGAAAATTTACGGACGTTTCATGCTGGAAGACCGCACCGAACATCCCTGCCAGGTGGTCGACATGTCGCCCGGCAACGTCGCGCTGCGCACCGAGCGCGCCGGCCTGGCTGGCGAAAAGGTCATTGCCTATATCGATCACATCGGCCGCATCGAAGGCGTCATCACCCGCACGCTGCAGGATGGCTTTGCGATGACCGTCATCGCGTCGGAGCGCAAGAGGGACAAGCTTGCCGCGCAACTGACCTGGCTTGCCAACAAGCACGAGCTCGACCTGCCGGAAGACCGCCGCCATGAACGCGTCGCACCGCGCAACCCGACGAGCGTGCTGCAGCTTGCCGACGGACGCCAGTACCAGTGCCGCATCATCGACCTGTCGCTGTCGGGCGCGGCGATCGAGATCGACGTCAAGCCGGCCATCGGCGTCCAGGTGACGCTGGGCACCATGCGCGGCCAGATAGTGCGGCATTTCGAAGATGGCGTCGCCATCGAGTTCGCCGTCATCCAGCGGCCGGAAACGCTCGATACCGAATTCAGCTCATCGCGCGGCTGACGCGGAAGCGTTAGCATTATCGGGAAGAAAGAGGCTGGCGATCCTTCGCGCCTCCTCTGTCCCGCCATCCTGGCTGTTCGAACGGTGCGACGAAGCATGGGAACATGCGTGGCTGGAATCCTTAAACAATTCTATATTCAATTGCGTCAAATTTTACGTTTATTCTATTGGCGTTTTACTTAATGTCTACTTCGCGCTTTTGCGTCAAATAAATCCAGCCGTGTCATTGTCTCCTCAAACGGGGAGACTGAATAATGAACAGGATGAGGGGCAAGCTGTTGCTGGCGGCAATAGCGATGCAGCTTTTCGGTTGGGGGACTGTAAACGCGGCGGAGCCGGCCTTCATGCACACCGGCGGCCGCACCACGCAGCCGGTCGGACACTACGAATTGTGCCAGCAGCTTCCGCAGGAATGCAATCAGAGGACGCCTGGCCGGGCACCCGTCGAGCTGACCCGCAAGCTGTGGGCAACGATCGTCAAGGTCAACAATTCGGTCAACAGCAGGGTCGCGCCGCGCACCGACATGGAAATGTGGGGCAAGGAGGAAGTCTGGTCCTTTCCCAATAGCGGCTTCGGCGACTGCGAGGACTATGCGCTGGAAAAGCGCCGCGAACTGATGAGCATCGGCGTGCCGGCCGGCGATCTGCTGATGACGGTGGTGCGCCAGCGCAATGGCGACGGCCATGCGGTGCTGACCGTGCGCACCAGCCTTGGCGAGTTCATCCTCGACAATCTCCAGCCCAAGGTGCTGTCCTGGACCAATACCGGCTACACCTACCTGAAGCGCCAGTCCGAGCGGAATTCCGGCGCCTGGGTGACGATCAACGACGGCCGCTCCGACGCGGTCGCCAGCGTCCGCTGAGGACGCCAAGGCATGTCGCCCAAAAGTGCGTAGCGGTTTTGGGATAACGACATGCATAGAGCAGAGGTTAAGTGCGTCGCATGACTTCGCGCTTTAGGAGAAACCCGGTCGAGTCCCCACCCTCCCCGTCCCCAACGACCGGGTTTAAGGAGCCGGCCCCGTCCCCGGGCCGGCTCCACCATTTCTGGCGGAACACATCTCGATACAGTTATCTCGGCTTTGCCTCCAACTGCGCTTGTCATCCAAGCTGTCTCACGATCGTTTGTGGGATACGAGCTGCCGTTTGCCGTCGAAACGCTGTTACTTGCCCCTGATACGGAACGCGTCGACAAAGGCGGAAAACGCCGGAGAGGGATGGCGCCGGCTTGGATAGTACAGGTGGTAACCCTGGAACGTTGGGCACCATTTGGTCAGGACTTCCTGGAGAAGGCCACTCTCAATGTGTGGAAGGACGAGTTCGCGCGGCAGATAGGCCAAGCCCACTCCGTCGAGCGCGGCCTGGATCGCCGGCCCCATGTTGTTAAGCGTCAGTTGTCCCTCGACCCGAGCATTGAACTCGCGCGCTCCTTCCCGCAATTCCCAGGCATAGACCGATCCTGACGTCGGCAGCCGGTAGTTGATGCAGTTATGGTCGGTCAGTTCCTGCGGCGTCTCCGGCGGTGTCCGGTGGGCGAAGTAATGGGGTGAGCCGACCACAGTGTAGGTCACGTCGGCTCCGATGCGCACGGCTACCATATCCCGGGCAATGGACTCGCCCAGACGCACGCCGGCATCGAACTGGCGCTCGACGATGTTGGTGAAGGCGTTGTCGACCACCAACTCGACATTGATATCGGGGAAGTCGCTCAGGAACTTTGGCAGCCGGGCGCGGAAGACAATGTCGACCGAATCGTCGGTGCACACCAGGCGAATGTTGCCGGACGGCCTGTCGCGAAGGACGCCGAGAGCGCTGACCTCAGCCGCGATGCCTTCGAAATGCGGTTCGATGCCTTCCTTGAGGCGTTGACCGGCCGCCGTCGGGGCCACGTCGCGCGTGGTGCGAGACAGAAGACGGACGCCAAGCCGCGACTCCAGCGACTTGATGGTGTGGCTAAGGGCCGAAGGAGTGACCCCGAGCTTGGCGGCTGCTCGGGTGAAGCTCCGCGTCCGGGTGATCTCAAGGAACGCGCGCATTTCGGCGAACTCGTCGCGTGGCATTGATGAGCCTCATTCACAACCACATCAAAATTATACCCGCTAGTCGCATTTAGCCAGCCCGACTACTTAGTTCGGGAACGGACAGGAGACTGCCTTATGACCATCGATTTCGTGCTGGACGAGGCCACTGCTGCTGACAGCGGGACGACCCCATGGTCTGCGGTGGTCTGCCTGTCGCTGCTGACCTTCCTTCTGGTCGGACTGGAGTTCCTCCCGGTGAGCCTGCTCACCCCGATCGCTCAGGATCTGGCCGTCTCCGAGGGTCAGGCAGGCCAGGCAATCGCGGTATCCGGATTCTTCGCCGTGGTTACCAGCCTCTTCGGCAACTCGCTGTTGCGAAACGTCGATCGACGGACGGTGGTTCTGGTCTATACGGCAGTGCTGGCCGCATCGAGCCTGGCGGTGGCGCTTGCTCTCAACTTCCTGGTCTTCCTGGCCGGGCGGGCGCTGGTCGGCATCGCGATCGGCGGTTTCTGGTCACTGTCGACGGCCATTCTGGCCCGCCTGGCCGCGGGACCCGACCTGCCCAAGGCCATTGCCTTGCTCCAGGGTGGCACTGCCTTCGCATTGGTGATCGCCGCGCCCGTCGGCAGCTTCCTCGGATCGCTGATCGGATGGCGGGGAACCTTTTTCGTCACTGTCCCCATCGGCCTTGCGGCGCTCGTGTGGCAGTTGGCCGTTCTCCCGAAGATCCCGCCGATAGAGATCGCCTCGGTGTCGAGCATGTTCGGCCTGCTGCGGAATCGCAGATTCGCCATCGGCATGGGCGCGACCGGGCTCGCTTTCATCGGGCAGAACGCGCTCTCGATCTATCTGCGGCCGTTTCTGGAAAACGTGACGGGCCTTGAGGTCAACACCCTCTCACTGGCTCTATTGGGCGTCGGCCTCGGTGGCGTGGCGGGACTGTCGATTGTCGGCTTCGTACTCCGGCGGCACCTCACAGCCGTGCTGATCGGGCTGCCGAGTGCACTCGCGGTCTTCGCTCTACTGCTGATTGCCTTTGGACCGTTTGCACGCGCCACGGCCGGCCTGCTGGTTCTTTGGGGACTGTTCGCTACCCCGATCCCGGTGGCGTGGAACACCTGGATGAGCACGCTCATCCCTGAAGACCTGGAGGCCGGGGGCGGACTCCAGGTCGCCCTGATCCAGTTCGCGATCGCAGGCGGCGCTATTGCAGGAGGCCTGCTGTTCGACGTGGCCGGCTGGTGGAGCGCCTTCCTTCTCGCCGCCGTCCTGCTCACGGGATCGGCCTTGCTCGCCGCCTCGGCCGGCCCCCGCACCTGAACTCTTTCAATTCTTGTCAAGGAGAACCTCATGTCCGAAGGAATCGAGAACAAGGTCGTCGTCATCACCGGTGCCAGCAGTGGCCTCGGTGAAGCGACGGCACGCCATCTTGCCGCACGAGGCGCTTCCGTGGTCCTGGGTGCACGGCGGTCACACCGCATCGACGCCCTTGTCCAGGAACTGACCGCCGCTGGGCACAAAGCCAAGGCCGTTACTACGGACGTCACCGACGCCGGCCAGGTCCAGAACCTGGTGAACACGGCGGTCCGGGAATTCGGCCGCATCGACGTGATGCTCAACAATGCGGGCCTCATGCCGTTGGCCCCGCTCGAACGGCTCAAGGTCGACGAATGGGACCGGATGATCGACGTCAACATCAAGGGCGTCCTTTACGGCATCGCGGCCGCGCTTCCGTACATGAAGGAGCAGCGATCGGGGCACATTATCAATGTCTCGTCCGTATACGGCCATGTGGTCGACCCGGGTGCGGCGGTCTATTGCGCCACCAAGTTCGCGGTGCGTGCGCTATCCGAGGGTCTGCGGAAAGAGGTGAAACCCTACAATATCCGTACCACGGTGATCTCGCCGGGCGCTGTCAGCACAGAGTTGCTCGAGCATATCAGCGAGAAGGATATCCAGCAGGGGACCAGGGACTTCGTGAGCAAGATCGCCGTGGGGCCAGATACGTTTGCCCGAACGGTCGCCTTCGCGATCAACGAGCCCGACGACGTCGATATCAACGAGATCTTGTTCCGGCCGACCGCCCAGCCGGTTTGACTTGGAAGGGGTTATGCTTCGATATCTCAAGGCCCGGCTCCGCCATTTCCGGGTCGGCTAGACCTTCCTCAGCCCCGCCCTAAACCGCCTGCCGTTTGCCACATAATGCGCGGCCGAGGCGCGCAGCCTGGCGACTGCGTCCTCGTCGAGCATCCTGACGACGCGCGCGGGCGAGCCGACGATCAGCGAATTGTCGGGAAATTGCTTGCCTTCGGTGACCAGCGCGCCGGCACCGACCAGCGAGTTGTTGCCGATCTTCGCCCCATTCAGCACGATGGCGCCCATGCCGATCAGGCTGTTGTCGCCGATCGTGCATCCGTGCAGCAAGGCACGGTGGCCGATCGTGCAGCCTTGGCCGACGGTCAGCGGAAAGCCGGCGTCGGTGTGCATGATTGTGTGCTCCTGCACGTTTGTGTCGGCGCCGACGACGATCGGCTCGTCGTCGCCGCGGACGACGACGCCGAACCAGAAGCCGGCATTGCGGCCGATCCTGATATTGCCAATCAGCGTGGCGTCGGGCGCGATCCAATTGCTGTCGGCGTCCTCGAAGGCGGGCGCTTTTCCGTCAATCGCGTAGATCGGCATTGCTGTCTCCAGATCGTCTCACACCGCCAAGCTGCCAGACCCTAGAAGCGAAGCCGCCCAGGACGCAACGGCGATCACCACCATGCCCAGTGCCAGCGCCCAGATGGTCGCCGTACAGCCGCAGGAGATCAGCCCCAGCACCGAGATGCGACGCTCGCGCCAGGCGTCCAGCGCCTCGTTGGCAAACATCAGCGGCCCGGCGCAAGCCGTCGCGGCGAGCGAGCGCAGCATGTGCTTCGACGATACATAGGGTTGGACGAAGGCAAGCCTGCGGCCGGCGATCAGCTCCATCGCCGATCCGGCCAGGCCGCAAGCCGTCAGCCCAGCCATAAAACTGAATATGATTTGTTCGACCGGGCCCATCTTTACCCTCCGTTTACCATGAAATCGCACAGTCGCCCGCAAAGCTGCGAAGCAAGAGCCGTGCCGCGCCGAGATGTGCCGTTCAGGTACACCCGATGGGACGGCAAACGAGGGTCGCGATGAAGCAGGCAGCCGCCACTGAGGGCCCGCAACTCAGCGTCGTCGATTCGACGCTGATGAGGCGGGTGTTTTATGCATTCGCGACGCTGGCGCTGCTTTCGGTGGCGATCAGCCTCGGCGGCAAATGGTTCGGCCGCTCGATCGCCATGGCCGGGTACACCGACGACACCACGGTCCACAGGGTCGTCATTGGCAACAACGTCATTGCCGTGCCGGCCAATGTCATCCGCTTTGCCCAAGCCCGGCGCGACGGCATCGCCTCGCGACTCGACCTCTATCTGCGCTATCCCGAGATGGACGGCTACAGCGAGGCTGCCCGCAACGACTTCAACCACACCGGACCCAGCAAGGACATCGTCTTCCTGTCGTTCGAGCCGCAGATGATGTCGCGCGACATGAGCGGCCGCTTCGCGCCGATCTACAGCGCGCTGATCGCCAAGCCGGGTACGCCCGGCCCTGGCGGCACCACGCTTTACGCCTTCAGCGAAAAATCAGGCTATCTCAACGAAGTGCTGGCGGTCGCCGATCGCCCCGGCGAGGATCCGTTCGTCGCACGCTGCCTGAGCGGCCCGAGCGCGGACGAATCGCTGGCGCCCTGCGAACGCGACATCCTGGTCGGCGACAATCTCAGCCTCACCTACCGCTTCCCCCGGGGATTCCTTGGCGACTGGCAGGGGCTCGACGCGGCGATTTCTGCCGAAGCAGCGCGTGTGCAGAAGACCGGGCGATAAGCAACGAAACGAGCCGTTCCGTAGCGATCCTTCGCGCCCCTCTCTGTCCTACCGGACATCTCCCCCACGAGGGCAGGGGAATCGCATATGGCGATTTTGGGGTTGAGTTTAGGCTGAGAAAGGATTCTTTGGAGAGGCAGTTGAGCGAAGGAGCG
>NZ_JAMYND010000072.1:0-16717 GCF_040318885.1 Mesorhizobium sp. M0998
CGTTCCTTTCTGACCCATTCGGCAGCGAAAGTCATAAGACAAGCAATTCCAGGAAGTGTGAACGGCTTTCCGTCCGGAATTGCGTCAAAACAAAGAGATAGAGCGGTTCAGCGTTCCCGCGAAACGATGAAGCGTTCAAGCATCGCACGGCGAGCGCATTCGGCTTTCGCGGAACCGACGTCAGCCGGACGCCTGCACGACAGTGCTAGATATGGGTCTAGCCAATCAGCACGCGTGGCTCGAAGCGACCATTGACTGGAATGTCGAGCATGAATGTCATGCCGGCTTGCGGGTCGAGCAGGCGCTGCTTCTCGCTCTTGCCCGACCAGGCGGAGGTGACCGCCAGCCGGTCGGCGTTCCTGCCGACGAAAGCTGGACAGGACGGCTGCGTCGCCGGCATCGCCACCGAACGGATAAGCTTGCCGTCGGGTCCATAGGCTTCGACGACGCTGCCGCCCCAGCAGGCGTTCCACAATATGCCGTCGCGGTCGAGCACCGAACCATCGATATAGCCCTTGGCCGAACGGTGATCGACGAAGACCTTCGGTTCGCCAACCGGCAGTCCGGTCGCCGGATCGCAGCCGACGCGCATCAACAGGCCGGTGCTGGTGTCGGTGTAATAGGCAATGGTCCCATCCTCGGAAAAGCAGATCGAGTTGGGCACAGTGATGTCGGCATAAAGCCGGCGCAGCTCGCCCTTGAAGAACCAGTAGATCGAACCGGCACCCTTCTCCTCGCCCTTGCCCATGGTGCCGACCCACAGCGCGCCGCAAGGGTGAACGCGTGAATCGTTCGAGCGGGTGACCGTATTGTCGGCCTCGATCGGCGTGTGCAGCGTCAGCTTGCCGGTCGCGACGTCGCGGACATGCAGGCCGGTCTCGGTGGCGATCAGCTGGCGTTGGTCGTCGATGATGCAGATGGCGCTGGCCATCTGACCGAGCTGGTGGATTTTGACAGCACCGCCCGACAGGCGCTGTTCGAGGAGCTGGCCGTTGACGATGTCGAACCAGTAGAGCCTGTCGGTGGCAGGGTCATAGCTTGGTCCCTCGCCGAGTTGGCAGACATGGTCGGAAAAAACCGAAACAATGGTCTCGCTCATCATGCCGCTCCAAACGCCGCGTCCCAGGCCTGAACTGCGGCTTTCGCTCGCGCTGCCACTTCGTCGACGCTCATGCCCGGCTTGAAGAGGCTGGAGCCAAGACCGAAGACGCTGACGCCGGCTGCCTTGTAGCCGGCAAAATCCTTATCTGAAACGCCGCCGACCGCGCCGACCAGCACACTGGCCGGCAGCACCGCGCGCATCGCCGAAATGCCTGCCGCGCCAAGCACGCTCGCCGGGAAGAATTTCAATGCCGAGGCGCCGAGCCGGATTGCTTGAAATGCCTCGGTCGGCGTGAACACGCCGGGCATCGTCACCATGCCGTAGTGCATGGCCCGGCCCATGACCTCGGCATCGATATTGGGGCTGACCAGCAGCCGCCCGCCGGCCTTGTGCAGGCCGTCGACATCGGCGGCGCTGAGCACCGTGCCGGCACCGACCAAGGCTGTTGGAGGAAGCGCTCCGACAATGCTGGCGATGGAGGCGTAAGGATCGGGCGAGTTGAGCGGCACCTCGATCGCTTCGATACCGGCGCCGAAGATCGCCCGGCCGATCGCCACCGCCTCGCTTGGCTTGAGGCCACGCAGGATGGCGACCAGACCCCGCTCGAGCTTTGGAAAAGGTGCGGTTTCGGTCATGCGGCAACTCCATTTCCAGCGATCATGCCATTTTCGCGCGCGGCTTCAGCAAGACCGGCACGCACCGCCTCGTCGGCGTCGACCACCCTGACCGCGAGCCCGGCAAGGCCGAGGGCGTCGGCATAGAGCTTGCCGAGTGCGCCCGACGCGATCAGCACGACGGGCACGGCACTCGCCCCATAACGGCGACTTGCCGAAGCGATCTCGCCGCCGATCAGCAGGCCGGACAGGCAGGCGGCGGCATCCTCGGGCTTCAGATCCTGCAGCAGGCTGGCGGCGCGGATCGAGAACAGTCTTGAACCGATGTCACCGCCTTCGGCCAACGCCTTCAGGCACCACTCCCGGAAAAATGGATTTTCGGCGGCAACCGGCTTCGGCGGCTCGCCCAGCGAATGGCGCAGGATCGAGTGCGCGGCCAGCACCGAAAACAGCTCGCCGGTCGGCCAGGTGCCGAAACCGGCAACAGAGCCGTCCTCGACCAGCACCCATTTCGAATGGGTGCCAGGCATGCAGACGAGATGGCGTCCCTTTGCCGGCAAACCGGCGCCGGCAAGCTGCGTCTCCTCGCCGCGCATGACATCCGGGGCGTCGGCCAGACGCTGGGCAAGGCCGGGCACGATGCGGATGTCGCGGCGCTGGCCGGGAATGCGGGCAGCGCCGGCGAGAATAGCGCCGATCGGCGCCGGCACGCTGACATAGGGTGCCTCCAGCCAGCCCTGGCGCGAACCGGCCATGCCGCAAATGATGACCGGCAGCGCCTCGGGAGCACCCATGGCGGCCAGATGCCCTTCGAGAATGGACGAAAATCCTTTAGCCTGGGCGGTGATCAGCCCGTCATCGCCGCGCCGCTCGGCGAGAACCTTGCCAGTGCCGTCGAGCAGCCATACCCTCATGCGGGTGGTGCCCCAGTCGACGGCCGCGACGGAAGCTGCTTTGCTCGATGAGATCACAGGAACCCCCCATCGACGATCAGCATCTGCGCGGTCAGCATGCGTGAGGCATCCGACGCCAGGAACAGCACAGTGCCGACAATGTCTTCCGGCTGCATCACCTCTTTGATGCACTGTTTGGCGACATGAGCGGCGAGCGCTTCTTCGGTGACCCAGAGCTTTCTCTGCCGCTCGGTGATCACCCAGCCGGGCGCGATCGCGTTGACGCGAATGCCGTCGACGCCGAGCTTGCCGGCAAGACCCTTGGTGAGGCCGACGATGCCGGCCTTGGCGGCGGTATAGGCCGGCATGTCGGGATGGTTGATGAGAAACGAGGTCGAGGTGAAGTTGATGATCGAGCCGCCGCCGGCCCGCTTCATGCCCGGCGCCACCGCCTGTGCGCTGAAGAAATGCGGGCGCAAGTTGATGGCATGATTGTTGTCCCAGAACTCCACCGTGACGTCTTCGACGGCATGACGGTCATCCTGCGCGGCATTGTTGACCAGCACCGTCACGTCGCCATGCGCCTCTGCAGCTTTGCCCGCCGATAGCCGCAACGCCTCGATGTCGCGTATGTCGGTCTTGAGATAGAGCGGCCGCCGACCCAGCTCCTTCTCTAACCGATCGGCCAGCGCCAGGCTCGCACGGTCGGCAATATCGATGAAGGCGACGTTTGCCCCCTGGCGGACAAAGCCTTCTGTCAAGGCAGCACCAATGCCGGAGCCGCCGCCGGTGATCAGCACCGAAGCGCCTTCGAGGTCGGCAAAGCGTGCCGATGGCATCATGAAATTCTCTCCCGGTCCAATGATCGCGGTCGGCCGGCGCGCATCCTATCCAGCCGTGTCGGGCGGGCAAGGGCGAAAGAGTGGATTGTCAGGACTTATGTCCGACAAAAGGCCGCACGGGCCGCCGATCGATCAGCTGCCCAGCCGGACGCGGTACAATTCGACGGCGGCTCCGCTGGTCCCGGCAACCGGCTCAAGCCATTCCGGCACGCTGCCGCGCATCAGCCCGGCAAGAAAGCCTGCCGGCGCCTTGGCTGCGAGGAGCTTGCTTTCGGCGCTGCCGGGGCACAGCGCGACGAGGCCGACGTGATGATCCGCCAGGATGGTCCTGGCATCGGCATCGGACCCAAGGAAGGCATCGAGCGCCAACAGGTTGCCGGCGACGTTGCGATGATAGGGCCCGGCGAAGACGCGATGTCCGGAATAGGCCAGGATCGGCGATCCGAGATTGGAAATTGCCAGTATGGTGGTGCCTGGCAGGCGGCCAAGCGCCGCAAAGGAGGCCATGCGCTGGCAAGCGACATCGGCGCCGTCGCCATTATCCGCCGTGGTGTTGCTGTCGTCGAAGGCTACCGAGGTCGCCGCGGCAGCCCCAGTCCAGACCGCATTCACCGAAACCAGCCAGACGGCAGCCATGCGCAGCGCCACACCGCGCGACGCGCTGGCCTCGGCCCGTTGACGCCATTTGGCAATCCAGGCGGCAAGCGGGATGACGGCGAAGGCGATCGAGAATGTCGAACCGCGTACCTGCCAGGCGCTGACGATGAAGGCCACGACAAGCAGCGCGCCGACAAGGCTGTCCTGCCGCCGCCAGCCACCGCGGCCAAGGCGAAGCGCCATCAGCATGAGCGCAATGAGCGGCGTGGCATAGCGCGCCACCACCCCGGCCGGATCTTCAGTGAGCAGCTTGAACAGCGACTGCGCCTCGTCGATGTGATCAAGCCATAGCTCCTTGAGGCGCGGATCGAGGTTGGCGTAGGGCGCTGCCAGGCATTGTGGGAACAACAAGACGACGACAGCGCCCAATAACAGGGCAAGCAGGCCAAGTGAGGCGATGCGCCATTGGCGCGTGCGGCCGGCGGGCTCGACCGACGCTATCGCCGCAAGGCCGGTTCCGGCAATCGCCGCGACGACGAACTGCACGGCCGAGAAGGCGTCGCATTGCGCCTGACCCCAGGCAGACGGCGCAATGGTGGCGACAAAGACGAGAGCGGACACGCCGGCAAAGCCGAGGCCGAAATCCCGGGCGATCAGCCTCTCGCCATTGGCGCCGAGGGCGAACAGTATGGCAACAGAGGCGCCGATGGTGGCCACATAAGGCGCGGTCTCCATGCCGACGGCCAGCATCAATCCGGCGCACAGGCCGGAGAGCAATGCCGCCGGCCTGCGCGTTGGCGCTTCAAGCAACAGGCTCAGACTGGCCATGCTCAGCATCAGCTGGATATTGTGGTGATCGAGCGCGCCAGGCGAAAAAATGCCGAGGAAATACAGTGCGGCAGCGCCGATCACGACAGCGGGCAGCACGGCGCTGTCACCGGCAAAGCTGCGCGCGGCGCGAGCCGTGAAAAATACGGTCAGGCAGAAGAGCAGCGCCGGCCACAGCACTTGCGCAACATTCTCGGCAAAGGCCGCGCTGCCGGTCAGGGCCGATACGGCGATGATGATGGCGGCGATCGGCGCATCGACCAGCCGCGACCAATGCATGACGAAACCGCCTTCCAGGCCCATCCTGTACTGGTGGAGATCGAACCACCTTTGGCCGGCCAGCATGTCGCGAACTTCGACGAGGCGCAGCAGATTGTCGTTGTCGCCGCCGGCATTGGTCAGTGCCGGGAAGCCGGCAAAGGCATTGACGGTAAGCGCCAGCGCCGTGGCAAGCAGCGCCAGCGCGATATCGGACCTCCAAATGGAGGCGCCATCGTCGGCTGTGCTCATATCGGGACCTTTGGAAGGAATACGGTGCGGTTTAAACCTAGCCTTAACAGCTTCAATAAATAGTAAAGCCGCCCGAGCGAGGCCGGCGTTTGAGCGGTCAGGGGCCTTACAGGGCATCCGGAGACGAAAATGCCACAAGAAGTGCGCCATGAGCCGAGCATCGCCGTGCTCCTGCCTTGCTACAATGAGGAGCTGACGATCGGCGAAGTGGTGCGGCGCTTTCGCGAAACGCTGCCTGCCGCCGCGATCTATGTCTACGACAACAATTCGCGCGACCTGACGGCGCTCCGAGCCCGCGCCGCCGGCGCCATCGTGGTGCGCGAGCCGCGCCAGGGCAAAGGCAATGTCGTGCGCCGCATGTTCGCCGACATCGAGGCCGACATCTACCTGATGGCCGACGGCGACGGCACCTATGCGCCGGAGGACGCGCCGCAACTGATCAACACGCTGCTGACCGAGCGCTCCGACATGGTGGTGGGCACCAGGCGCGGCGTCGCCAACGACGCCGGCAGGACAGGCCACGCCTTCGGCAACCGCATCTTCAACAGCCTCTACAAACGTTTGTTTGGCTCGGACTTTACCGATATCTTCTCGGGTTACCGCGCCTTCACCAGGCGCTTCGTCAAGAGTTTTCCCGCCGTTTCCGGCGGTTTCGAGATCGAGACCGAAATGTCGGTGCACGCCTCGCAGCTCAAATTGCCGGTCAGCGAGATCGGCCTCGACTATGGCCGCCGGCCGGAAGGCTCCTCGTCGAAGCTGTCGACCTTTCGCGACGGCGCGAAGATCCTGTGGATGTTCGCCATGCTGATGAAGGAGACGCAGCCGCTGCGTTTCTTCGGCGCTTTTTCGGTGTTCTTCCTGGCATCAAGCCTGTTTCTGATGGCCCCGGTGCTGATCGAGTTCGCCGAAACCGGGCTTGTGCCGCGCATGCCGACGTGGGTGCTGTCGGTCGGGCTGCTGCTGCTGTCGATGCTGGCGGCGGTGACCGGGGTAATCCTCGACTCGGTGTCGCGCGGCCGGGCCGAGCAGAAGCGCATCTTCTATCTGTCGATGCCTTCCGGCCGCGTCGAACGCGAACGCGCAAGTGCGCTCGCGACTTTGAAGACCGGACCGCGCAAGACCCCGCGGGCGGCTTAGAGCCCTAAATGGGACGCCTCGCCCGCTTCATTGTCGCCGGCGGTATCGGCTTCGTCGCCGACGCGGCGGCGCTTTGGCTGGTGTTGGCGATAGCGCCGCTTGGCCCCTTCGCGGCTCGCATCATCTCGATCGGTTTTGCCTTGTCCGCCACCTGGCTGATCAATCGCCATCTGACCTTCTCGCCTTCCAGCCGCGGCGTCGCGCAAGAGGGCGCACGCTATGGCGGCGTCGGCATCGCCACCAGCCTCGTCAATTATCTCGTCTATTGCGCCATGCTGTTCGCGCTGCCGATGGTGCCGCCGCTCGTCGCCCTTGCGGTCGCCTCGCTGGTTGCCATGGCGCTGTCCTTCCTCGGCTATTCCAAGCTGGTCTTCGACCGCTGAACGCACATCGCATTGGGGTCTGCGCCAGAAGCGCAGCCTCATCATGACCTTGGCCGATTGGCAGAGGCCGCCGATTTCCTTATATCGCTCTCGTCGATGCATCGGCCCGAAAAATCGGAATCGATTTTCGGAAAGCGCGATGCATGGATTCAAAGTGTTGGAGCGTATGTGCGTCCGGGTGGACGCACGTTCGTTGCAACTGCGCCGGAGAGCACCCATGCCCCTGAAAGTCGCCGTCCAGATGGACCACATCTCTACCGTGTCGATTGCCGGCGACACGTCGTTTGCGCTGTCGCTGGAAGCGCAGCGGCGCGGGCACCAGCTGTTCCACTACACGCCCGACCGGCTGTCGCTGCGCGAAGGCAAGGTGTTTGCCCGTATCGAGGCGATGCAGGTCCGCGACGAGAAGGGCAACCATTATTCGCTGGGCGAGAAGGTGCGCACCGATCTTGCGGAGATGGACGTCATCCTTTTGCGGCAGGATCCGCCCTTCGACATGAACTACATCACCACCACGCATATCCTCGAGCGCATCCATCCGAAGACGCTGGTGGTCAACGACCCGGCCTGGGTGCGCAACAGCCCGGAAAAGATCTTCGTCACCGAATTTCCCGACCTGATGCCGGACACGCTGATCACCAAGGACCCGCTCGAGGTCGCCGCCTTTCGCAAGGAGTTCGGCGATATCATCGTCAAGCCGCTCTACGGCAATGGCGGCGCCGGCATCTTTCACCTGCACGAGGCCGACCGCAACCTCGCCTCGCTGCTCGAAATGTTCGGCCAGTTGTTCCGCGAACCCTACATCGTGCAGCGCTACCTCAAGGAGGTGCGGGGTGGCGACAAGCGCATCATCCTGATTGACGGCGAGCCTGTCGGCGCCATCAACCGCGTGCCGGCCGAGCATGATTCGCGCTCCAACATGCATGTCGGCGGCCGCGCCGAAAAGACCGAATTGACGGAACGCGAACGCGAGATCTGCGCCCGCATCGGCCCCGCGCTGAAAGAGCGCGGCTTCATCCTCGTCGGCATCGACGTCATCGGCGACTACATGACCGAGATCAACGTGACCTCACCGACCGGCATACGCGAAGTGCAGCGCTTCGGCGGCGCCGACATCGCCAGCCTGTTCTGGGATGCCGTGGAGAAGAAGCGCAACTAGCGTACATTGCTTCTGGAAGCGGCCGCGTTGCAAACCATTGCAGCCGTGGCGCTCAGCTGTTCCCCAAATGTTCTTGCCTTCGCCGGTAATCTGTGGTTGTCTCCGGTGACGCCGTTCGCGGCATGATCGCAAAGGCTTGGGGCAAAGCCTGCATCCGGGGTGAAGACATGGTGGCGCGGGTTCGCACGGTTGCTTTCCAGGGCATTGAGGCCGTGCCGGTCGACGTGCAGGTGATGATCGCGCCGGGCAAGGTCAACATGCACATCGTCGGGCTGGCCGACAAGGCTGTCGCCGAAAGCCGCGAGCGGGTGCAGGCAGCGCTGCATGCATCCGGCCTGTCGATGCCGTCGAAGAAGGTCACCGTCAATCTGGCGCCGGCCGACCTGCCCAAGGAAGGCAGCCACTACGATCTGCCGATCGCCCTCGGGCTGATGGCGGCGCTCGGCGCCATTCCGGGCGACATGCTGGCCGGCTATGTCGTGCTTGGCGAATTGTCGCTCGACGGCACCATTGCCGCGGTGGCCGGCGCGCTGCCGGCGGCGATCGGCGCCAATGCCGAAGGCAAGGGCTTGATCTGCCCGTTCGCCTGCGGGCCGGAAGCGGCGTGGGCCGGCAAGGATTTCGACATATTGGCGCCGCGCAGCCTGATCGCCATCGCCAATCATTTTCGCGGCACGCAGGTTCTGTCGCGGCCGGAAGCCGGCATCCATGCCGCGGCGCGCGACCTGCCCGATCTCGCCGATATCAAGGGCCAGGAGACCGCCAAGCGGGCGCTGGAGGTGGCGGCCGCCGGCGGCCACAATCTTTTGATGGTCGGACCGCCGGGGTCGGGAAAGTCGATGCTGGCGCAGCGGCTGCCGTCGATCCTACCGCCGCTGGCGCCCAGGGAATTGCTCGAAGTCTCGATGATCGCCTCGGTGGCCGGCGAACTCGGCGAAGGAAAACTCACCGACCGGCGGCCGTTCCGCGCGCCACATCATTCGGCCTCGATGGCGGCGATGGTCGGCGGCGGTCTGCGCGTGCGGCCGGGCGAGGCCTCGCTTGCCCATCACGGCGTGCTGTTCCTCGACGAGTTCCCCGAATTCTCGCCGCAGGCGCTCGATGCACTGCGCCAGCCGCTCGAGACCGGCGACTGCATGATCGCGCGCGCCAATCATCGCGTCACCTATCCGGCGCGTATCCAGCTGGTCGCGGCGATGAACCCGTGCCGTTGCGGCATGGCCGGCGAGCCGGGCTATCGCTGCCTGCGCGGCGATCGCTGTCGCACCGACTACCAGGCGCGCATTTCCGGCCCGCTGCTCGATCGCATCGATCTCAGGATCGAGGTGCCGGCGGTCTCGGCCAGCGATTTGATCCGGCCGGACCGGGCCGAGAAAAGTGCCGCCGTCGCACTACGTGTTGCCCGCGCCCGTACGATCCAGCGCGAGCGCTTCGAGCGGCTCGGCGCGACCGCCACCACCAACGCCCATTGCTCGCCGTCAGTCATCGAGGAGATCGCCATGCCCGATGCCGCCGGCCTGTCGCTGCTCAGGGACGCCAGCGAAAAGCTCGGCTTTTCCGCACGAGCCTATCACCGCGTCTTGAAGGTGGCGCGGACCCTGGCCGATCTCGAGGCCAGCGAGACGGTCGGCCGCATCCATCTGGCCGAAGCGATTTCCTATCGCATGAGTTCGGAACGGATGGCGCAGGCGGCGTGACGTTCCCCTCCCCCTTGAGGGGAGGGTGGCCGCGAAGCGGCCGGGTGGGGTCGCCGGTGAGACGCTCGGCCTGTCGCATTTCGAAACCGACCGAGGTGCGGAGCGTTGCGATGCTCCTCCTAAGGCGCACCGTCAGAATTGGGTTGGCGCACTGCGTTGGCGACCCCACCCGGCCCTTCGGGCCACCCTCCCCTCAAGGGGGAGGGGGGACGCCGGCGCTTACCCTTGGCCGGCGTGCATCGTGCTTTCGGTTCAGCCGTTATCCCGCGCCTTCAGCTCCAGCCGCCGTGCGTGCAGCACTGGCTCGGTGTAGCCGTTGGGCTGGATGCGGCCTTTGAAGACCAGGTCGCAGGCGGCGAGGAAGGCGATGGACTTGTCGAAATCCGGCGCCATCGGCCGGTAGAGCCGATCGCCTTCGTTCTGGCGGTCGACGATCGCCGCCATGCGTTTCATCGTCTCCATGACCTGCTCGGGCGTGCAGACGCCGTGATGCAGCCAGTTGGCGATGTGCTGCGAGGAGATGCGCAGCGTGGCGCGGTCCTCCATCAGGCCGACGTCGTTTATGTCAGGCACTTTCGAACAGCCGACGCCCTGGTCGATCCAGCGCACGACATAGCCCAGAATGCCTTGCGCATTGTTGTCGAGTTCCTTCTGGACGTCTTCAGGCGACCAGTTCGGCCGCCTTGCTACCGGCACCGACAGGATGTCGTCCAGTTTCGCCTTGGGCCGGCTCTTCAGCGCCGCCTGGACGGCGTGGACATCGACCTTGTGGTAGTGCGTGGCGTGCAGTGTCGCCGCCGTCGGCGACGGCACCCAGGCGGTGTTGGCGCCGGCCTTGGGATGCGCGATTTTCTCGGCCAGCATCGCCGCCATCAGGTCGGGCATCGCCCACATGCCCTTGCCTATCTGGGCGTGGCCGGCCAACCCACATTCCAGCCCGATGTCGACGTTCCAGGCTTCGTAGGCGGCAATCCAGGCGGCCTGCTTCATGTCGCCCTTGCGGATCATCGGGCCGGCCTCCATCGAGGTGTGGATCTCGTCGCCGGTGCGATCGAGGAAGCCGGTGTTGATGAAGACGACGCGTTCTTTCGCGGCGCGGATCGCCTCCTTGAGGTTGACGGTGGTGCGCCGCTCCTCGTCCATGATGCCCATCTTGATGGTGTTTTTGGGCACGCCGAGCAGCGCTTCGACGCGGTCGAAAATCTCGACGGCGAAGGCAACTTCGTCGGGCCCGTGCATCTTGGGCTTTACGATGTACATCGAGCCGGTGCGAGAATTGGCGCGGCGCCCGTTCACGCCGACGTCATGCAGCGCGATCAGCGCCGTCAGCGCCGCATCCATAATGCCTTCCGGCACCTCGTTGCCGTCGCGGTCTGATATCGCCGGATTGGTCATAAGGTGGCCGACATTCCTGACCAGCATCAGCGAGCGGCCGGGCAAGGTCAGCGTGCCGCCATCGGGCGCGGTATAGGTGCGGTCGGGGTTGAGCCTGCGGACAAAGTTCTTGCCGGCCTTGGTGATCTCCTCCGCCAAGTCGCCCTTCATCAGGCCGAGCCAGTTGCGGTAGACCAGCACCTTGTCCTGCGCATCCACTGCGGCGATCGAATCCTCGCAGTCCTGGATGGTGGTCAGTGCCGATTCCAGCACGACATCGGCAATGCCGGCCGGATCGGTGCGGCCGATCTGGTTGTTGCGGTCGATGACGATTTCGATGTGCAGGCCGTTCTTGGTGAGCAGCACGGCTTCGGGGTCGGCGGCATCGCCGCGATAGCCGGCAAACTGTCTGAGGTCGGCAAGCGTGGTGGCGCCGGCACCCTCGCCGAGCCGCAATATGCCGTTGGCGACCGAAAGCCCGTTGACGCCGGCCCATTTGCCTGTGGTGAGCGGCACCGCCTCGTCGAAGAAGCTTTTCACCCAGGCGACGACCTTGGCACCGCGCGCCGGATTGAATTTGTTGCCTCGCTCGGCGCCGGCCGTCTCCGGGATAGCGTCGGTGCCGTAGAGCGCATCGTACAGCGAGCCCCAGCGCGCATTGGCGGCGTTCAGCGCATAACGCGCGTTCATCACCGGCACCACCAGCTGCGGCCCGGCAACCGAAGCGATTTCCGGGTCGACATTTTCGGTGGTCACGCTGAACGCCGGCCCCTCGGGCAGCAGATAGCCGATCTCGCGGAGGAACGTCTTGTAGGCCTCCATGTCGACGGGCGCGCCATTGTCGCGATACCAGCGGTCGAGCTTGTCCTGCATGGCATCACGCTTTTCGAGCAGCGCCCGATTTTTTGGCGAGAGATCATGGACGATCGCCGAAAAACCGTTCCAGAATGCCTCCGCCTCGATGCCGGTGCCCGGCATCGCTTCGTTCACGACGAAATCATGAAGCTCGCGGGCAATCCGCAATCCGGCGATCTCGACGCGATCGGTCATCAGGGCTTCTCCAGACGAAAGGCTAGGCCGGGCCTTTGGCATGTCACGGTGGCAGGGTCAATTCAGCTCAGGGTGAAGGTAGGGCGTTTTCGCTGCCGATCTCCCCCTTGAGGAGGGCGATTACGCGCTCACACCGCAATCCTTGGCCGTCCCGACGCCACCGCCACGACGTGCGCCTCGATGAACATGCGCTGGCCCTCTACGGTGGAGACGCGGTATTCGCTGGCGATTTCGATCTCGGCGCTGTCGGTGCCGGCGTCCTTCGCCCGCCCGGCGGCAATCGCCCGCACATCCTTCTCCGCCGCGGCGATTGCCGCCGCCTCGTCGTTGAAATCGCGCACGCTTTCGCCTGAGGCGACGCGGAATAGCCCTTCCTTGGGCTGGCTGACCCGCGCCTCGGCCGATACCCGGACCTGGCCGACGACGGCGCCGAGCGCGTTGGCGACATCGGTATCCTGCGGCACCACGCATCGATTGCCGACCAGCTCGGTCAGGCCGGCATAGTGCAGCGGCGCCGAGGCGCCGAGGCCGATCACCGGACGGTCGAGGGCGACGCTCAAGCGGGCGATGCCGGGATGCGCGTCGACGGCGCGCTGGACCAGGGCATGGGCGACGGTCGCAGCGCCATCCAGCCCGTCCTCGGCAAAGGCGGTTTCGAGGATGACTTCGGCCGACAGGCGGGTCAGCGCGGTCAGCACCCGTTCCGAGATCGCCTCCGGCGAGGCGGCGATGAACTGGCCGCGGCCGTCGCGCCTGCGCGCGAACAGCTCGGCTCCCAGACGCGCCGCGGTCGCATCCCAATTGGCCTGCCTGCCCAGCACATGCGCCGCATCCGACGGCGTGAAGCCGGCGACATGCACCAGCCCGCGCGACACCAGCCGGTTCAAGGTGGCGTTCTGGGCATTCGAGGTCAGCAATCTGTCGAGAGCCTGCGGCACGGCACCGATCAGCTCGTAAAGCTTGGCTTCGGCGCCGGTCAGTCCGGCCGCCAGCCGCTCCGGCACGCCGGTGCGCACCGCCAGCCGACCATCCATGCGGCCGGGGTTGGGCGCGCGCAGCTGGCGTTCGAGCTCTGATGTGACGGCCTCGCCATGCATCAAGCCGGCCAGTGCCAGCGGCACCAGGCGGCGCGGGCCGAGCAGGATCTTCGGGCTGAGCGCGCCGTCCTCCAGCGCCACTTCGGAATCGCCGCCGAGGCCAAAGGTGCGCATGGCGACGGCCTCGACCATGGTGCGGAACCCGCCGACGGTGGCGCCTTCCGGATCGAGCCGCGGCCGGCCCTTGTCGAGCACGGCGACGTCGGTGGTGGTGCCGCCGATATCGGAGACCACGGCATCGTCGATGCCGGTCATGTGGCGGGCACCGACGAGGCTGGCGGCCGGGCCGGACAGGATGGTCTCGATCGGCCGCTGGCGGGCAAAGGCGGCCGAGACCAAAGCGCCGTCGCCGCGCACCACCATCAGCGGGGCGGCGATGTTGCGCGCGGCCAAAAAGCCTTCGGTTGCCGCGACCAGCCGGTCGATCATCGAGATCAGCCTGGCGTTGAGCAAAGTCGTCAGCGCCCGGCGCGGGCCGCCGAGCTTGGCCGACAGTTCGTGGCTGGCGGTGACAGGCAGGCCGGTCCTGTCGCGGATCAGGTTCCGCGCGCTTAGCTCATGCGCCGGGTTGCGGGTGGCGAAATAGGCGCAGACGGCAAAGCCGGACACCGACTTTTCCAGTTCCGGCAAAGCTGCCTCCAGCCCGGACAAATCGAGCTTTGCCGCATTGCCGTGGACATCGTGGCCGCCGGGGCAGAACACCACCGGGTCGGCGCCAAGCGCCGCCTTCAGCCCGTCGCGGGCAAGGTCGCCCTCGGCAAAGCCGATCATCACCAGCGCCACGCGCCCGCCCTGGCCCTCGACCAGCGCATTGGTGGCTAGCGTCGTCGACATCGACACCAGTTTGATCGCTGCCGGGTCGGTGCCGGCCATTTCGAGCACCGCATCGACCGCGCCGGAGATGCCGACCGCCAGATCATGGCGCGTGGTCAGCGCCTTGGCCTTGGCCAGCACCTTGCCGCTTGGCCCGCCGGCCTCCGACCACAGCACGGCGTCGGTATAGGTGCCGCCGGTGTCGATGCCGAGGAACAGGGGTGAGGGTTTGGGCTTGGCGGTCATATTTGGGTCCGGAGAATTCGTCTCCGCCCCTTAGCGGATATGAACGGGCCGATAAAGGCACGAGCGCTGGGCCAACAGGCGATGATCGTGGTGACGGCCAATCTCCCCCCTCGTGGGGGAGATGGCCGGCAGGCCAGAGGGGGGCGCTGTCCCGCCGGCCTTTGCCATGGTTACAGCCGCTCCGGCCGTTCATTCAGACGCACGCCCCAGGCCAGCCGCAATCACAATATGCTGGCAGACATTGTCGATGTCGCGGATGATGTCGTCGTTCCAGAAGCGCAGAACGGTCCAGCCATCCTGTTCCAGGCGCACTGTCCGTGCTTCGTCTCTGGCAACAGCATCGGCTTCGGTATGCTGGGAGCCGTCGACCTCGACGATCAGTTTCTTGTCCGGGCAAGCGAAGTCGACGATGTAACCTGCGATTGGGAATTGACGCCGGAAGCCGAGTCCCATCAGCCGGTGCGCACGAAGCTCGTTCCAGAGCTTCAATTCAGCTGATGTCATGACCTTGCGCATCGATCGCGCATTTGCGCGGTGTTTTGGAGGCAATGGCGTATGAGGCATTGTACTGCTGATATTGGCGCTCTACGGCGCCCCCCTCTGTCCTGCCGGACATCTCCCCCACGAGGGGGGAGATTGGCAACTTTGCCGCCTACCCGACAAACCCCACCTTCTTGTGCGAGCCATCGCAGAACGGCTTGTTGGCGGAGTGGCCGCAGCGGCAGAGGAAGGTGCGTTGCGTGCGGTCGACCGTGTGGCCGGTGCCGGTGACGATTTCGACATTGCCTTCGAGCTTGAGCGGGCCGTTGGTCGTCGGTGTGACGGTCAGCGGGCCATTCCGCACCTCCAGCGCCGGCGTGTCCTTCAGCGCCGGCTCGCCGGTGGCGATGAAGCCAGCCTTGGCGTGGCTGCCATCGCAGAACGGCTTGTTTTCCGAGGCGCCGCAGCGGCACAGCGTGGCGCGGTAAAACGTTTCGCCGCCCAACACGACCTCGGCATGGACGGCAAGCGGACCGTTTTCCCTTATGCGCACAATGTTGACCACCGGCGGCTGTTCCTGCGGCCCGCCATCCTTGCGGACATAGGTGATGGCGCCGGACGGGCAGGCTTCGGCGAGCGCCACGATCTTCTCGACGCTGGCCGCCTCGGGGTGGATCCACTGGCCGGGCGCGTTGGGCACGAAAACATGCGGATCGCCAAGCACGCAGTTGCGCGAATGGATGCAACGTTTTCCCGAAAAGCCGATGTCGATGTTCTCGCCTTCGACCACTGCCATGGGTGGGTCTCCTGTCGGACTACGCTATGGCGACAGTCAGGACGACGTCAAGGCAGCATTCTCCCCCTCGTGAGGGCCGACCTCGGGCGCGGCGGGAAGGGAATTCGCATTTTTGCTCGCAGCACCACATTTTGTTCTTGCTTTGTGCCGGCAGCTATGCTACTAATTTGCGTATGGTGCCAATTGGCTCCAACGACCCGCCCACCGAGGCGGGTTTTTTGTTTCGGCTTTGAATTCCGTTGCCGGCCTGCACTCGCGGGACGGCCCTCTCCCCCCTCGAGGGGGAGATGGCCGCGCAGCGGCCAGAGGGGGTCGGCACGACCGGACTCGGCCTGCTGCTGCAGAACAGGTTGGCGCTCTATGCGCGGCGACCCCCTCTGTCGCCTTTGGCGACATCTCCCCCTCAAGGGGGGAGATCTGCCACGTCACGGAACCAGATCGATTTCCTCGGTCTCGCCGCCACTGCAGGTGTAGCAGCAATCGTCGCACTTTTCCGTATTGCCTGGGCCGACGCCCCAATAGGTGTTCTCGTCGCCGTCGACCCAGGCGCCGTAGCAGATCGATTCGCCGTCACTGCAGGACAGCGGGATCGACTTGGTCTCGCCGTCGTTGAGATAGTAATCCTGATTGTTGCCCGGCCAGACATGATCGCGGTCCTGGCTGTAGAGCTCGACGCGCATGGCGTTCGGATGGCTGTTCTTGATCTCGAAGGTGACATCACCGGCATGCGCGACGGGCGCAAACAGTGCGGCAATGAACAGCCCCGCGGCAATGCGGCGCCCGAAAGCGTAGGACGACATGATGATTTCCCCCCGGAATGAAGCGGCCTGCCCGGCCGCGAGGGGGAACATGGCATGGCGGCGGGATGGGTGGAAGGGGTGCGCCATTTGCACATCGCGAAAGCGCAGCGTTGCCAAGGAAGACCCCTCTCCGGTTTGCTTCGCAAACCACCTCTCCCCACTTCGTGGGGCGAGGAAATGCCAATAGCCGAAGCCTCACAAGACCTGGGTTCCTCGATAGTGATGGGGTGGACGCCCCCTCGACGGCATCGATGTGCCAGAATGGTGGTGTTTGACAGCCACCGTAAGAGAGGGAGCGT
>NZ_JAMYND010000073.1:0-14293 GCF_040318885.1 Mesorhizobium sp. M0998
GAAATCCCCATAACCATCGCCTGTGGCCCGCGGGTTCCTTCCTCGGGGACTTTCGTACGCCTGCCGGCGCCCGAAACTCTTCACGACAGCGGAATGGCGGCTTCTGGCGTCCGAAGAATGATAGCGGACGTTCAGCCGGGTGGGACCAAGATCTGAAGCCGCTCCGCCTCAATCATAAAGCGGCCGAATTCAGCCTGTAAAAGCTGCTTGGAAAGTTTGGTTCTGACTATTTGGCGATCTCCGTTGAAGGGGTTAGCCGCAACAAAGGATTAAGCGCTAATCTGCCCCATCAACAATGATGGCATTGCAAGTCATGCTCTGCAGGCGAAGCGGTAGGATTGCCTGATAGCCCGGCGACCCATACCAGGCTTCGGCAGCCGACCGAGAAGGAATATGGCTGTGTCCGCGATCTGGCGCTTCCGGCAGCACGATATGATCGGCATGGCCGCCTACCTGCTGATGGCCATTCTAGCGGTCGTGGTGCTGGTGCCCGGATAGCCCGCTGCCGGGGGTGACACAGGGCGCCTCGCGCGACTTCGACTCGCGCATAAGCCGGACACCCTATGGCTCCGCTGCGCCAAATGTATTAGACTGATCTCATATACGTCCATCCGCGGGCGAGCGCGCCCGGAGGGTTAGACGATGACGGTCTACAGGCGATTGTTGCTGGCGAGGGCCTTCCCGATCCGGGTCAGGCTTTTCGAAACCGGTTGGCTTCGGCTTGTCAGTCGGGCTCTGGTCGTTGCTTTCATTTCTTGGTTTGCCGTCGGTGCGGTGACGGCCGGGCCGCTCAACGACGCTGCTCGGGAGGGCGACGCCGGAAAGGTTGCCGAACTCCTGGCACAAGGCGCCAATGTGAACGATCGCGACGAGAGCCGTCAGACCCCGCTGATCGATGCGGCGCTTGCCGGCAAGACCGAGGTCGCCATTGCGTTGATCGGGGCCAAGGCGGACATCGAAGCCCGCAACGATCGCGGCTTCACCGCGCTACATGCGGCAGCCTACTCAGGAAGCCTGGACATCGCAAAATTGCTGCTCGACCACGGGGCCGAGGTCGACGCGTTGAGCACGCACAAGATCACGCCGCTGCATGTGGCAGCAGAAGAGAACCAGACGGCCATCGCGGAGCTGTTGATCTCGCACGGCGCACAGGTCGAGGCAATCCAGGAATACGGGTACACGCCTCTCAGCCGCGCGACATTCTATCAGAGCACCGACGTGATGGTTTTGCTCAAGAAGCACGGCGCAAAATGCCAACCCAAGGAAACGATGGGGTCGTCGTACAAGGTGTGCATCGCCCTCGGCAACTGACATCGAGAAAGGCTACTGGAGGAGAACATGACAGAGAACCGTTCCAGAACGTTTGACAGTTTGCTATGCGCGGGAGTAGCCGCCGCCTCCCTCCTCCTCTTCGGCACCGGTGGATCCCACGCCGGCGACGGAGTGAACACCGGATACTTCGGCAATGTCGCCATCCTGGGTTATGATCCGGTAGCATATTTCACCGACGGTCGCGCGACGATGGGTTCGCCCAAGATCTCGAGGAAGTGGCTCGGAGCAACGTGGTACTTCGCCAGCGTCCAACACCGGGATGCCTTTGTTTCCGAGCCGGTGCGCTATGCCCCTCAGTTCGGCGGCTTCTGCACCGGGGGAATGTCAGTTAAGGAGGCATCCGCGAACCTTGACCCGGAAGCCTTCCGCATCGTCAATGGCAAGCTCTTCCTGTTCTCCGGAAAGGAGGGCCTGGAGGAAGACTTCGATGCCAACCCGGCGCCTGTCATTGCGAAAGGGGAAGCCGAATGGCCCGCAGTGGAGGCGAAGGAATTCGAGGCTAGAGCGGCCGCCAACTAGCTCCGGCGCGATGTCGTGAGCCCGCAAGTTGAATGGCGCCCGTCACGGAGACACCGAGAAATACCAGACTGTGACGGAGTCCGGCCAAGCGTACTCGTCCTGCGTATCGCTGCTCCCTTGGGGATTGCGATAGACCGGGGCGCAGAACTTGCGGCCGAGCAAGGTCGCGGTGGATTGCGTGCAGAAGAGGTCGCCATCCACGCTGGACGTGCCGGTGATGATGCTGCTTTGCGAGCTCAGTGCGACATCTCCATTTGCACTCAGCTCCATGACGAACGCTGCGCCATTGTGTTGATGTCCTACCCATGTCCGATCGCCCGTTAGGGCTCGGATCGCGGCGCCGCCCAGGCGGTCCTCCTCCCGCCCGCGAAAATCGAAGCTCCGCTCGGGAATCCCCGCGGCGCGAAGGGCGCCCAGCCGGTGATCGAGGTCCTCTTGCCGCCGATGGTGGGCGTAAACGACACGATAACCAGCGAGGTTCTGTTCGGGTATCTCTTTCAGGATTGCTGCAGCCGCATCGTGCGCCTCGGCCATGCGGCCAAGCCGCGCATTTGCCATGGCCAGCGTTTCGAGACCAAGGTCGCTGCGCTCTCCCGGCTGGACCTTGCTCAGCGCCTGCAAAGCCTTCTCGTACTGATGGTTCATGTAGAGCACGAAGCCGTAATAGTCGAAGACCTGAGCGCGCGGCTTGGGATCGAGCCGCAACACGCGTTCCATCGCTGCCAGCGCCTCCAGGTTCTGTCCTGCGTAGGTCAGCACGATCGCCCGATTGAGCTCCGCCTCCGCGCCGTTCGGGTCCAGCGCGACGGCTTTCTGGACCGACGCGATCGCCTGGTCCCATTCGCCGTCCAGCATCTGCAGGATGCCGAGCACGGCATAGGCGCGCGCAGATTGCGGATTGAGCTCCAGCGCCCGCCCTGCCGCTTCGTAGGAGCGCTGGCGAGCGACGGCGCTGAGCATGAGCACCTGGTAGTCGAAGCCGAGCACGTCCACCGTGGCGCGGGCATAGCCCGAGTAAGCATCTGCAAACGTAGGATCGAGCTTGATCGCCTTTTGATACAGGGACAGGGTCTCTCCGAGAGACCTGTTGTCGACCACATAAACCTTCTGCTCGGCTCGGGTGTAGAAATCGTATGCCTCCAGGCTTCGCGTGGGGAGGCGAGCAATCTGCGCTCGTTCGCCTTCCGTCAGACGCACCGAAAGTGCCTCAACGATACGCCCGATCACTTCGTCTTGAAGTGCAAATATCCTGGAGTAGTCGCGGTCGTATCGCTCGGCCCAGATGTTGCTCCCCGTTTGGGCATCGATGAGCTGGACATTGATGCGGACTAGATCTTCCTCCCGCCGGACGCTGCCCTCGACCACGTAACGGACGTTCAACTGCGCAGCGATCTCGTCGACGTCGAGGGATCGATCCTTGAAGGAGAACGCGGAGTTGCGTGCGATGACGAGGAGCCCCGAGATCTTCGAGAGATCGGTGATGAGATCGTCTGCGAGCCCTTCCGCAAAATAATCCTGGCCTGCCTTCTCGCTAAGATCGGTAAACGGTAGCACGGCGATGGAGGGCTTGCCGACCGACGAACCGACCGGGGTGGAACCATGACCGGGCAGCAGGGCAATCGCTTGCGGCCAGAGAATCACCGCAATCCCCGCTATCAGAGCCAGAACGAGCACCGTGGCGCCGATCACAGGCCATCGCCGAGAGCGCGACTTATTGGCTCCTGCGGTCGGTTCCAGCAGAACCCGATAGGCGCGGACCCGCTCTGGAATGTTCTTGAGACGCTGTTCGCCGAGTGACTTGAAGGTCAGGCCGAGCTTGTTGTGAGCCTGATCGTAGGCCGTTCCCGAGATGACGATGCCGCCAGGATCGCTCAGTCCTTCCAGCCGGGCCGCGATGTTGACGCCGTCGCCGTAGAAGTCGTCCTTGTCGGGGATCACGTCACCAAGGTTGATCCCGATGCGGAACACGATCCGGGTATCTTCGGGAAGACCGAGGTTCTGCTGCGCGGTGACCCGTTGGATTTCGACGGCGCAGGCTACCGCATCGACGACGCTCTCGAACGCGACCAGAGCACCGTCGCCCATGAGCTTGACGATGCGGCCATGGTACCCTTCGATCGACGGTTCGATGAGTTCGCGCCGGAGCGCCTTGAGCCGCGAGAGGGTGCCCGTCTCGTCCAGCCCCATCAGCCGGCTGTACCCCACCACGTCGGCGGCGAGGATAGCGACCAGCTTCCGTTCGAGATGTTGAACCTGTTCCACTGGGCATGACTATAGGGAAAGCTCCATGGCAAGACCATATGCGCGGCCAAGGAGCCGGAACCTGGGATGCTGCATGTCGAGCACTGAAGTCTTTGAAACCGCCCAGTGCGGGAAACCTTTGCGCCAAATCGTGTACCACACAGGTTTTGTGCGGCATTGCAGGGATCGCGAACGCGGATCCGATATCGCCGATCTCAAGCAGGCCCGCGTCAGACCGCTGATCCTGCGGCGGATTGATCCGCTAGACGCCTGCCAGTATTGGGAAGACCCTCACCCTGGCATACAGCTCGTTGGTCAGGATGCCGTATCGCGCCGCAGTGGAGCCAGAGCTGTCTTGCCAGCGGCAAGGCCCGCAGCGGGTCCGAGAGCGAAATGGCGGCTTCGGTCTGCGAATCTTCAGGAGCGGACATTCAGGTTGGTGTAGGCACGTCCTGGCGTGACCCAATTGGGACATCCTGCCCATTTTTGAGCAGCGCCTATCACACTGCTTCCTTTGGCTGCCTATGCCTCTGCTAATGTGCAGACAGCGGTTAGCTAGAATGGTCGCCTGCGTTCCAAGTTCGATATGCCGTGTACCTTTCAGCGGGTTGCGCATCTTGGTAACTCTCTCTTGATGCGAACAAGTCTGAAGGAGATCCGATCAGATGGTTCTGGCCATGGCTGATGACCAGATCCGACACGGCCTGCGCTGGTCGTCTGGGAACACGCGCGCCGGTCTGAGCGTGGCCGTGTTCTCCTTTGCGAGTGTTTGTCGCTATCCTGGGCAGTCGGGAACGTCGCTCCCGCCGGGCAAGAAGAAGCGCCGGCGCTCGCATGGTGTGAGCTGGCGCGGCACGACGGTTTTTGCATAGTCGATGAGATCGTTGGATGTCGGAAACGCTCGGATTATGCGCACCCGTTCATCGCCTGAAACGACGGCGATCGCCGTGCCCTTCGAATTCATCGCGGCGCGGGTCACCTTCGGTCGATTGAGCTTATCCTGACGCTCGGAAATCGTTGCTATCTCACGGCCAGACGCCGTAGCCCAAACCCTGACTGTCCGATCCTGCGATGATGTCGTAACGATATAGATGCCGTTCGGACTGAATCGCGCGCTCTCTACGGCGCCTCGGTGGCCTTTGAGGACTGCCTTTCTGGTTCCATCAGCAACGTTCCAGATGCGGGCGGTGCTGTCACGCGAGGCAGTCAACAACGACTGACCGTCAGGGCTGAAAGCCACATCAGTCAGGGGTTCGTCATGCCCCTGTAGCACCTGGACAGTACTTCCATCCTTAAGCGACCAAATGCGCGCGGTCTGGTCCAGCGAACCGGTTGCGACGAGCAAACCATTCTGACTGAAGGCGGCACTGGTAATGCCGTTCCGATGCCCCACGAAAGTGCGAACCTCGGTCCCATCGGTCCGCAACAGATGCACAATATTGTCGCTGGTCGCTGTGAGAACGAGCCGCCCATCAGGGCTAAAGACAGCATTCGGCAAAGTGGCACTCGTTTTGAGGGTGGCCGTCTCGCCATCGCTGCCCCACAGCTGTGCCACCCCTGCAAGCGATGCGCATCCAACGAGCTTTCCATCGGGGCTGAACTGAACACTCGCGACCGCGGCGCGTCCCATTTCGAGCCGCCTGAGTTGCCGCCCGCTGTCAACGTCCCAAATCAGAATCTCGCCGCTGAGGGTCGCAGTGGCGAGGCGATGGCCATCCGGACTGAACGCCGTCGCCTGAAGCGGCTCATGCGTTTCAAGCTCAGCCGTCTCATGGGCGCCGGCGACATCCCACAGATGCGCGAGGCTGTCTCCGCCTCCGGTAACAAGGTGTATGTTGTCGGGGCTGAAGACAGCAAAGTTGGGGGAATACTTGTGAAGCAGCTCATCTGTGAGAATCCCGTCGATGTCCCAGAGCCGAGCCGTACCATCGTGCGACGCCGTGAGTAAGGTGTTGTCCACGGGGCTAAACTCAACATGCTCTACCAAGGCATGGTGGCCGCTCAAAGAAGTAAGAAGCGAAGCGTTCTCCACGTCCCAAACACGCACCCCACCGTCCATTGATGCGGTAGCCAGGAGCTTGTCGTCATGACTGAATGCGCTGTTCACTTCCTGATCATTCGTGTGCGGCGTAACATCCGTCAATCTTAGCCCAGGTGTCTCTTCTCCAAGCACATTGCGCAACTTCCCGGTTACGCCATCCCAGAGCCGTGCGGTGCCATCGATCGACACCGTCGTGGCGAGGCGGCCGTCGTGGCTGAAGGTCCCGCTGTGGGTGTCGCTCTTGTGACCGCCGAGAGCAGCAATCTCGGTGCCCTTCGTTACGTCCCAAAGGCCTGAAGTTTCAGCGTACGTATAAGGCGACCACGAAGTCACGAGGAGCCTGTTCCCGTTCGGACTAAAAACGACCTCATCTGGCCAGTTTGGAATTCGCCAGTTTTTGATCTGCTCTCCGGTCTCGGTAATCCAGATCCCAACAGTGCGACTATTACCTTGTCCGGCCGCGAAGCTGTACCCATCGGGACTGAAGTCCGCGAACGACGTTCCACCACCCTTCAAGGTCAGGATATTCGCACCGTTTCTAGCATCCCAGATCGACATGGCATGGTTGTTGTCGTCAGATGCAGTGAGCACTCGCGTGCCGTCTGGGCTGAACTTGGCAGTTGGAAAGCCACCGGGCTGCTGAACAACAAAAAGCTGCGCTCCCGACTTGGCATCCCATACGCGCACCGTGCTGTCACGAGCGGCAGTAACGACGCGGTTTCCGTCGGGGCTAAAAGAAGCTCTTTCGAGGGCCCCTTCGTGCCCCTTCAAAACGGCTATTGCCGACCCGTCCGACACGTTCCAGATGCGAGCGGTCTTATCGTAGGATGCCGTAACAATGCGATCGCCCTTTGGGCTGAAGGCGACCCAGGTTGCACCAGCATCATGGCGAAATATCCTGAGTTGACGGTGCGCCAGCAGAGCGTTGTAGAGAGCAGCCTCGGCTTCGACCAGGCGTTGTCCGGGTGGAGTGTCTTTCGGCCGCAACGCCTCCAGCGCAAGAAGGATGGCGGCCTCGATGTCGCCGCTCGCCGCGGTCTGCTGCGAGAGAAATGCCAGGGCAAGGGACTGACTGCGGAGGGCCTCGTCACGTGCCTCGATGGCCTTCTGCCGCGCCTCCAGCGCCTGCCCCTCTGCGGTTCTGGCCTGGTCCGCGCTGTTTTTTGCCTCGACGGCTTGCCGCTCCGCCTCGCGCTGTCCGAGGAACCCTGCGACAGCACCGACGCCTGCGATTGCCGCGAGTAGAATTGCAGCGACCGCCGCGTAGCGTGTTCGGCGGGCAAGCAGTGTCGCAGCAGCAGCTTCGGCCTCCATTCGCGCTCGTTCTGCGTTCTGCTCTCTTTTGACGTTCTCCCTAACCGCGAGCGAGGACGCCTGAATATAGTCCGCGGTAGGGCCGTCGATTTCATCTCGCCTCGACAAAAGCAGTTCCTCTGCCTCGACGAGTCGCTTGCCCGCAGGGAGCAAAAGATCCGGGTTCCTCTTGTCGGAATGCCATCGCCGGCCATCCGTCTGGACGCGGGCGCGGGTTTCAAGGAACTCCCTATTGGCATTGACGAGGTTCAGTGCCCTCGGCCAGCGGGTCAATAGGGACTCGTGTGCGACGCGAACGACGGCACGTCCCTCCGCATCCTCGTCGCTGACCAGCAGCCGGGCGGCGATCAATGCGTCGACCAGCTCCGCTTGGGCGGGCGTGCCCGCGACGTCGGTTGCCAGAGCCGGGACCGCAGCTATTGACTCGTCGCCGAGGCGCACTGTGGTCAGAGATCTGAGAACCGCCGGCAGCGTGTCCTGCACATGTGCCGGAAGTGCATCGGCCACTTCGTCGGCGCGCCGAGCGATCGCACCTTCGAGGCCACCCAGCGCACGATAGGCGGCAAAAGTGAGGATCCGCCGATCCCGACAAGCATCGTGCAGCGCATCGAGCACGAACTCGAGAAGCGGCAGCGATTCCGGATCGGCCCCCGCAGCTGCCTGGAGCACATCATCGAGACGGCCTTGGTCGGCTGTCTCCTCGAAGCGAAGACCCGCAGCTCGCGCTGGCTCGCGGATGATCTGCGCAATCTCCGCACCGGTCGGCGGCAGTAGCTCGTAACTGCCCAAGCCGTCCTTGAGGGCCGAAAAGCCCGCAACTTCGCCGCAGCGGTGAAAGAAGTCAGCCCGAATTGTCGCGATCACCCATACAAGGCCACTAGTGGCGAGCGAAGCGAGCAGCCGAATGAATGCCTCGCGCGCCGGCCCCGTTTGTGTAGTGAACAACTCCTCCATCTGGTCTACAGCGAGGACCAAGCGTGCTTGCGCGGCGGAGACGTTCGCAGCAGCGGCGGCTTTGGCAAGCGCGGCGCGGATCAGCGCCGGAACTCGGTCGGGCGCGCCGCGAATGAGCTCCGCCAGCTCGGCGGCTGTTCTCTCGTTCGCGAGCTCTGGCAGGGCACTTTCTTGAAGGAGTCCAGCGACGAAAGATGCGATCGTGTCAGATCCCTCCGACGGCCGGATGAGGCAGCGGCGCCAAAGCACGATCCCGGCAGTCGCGCCGGGCCGCAAGATGGCGGGAAGCAGTCCAGCGCGAAGCAGGGAGGATTTGCCCGAGCCGCTCATGCCATAGATTAGAAGGAACGCTCTGCCACTCGCGACTAGCTGTTCCACCCTGTCGACACAGGTGGCAATCGGACGCGCACGACCGAAGAAGATATCAGCATGGTCGAAATCAAAGACGTCCAGTCCGCGGAATGGCGACCTGGCCTGATCCTCCGAGGCGAGCGGAACGCGATAGACTCGTACCGGGCGGGCTATGTTCTTTACCCTGTGCTCGCCCATGTCGAGAAAATCGAGCGAGAGCCGGTCGCGGACATGCGTATGAATTGGCTCGGAGACATAGATACCCCCTGGCGGCGCGAGCGCCTCCAGGCGTGCGGCGACGTTTACGCCGTCGCCCATCAGATTGTCGCCGTCGGCAAGGACGTCCCCGAGATTGATACCTATGCGAAACAGCATGCGTTCCCGCTCGGGCAAGCCCGAGTTTCGGTGGTGGATTGCCAACTGGATCTCGGTGGCGCTCCGCACCGCTTCCACTGGGCTCGCGAACTCGGCGATGACGCTGTCGCCGGCGCTCCCGAAAATTCGGCCACCGTGCTCAGCAATCAGCCCGTCGATGATCTCACGGTGGGCCTTCAGCGCCGCAAGCGTAGCCTCCTCATCCTTGCCCATAAGCCGGCTATAGCCGACCACGTCGGCTGCAAGGATGGCAGCCATTCTTCTCTGAACGCGGTCCACTACCACTGCCGCTCTCCGTCGGACATCTTGGGCCCACTCTAGGCTACAAAACAGCAAATAGGGAGTGCTAGGAAGTTTGAGGCTGAGTGCCCAGTCCTGCCCGGAATCTAGGTATCGGTGTCGCTTCCGGCCGATATTGTTGAAAAAGTCCGCGTCGCGGTCGCCCGTGGTACTTTCGTAGGATGGCGTTCCGCAGAGACCCCAAAATTGAATCCTGATTCCATGCAATGCGCCGGGGTGGAACTGGATTCTAATATCGGTGGCGATTTGCGGTGCGCCGGACTTTTTCAACAGTATCGGCCGAATGCGGTCATTCGCTCTGCTGCAGCCGAACTGCTGCTTCCCGTTCGACCGCGACCGCCAGGTCGCCGGCGAAGTCGCCGGCCATATGACCGAATGGCGGCTTTTAGCAGCAAAGAATTTCGCACGAATGACGGAATGGGCGCGCGATCCGGCCTGTCGCGAACGCGAACTTTTGATCCCAAAGCCGCCATTTGGAAGCGAACCTACCCATAGACGGCCACTTCTGGCGCGAACATGACCTCCAGCATTGTCACCCGCGATGTCCACTTCCGGGCGGAGGCACCGAAGGCGAAGCGTTGAGGCGGTCATTTAGTGCATCATCACCTTGCGTCGGTCGAAACCGTTGCGTTGCGCTCATCGTGGCGCGATCAGCGGGCAGAAAGGTCCGCAAGCAGTTTTGGTTCGGAATGGAATATCGCCGGCAGGTCCGGGGTGGTCTTATTTGACGGTCGAAAACTCAAAACGATCGAAACGGAAGACTGCCGTATACTCGTTGCGTCGCTCCGGCGTCCCGGCAGGATTGCGGAAGATCGCACCGCAGGTTGTCTGATCTTTCGGAATGGCGTCGCACAGGAAGTTCTGCTGCACCCAACTGGTTCCTTTATCTATCCATGCGCCTCCCCCGCGCAGCTCACGACCGAGGATGAGCGACCTGATCTCCGAACCGGTAAGCCGGTCCTTCGCATCCAGATTGACCTCTTCCGGCAACTCCGGCAACCCGGCCTTGTCCAGGCCGTCCAGCAGACGCCCGATGTCAGCCGAGTTCTTGAACACAAAATACCTCTGCGTGACCAGCTGATTTGCCCCTCCATCCTTTCGCTCCAACATGACGTTCCTGAGCCTGTCCCTATAGGCCGCGACCTGGTCACCGCGCCCGAGATGTGCGTAGGCCGAAACCAACACCTGCAGGCCATAGAATTTCGGCCATGGATCAGGCGATTGGAGATCGATCCTTTCAAGGTAGTCGACAGCTTCCTCGAACGACCCTGGCCAAATGCAGCCAGCCCAGCCTGGTAGTGCCGATGGTCATCCCGCCTGGGCCTACACGGTCGGCTGCGACGAGATAGTTGCGCGCCTCGTTCGGCCTGCCATTGAAATTCATGGCCTCTGCCAGCCCGACATAGTTCAGGGGATCGCTCGGGTCGAGCGCCACTGCCTTGAACATAACCGCAACTGCCTCGTCGGACCGGTGCTCGCGAACCAGCAAACTGGCGACGAGCTGATGTAGGACGGCGAAGGATGCTTGGCCGCCTCCCCCAGGTACTTGTAGGCGTTGTACAGCGCACCGATATCCGAAACGGTTAAAGCTTTGATCCGCGGCCCGTCCATGTCCCAATAGGCCCACGCGAGCGAGGCTGCCGCTGCGCCGAAATCCGGATCGAGTTCCAGCGCCTGCTGGAAAAACCTCACCGCCTGCGCAAACTCGTCTGGAGCCTTGCGACGATTGTAGATTTCCATGCCCTGGAGGTAAGCTTCGTAGGCTGCAGGATTGCGCGTGCCGCCCGCGACATCTGCCTTGCCTTGAACGCTGACGAGACGGAGCTTGAGCGCGCCTGCGATGCTGACGACGACCTTGTCCTGCAGCGCAAACACATCCGTCCATTGGCCGTCGAAACGTTCTGCCCAGAGATGACCGGTGGTCGAGCCGTCGATCAATTGCGCGTTGATACGCATGTCGTCGCCGACCCGGCGTATCGAGCCCTCCAGAATGCACCGGACACCAAGCGCTGCGGCGACCTCAGCGGGTTTGGTCTCCTTGTGCTTGTAGGTGGAAGCCGCGTTTCGCGATACGACGAACAGGCCGGGCACCCGTGCAAGTTCTGTGGTCAGGTCCTCGGTGAAATCGTCAGCCAGATAACCTTGCGCCTTGTCGTCGCTGAGATTGTCAAATGGAAGTACGACGAGGGATGGCCGGGGATCGGCTTTCGCATTGGCTGTCAGAGCGGCGGGCCGAAGCGGTGGCTCCCAGGGTCTCCACCACGCTGCTGCAAGCCCGACTGCGACAACAAGGACCCCAATGGCGACGGCCAGATTGCGCCTGAAACGTGGGTGTCGATTGACAGCCATGGGCTTTCCCGCCACCGCGGGATCGAGCAGGCGGTGTCTCGGGATCGTCCTCAAGCTATGGGATGCATAAGCTCTTCTCCAAGTACCGTAGTGAGGGGATACGCGGTTGCGAATGGTCCCTCGCGTGAGAACCGTGTCTCGCTACATCACTGCGCCGTCGCCATGGCCTGGTGTCCGCTATGCGGCGACATTTAGTTCGAAGGGGATTGGTGGCAGTGTTGAAAGCGGAGAGAACGGTCTCCCGCTACCACCTTCAAAGTCCAAACAATTCTCCGGTCCCCTCACGGCGGCCTGAAGCCCAGCGGTCTGAAGTGACAATGCCCCGACCATTGTGGGGCCGGGAGCGGTCCGGCCGGTTCTGGTATGAGCGCGTGAGAATGCAGACATTCAATCCGGTGGGTCCGAGTCTCGAACTGACCCGTTCCGCACGTTCCTAAAGCTGCAACTCCTCTCAGTCCACTCAAGCGAAGACTCAGGGCAGCAAAACGATCGAACGTACCATATAGATGGACTGTGTGCAGCACTCGGGCTTGACGTCTTGCCGTCATGGGTGAACGGTAGCGGCAGCCTGGCACCGCGCAGGAAGGCACGTTATGATCAAGGCTGTCCTGGGTTTTCTTCTGCTGCCTTGGCTTGTCATCTTGCCCCTGATCGCAGTGACACCCGCGATCGCAACCGATTTCAGCCAGCCCGGTCCTTTCGCGATCGGTATTCAGAAGTTCACGATACCTGACGTGACTGGTGAGCACCCGCTGGAAACATGGGTCTGGTATCCCGCTGCTGGTCCTGCGCCAGCTCCCGCCGGCGCAATCCTGAAGACGACGCCGGAGGCACCGCCGGCAACGACCGGTCCCTATCCGCTGCTTGTGCTGATCCCCGGATCCTCGATGCCGGGCATAGCCTACACCCGCTGGGGCCAGTTTCTCGCGACCTACGGGTTGGTTGTCTTCGCTTCGAGCTATGATACCGGATTCGACGTTCGCCGATTGCTCTATTATCGTTCTGCCAACGTGCTTCGTGTGATCGGCTACGCCGATACACTGACAGCCCCGGGTGGCAAACTCGCTGGACTCATAGATACCTCCCACATCGGCGTCTGGGGGCATTCATCGGGCGGAGCGACTGCGCTCCAGGCGGGAGGCGCTCGGGTCGACTTTAAAGCCCTGGATAGCTGGTGCGCTGCAAATGAGGCCCAGAAGTATGGCGACTCATGCCAATTTGTAGGTTTCGAGCCAACGATTGCCAAACTCTACGGCGCTGCGGACCCGTTTGCGGAGCCGATGCCACCCATTTGGGATAGCCGCGTGGCGGCGCTCGTTCTCGCAGCTCCGGGCGGCGAGCTGCAGGTATTCGGCGCCACTGGCATTGCGGCTGTCAAAGTGCCGACGCTCATACTGGTCACTTCTGACGACGAGATGGTGAAGCCGGAATTCAATGCCCTATGGGCGCATGATAGCATCGGAAGTCGAGATAAGGCGTTGGCCGTATTCGACAAGGGTGGGCACATGATGTTCGCATACGGTTCCGGTTCCGGTCCGCAGTTCGATCAAGCCAAGACGCTGACCGCGGCATTCTTCCTCAGTATTCTAAAAGGTGATCCCATGGGGCAGGCGGCGCTGCGACCCGGCGAGGCGTCGTTTCCGGGCCTCCACTATAAAACGACCTTCCACTGAGCCGACCGGACTCGTTGCTGGACAGGTGGAGGCGCTCGTGTGGCCAACGGCAACACGTGGTCCGCTTGTGGCGCAACCGCGATCACCAATGCGGTGGCCGGTAATGTCCTCTTTAAGGCAGTTGCAAAGCTAACTTTGACGACCGACATGAGGCGCATTGCCGTCCGGCAGCCTGTGGGCCGGAAGCGGCCAACCCCAAGTATAGAAATGTCCAACACCGGCCGCCCTTGGCGAGTGTGCTCCACCCATTGCCCTAGCGAATAGCGGCCTGACCGCCGCAGCCACGACCCGCGCAAGCCCTCCTGAACCCCAGCTGAACGCCGCCTTCAGCCTTAGTTCGAACGGCATCTCCTAAAAAGAAGCCGTTCAACCGCGGTCCCGTCCGCCAAAGGAGACGCTCTCATGATCCGCAATTCTTTCATCGCAACCGCGCTTACCGCTCTTGTCGGTATCACTGCCGCCGCTCCGGCCATGGCCAATGACGTGCGCATCGAGCAATATGGCTGGTCGAACTCGGCCGGCGGCGCCCAGAACGGCTTCAAAAACCGTATCCGGGTGTATCAGAACGGCCGCTTCAACAAGGTGATCGGCCAGCAGCGCGGCCGCCACAACCTTTCGGCTATCGGCCAGGACGGGGCCGGCAACTACGGCGCCACCTACCAGAACGGCAACCGCAACGTGGCCGGCGTCGGCCAGTTCGGCTCCAACCACACCACTATTCTGACCCAGGACGGTAACGGCAACATTGCTGCCGGCGTACAGGTGGGCCACGGCTGCGATGCCAATGTCAGCCAGGGCGGCAGCGGCAATGTCGCAGCTTTCGTCCAGGCCTGCCCATAAACAC
>NZ_JAMYND010000074.1:0-13953 GCF_040318885.1 Mesorhizobium sp. M0998
GCCTGTGGCCCGCGGGTTCCTTCCTCGGGGACTTTCGTACGCCTGCCGGCGCCCGAAACTCTTCACGACAGCGGAATGGCGGCTTTTGGCGTCCGAAGAACGATAGCGGACGTTCAGCGGGTGGGTCCGGCCGCAGCAAACTTGAACTGGCCATTCGCAACCCCGTAAACAGTCTCCATGACAGCGAGGCGCTGGCGGGACGTTCGGCGTAGCAAGTTTTGCGCTCGCTACCTACGCAAATTGGGCGTATCGTGGCATATCGTCTGTTGCTAATAAATGAGCCGGCGACTGAGAGCGCAAGACTCTCGCATCGGACTAGGCGCGCTAGGTTCCACAACTACTCGTCGCGCTCACCAGACCATCTGCCTCTGCTGAAACCTCTTTTCCTCGGTTCCGGCCAGTATTGCTTTTGCCAATCGGAAGAGGAGCGTTCTGATGCAGATCATCCAAACCCGCCGCCGGTTCCTAGCCGGCGCTGCAATGGCAGGCGCTGCCGGTATCGTCGGTGTTCCAGGGTCACTCCACGCGGAACCGCCGTTGGAAACGACCACGGTTCGTCTGCCGCTGTGGGTCGGTAGTTCCTACTGTTGGGCAGGTGCGTACATCGCCGGAGAACTGATGCGCGCCGAGGGTCTTACCGATGTCCGCTACATAGAAGGCGACAGAAGCGTCAACCAATCGGTATGGATCGCACGCGGTGAGACCGATTTCTCCGTGAACTTTGCGCCGAACCAGGTCGCGTCGATCGCCGCCGGCGTGCCGATCAAGGTGCTGACCGGCTTGCACTCGGGATGCCTCGAACTGATCGCCAAGGAGAGCATTCGCAGCGTCACGGATCTGCGGGGCAAGAGAGTGGGCGTGAACGGTTTCAACAACTCGCGGCACGTGTGGCTGTCCCTCATGTCCGCTTATGTCAGACTCGATCCAGTGAACGATATCCAATGGGTCTTGACTAACGACGTCAAGCCGACGGAACTCTTCGTCGAAGGGAAGATCGACGCATTCCTCGGGACGCCGCCCCAGCCGCAGGAGCTGCGCGCCAAGAAGATCGGCCACACGATCCTCAACAATGCCGTCGACCGCCCGTGGTCGCAGTATTTCTGCTGCATGATCTCGGCCACGACGGACTATGTGACAAGATACCCGGTGGCGACCAAGCGGGTCTTGCGATCCATCCTCAAGGCCGCCGACCTCTGCGTGTCAGATCCCGAAAGTGTGGCCCAGCAGATGGTCGATCGCGATTTTGAGACCAGCTATGACTACGCGCTCCAAACTCTGAAGGACATTCGGTACGACCGCTGGCGGGAATTCGATCCCGAAGACTCCTTGCGGTTCTACGCACTGCGCATGCAGGAGACCGGCATGATCAGGTCCAGCCCACAACAGATCATCGCCAACGGAACGGACTGGCGCTTCCTCGACGAGTTGAAGCGTGAGCTGAAAACCTGATCCCATCTGGTCTCGAGGGGAGACGTAGACATGCAAATCATTCAGAGCCGCAGGCGCTTCCTGGCCGGCCTGACGGCTGCCGGCACCGCAAGCCTCGTCGGCGCTCCAACTCGAGTTCTTGCCGAGCCAGGGCCGGAGACCACACGCATTCGCTTGGCCAAGATCCCTAGCATCTGCGTGGCGCCACAGTATGTGGTAGAGGACCTGCTGCGCGCTGAGGGCTTCACCGAGGTTGCCTATGTCGCGGCAGGCCCCGGTGCGGCCACGGCCTCCGCGGTGGCGAATGGCGAGATCGACTTTAGCCTCAACTTCGTGACAAATTCGATCGTCGCCTTGGACTCCGGTGCGCGGCTCACTCTGCTCGGGGGCGTCCATCCCGGTTGCTTCGAGCTGTTTGCCAAGCACGGGATCGACAGCGTCGTCGATCTGAAAGGCCGGAACGTCGGCGTCCAGGGGCTCGGTTCGGGGCCGCATCTGTTCCTCGCCAGCATCGCCGCCTATGTCGGGCTCGATCCGGCGCGCGACATCAACTGGGTGGTGGACCCGGCGGTCAAGCCCAAGGAGCTGTTCGCGCGGGGCGAAATCGATGCATTCCTGGGCTTTCCGCCGGACCCGCAGGAATTGCGGCGCAGCAAGGTCGGGCACGTGATCGTCAACAGCACAGTGGACCGACCTTGGTCGCAATATTTTTGCTGCATGCTGTCCGGCAACAGCGATTTTGTGGCCGCGCATCCGGTTGCTACCAAGCGGGTGCTGCGCGCCATCCTCAAGGCCGCGGATCTATGCACCGCCGCGCCGGCCTTGGTTGCCGAGCGCTTGGTCGCGGGCGGATTCGCCAGCCGCTACGATGACGCGTTCGCAGCGATCAGCGAGTTGCCCTACCGGAAATGGCGGGACTACGATTCAACTGACACCGTCCGCTTCTATGCGCTGCGGCTGAAGGAAATCGGTTTGATCGGGTCCACACCCGACAGGATCATCGCCAACGGAACAGACTGGCGCTTCCTCAATGAGCTAAAGCGAGAGCTGAAGACGTAGACCTATCGCCAATACGCGTTGCCTTTTCAAGGGAAGGAGAGACTCGTGCAGATTGTCCAGAACCGTCGCCGTTTCCTTACAGGCCTGTCTGCGCTCGCAGCCGCGGGTCTTGCAAAGGGCCGCAACGCGGCCGCCGCCGAAGCGGCACCTGAAACCACGACCGCCCGCTTTGCGGCGGCGCCTGGTATCTGCATCGCTCCGCAGTACGTCGCCGAGGATCTGATCCGCGCAGAGGGGTTCTCAGATTTCGGCTTCGTGGCCGCCGAGGCCGGTATCGCCCAGACCGAGATGCTGGCGCGCGGGGACATCGACTTCGGCATTGACTTTGCCACGGCCCTAATCATTCCGGTCGACACTGGCGCACCGATCAAGGTGATCTCCGGAGTGCATGTCGGCTGCTACGAGTTGTTCGGACGCGAGGACATCAAGAGCATCGCGGATCTCAAGGGCCGCAAGGTCGGCGTCGGCGGCAATCTATCGTCGGATCCACATATCTTCGTCAGCGCCATGGCGACCTATGTCGGCCTCGATCCGCAACGCGACATCGAATGGATCGTCGGCGAGGCAAAGCCGGCCGAGCTCTTCGCCGATGGCAAGGTCGACGCCTTCCTGGCTTTTCCGCCTGAGGCTCAAGACCTCCGCGCCCGCAAAGTCGGCCACGTCATCCTCGACAGTTCCAAGGACCGACCGTGGTCGCAATATTACTGCTGCATGCTGGCGGTCAACGCCGCGTATGCCGAGAAAAATCCAGCCGCCACCAAGCGGGTCATCCGGGCGATCATCAAATCGGCCGACATCTGCGCGGCTGAACCGGAACGGGTGGCACGCCTTCTGGTGGATCGCGGACACACGGAACAATACGACTACGCTGTGCAGTCGCTCCGCGAGCTCCCATACTCTAACTGGCGCGACTTCGATCCCGAGGACACGATGAGGTTCTTCTCGCTGCGGCTGCATGAAGCCGGGATTGTCAAGTCGAGCCCAAACGAGATCATCGCGAACGGCACGGATTGGCGCTTTTTCAACGAGGTCAAGCGCGAGTTGAAAGGCTGAGTCTGCTCGTGCCGAGGGGAGAGGAGACGTGACATGGAGATTGTCCAGCGCCGCCGCCACTTCATGATGGGCCTGTCGGCGGTCGGCGCCGCGGTCCTCGTCAAAGTGCCGACATTGGCTCATGCCGAGCCGGCGCCAGAGACCACGACAGTGCGTTTGCCAAGGACGTTCCGCGCCCTTTGCGAAGCACCCAAGAATATCGCCGGGGAGCTATTGCGCGCCGAAGGGTTCACCGATGTACGCTACATAGACTTGGCCGTCGACTCCGATCCGTTCGCGATGCTCGCAAACGGCGAACTGGATTTCGCCACCGACTTTCCGCCAGCGCACATCATGGCGATCGAAGCCGGCATGCCGATAAAGGTGGTCACCGGCCTGCACTCCGGCTGCCTCGAACTGATCGTCAACGAAAGCATTAACAGCATCTCCGACCTCAAGGGCAAGAGGGTGGGCGTGTTCGCGCTGACGTCAGCTCCGCACGTGCTCGTGACCCTCATGGCCGCCTATGTCGGTCTCGATCCCGCCACCGATCTCAAGTGGGTCGCGAACCCGGACGTCAGCTCGATGCAACTCTTTAACGAAGGAAAGGTCGATGCCTTTCTGGCGGTGCCACCCGAGCCGCAGGAGCAGCGCGTCCGGAAGGTCGGCCACACGATCCTTAATACGACCGTCGACCGGCCATGGTCGCAACACTACTGCTGCATGCTTGCCGGCCGCGCGGACTATGTCGACAGACACCCGGTGGCGACCAAACGCGTGCTGCGAGCCATCCTCAAGGGCGCCGACATCTGCGTGTCGGATCCGCAACTGGCTGCGCAACTATCGGTCGACGGCAAGTTCACCGATCGATACGACTATGCATTGGAGGGCTTGCGCGGAGCGCGCTACGACGTGTGGCGGGAGTTCGACCCCGAAGACACGATGCGCTTCTACGCACTGCGGATGAACGAAGTCGGCTTCATTGAGGCCGGCCCTAACAAGATTATCGCCAACGGCACGGATTGGCGCCTCCTCAACGAGATCAAGCGCGAGATGAAAACGTGAGCGAGTGGCCGGCGCGCATCTTGGTGCTGGCGCTGATGGCCGGGCCGGCACACGCGCACGACGCGCGGCACGACGAGCGCCTGCCGACGATCGGACAGGCGCCGGACTTTACCTTGGTATCGCAGGATAGTGTGCGCGTGTCGCTGCACGACTTTCGCGGCAAGGTGGTCGCCGTCTCATTCATCTATACGCACTGTACCGACGTCTGCCCCATGCTGACCGCCCATATGGCCAGCGTGCAGGAGGAGTTGGGTAATGCGTTCGGACCCCAAATCGCCTTCGTTTCGATCACCGTCGACCCGGAGCGCGACACGCCCGATGTTTTGAAGGAATATGCACAGAATTTTGGCGCCGATCTGAAGGGCTGGTCGTTTCTTACCGGTGATCCGGCGATTGTCCATGAGGTTGGACGGAAATACGGCGTCATCGCGAAGAAAACGGTGGACGGAGATGTCGACCATACCTTGCTGACGTCGCTCGTAGACCCCAATGGCATCTTGCGAGTACAGTATCTTGGCGTCCGGTTCGACTTGGAGGAGTTCCGGGATGACCTTGTCAGCCTCTTGGACGAATCCAAATAGCATAACGAACCGGCTCGTTGGCTGGGTTGCCCGGCTGCCGGCGCGCGTCCAGACCAAGCTCTTGATCGCGTTCCTGTCGATCGTCGGCCTGCTGATCGTGCTCGGGGCCGTCGGGTTGCAGGTGCTGAGTGGGGTCAACGATCAGACCAACGAGCTGATCAAGCTGCAGCGCAGGATCGCGGCCTATCGCCAGGTGCAGCACGATACGACCACCCAGCTCTACGGCATCTCCACCGCCCTGTTGCTTCAGGACAACCGGATGCTGGATGGGGCGCTGCGCCAGCTCAACCAGTTTGGCTATGACCTCGACCGCATGGAGTTCGTCGCCAAAGCCGAAGTGGAAGTGCTTGGCCAGGTCAGGCAAGAGTACGAACGGCTGACGGCCGGGGTGACGCACGTGGCAGAGCTCGTCCGCGCCGGTCGCACGGACGAAGCGCGCAAGGTTCAGCTGGACGAGATCATGCCGTCGGCCGACCGCCTCGAGCGGCTGACAGACCAGCTGGTCAACATGGCCGAAGCCGACATGGTGGCGGCCATCGAAGCGAGCGAGGGTGCGTACGGCACGTCCAGACTGATCGTAGTCTCGTTTGCGGTGGGCAGCATCCTGCTCGCGCTTGCGCTTGGCTACATCATCTCCTGGTCGTTGATCGAACCGGTCAAGAAGATCGAGACGCGTCTCAGTCAGATAGCGGCCGGCGACTTCGCCCAACACGTTGCCGTCGCCAATCGCGACGAACTTGGAGTGCTCGCCGCTAACGTCAACCAGACCTCCGACCAGCTGGGGCGCTTGTATCAGGAGATTGAGACGCGCACCCAGCAGCTCGACGAGGCCCTTCAGCAGCAGACAGCCACTGCAGACGTTCTGAAGGTCATCAGCCGCTCTACCTTCGATCTGCAGGTTGTGCTCGATACGTTGGTGGAATCGGCTGTCAGGCTCTGCCGTGCCGACAAGGGTGGTATCGTGCAGTTGTTGGATGGCGTATTCCGCTATGTGTCGACGCATGGCTACCCGCCCAGTTTCAGCGCCTATGTCGACGCCAATCCACTTCCAGCGCTTGCCGCAGGCCGGGGCTCCGCCGTGGGGCGCGTAATCGAAGAACGGCGGATGGTGCAAATCGAAGACGTGACCGCTGATCCGGACTACCGCGTTGCCCTGATCGCTGAGGCCGGCGGATTCCGCACCGTCCTCGCTGCTCCGCTGTTACGGGAAGGTGATCTCGTTGGCGTATTCGTCATGACGAGGGTTGAGCCGCAATCTTTCAATCCCAAGGAGATCGCGCTCGTCGAGACATTCGCCGACCAGGCGGTGATCGCCATCGAGAATGCGCGGCTCTTCGAGGCGGTGCAGTCACGAACGCGCGAGCTTGCCGCGTCTGTTGGTGAGCTCGAGGCGCTTGGTGAGGTGAGCAAGGCGGTCAATTCGACGCTGGATCTCGACACGGTGCTGAAAACAATCGTCGCCAAAGCGGTCCAGTTGTCGGAGACGGATGCTGGCACCATCTACGTGTTCAGCAGCACGCGGCAGCAATTCCGTCCGCGCGCAAACTTCGGTATGAGCGATGAGCTTATCGCCGCAGTCTCACACCAGACGATCGGGCTGGCCGACATGGGGATCGGCGACGCACCCGGGCGCTGCATGCCGGTGCAGTTTCCCGACCTCGGCCAGGAGACCTCATCCTTCCTTGTAAGAAAGACGATCGTCGATGCCGGATATCGCGGTATCCTGATCGTTCCGCTGCTGAGGCCCAACAAGATCGTCGGTGCACTGGTCGTCAGGCGCCACAAGCCAGGTGCCTTCCATGAGCAAGTCGTCCACCTGCTGGAGACCTTCGCAGCCCAATCGGTGCTCGCGATCCAGAATGCCATGCTGTTCCGCGAGATCGAGGAGAAAGGCCGGGAGCTGGAGACCGCCAGCCGCCACAAGTCCCAGTTCCTCGCGAATATGAGCCACGAGCTCAGGACACCGCTCAATTCGGTCTTGGGCTTCACAGAACTGCTGGTCGACGGCATCTACGGCGAACTCCCGGACAAGGCGAAGACGACCGTCGCGCGCGTGCAGGCAAACGGCCGCCACCTCCTCGGGCTCATCAACGACGTACTCGACCTTTCGAAGATCGAAGCCGGCCAGCTCACGCTGGCGATCGAGGACTACTCGGTCGCGCAGGTTGTTCGATTGGCCGTTACGGCTGTCGAGCCGCTGGCACGAGCGAAGGGTCTTGAGCTTTCAACGACTGTTGCCGAGAACCTTCCAATCGGCCGCGGGGACGAACGCCGTTTGACGCAGGTCCTGCTCAATCTTGCAGGCAATGCCGTCAAGTTCACCGAAACGGGTGCGGTCGACATTCTTGCCGGCGCGGTAGACGGACATTTCGAGATCACCGTCCGGGATACAGGTCCCGGCATCGCGTCCAAGGACCAGGGTCTCATCTTCGAAGAATTCCAGCAGGTCGACAACAGCAGCACCAGGCAGAAGGGTGGCACAGGTCTCGGCCTGGCGATCTCGAAGCGCATCGTCGAAATGCATGGTGGGACCATAGACGTCGAGTCCGTGCTCGGGTCAGGATCGACATTCCGGCTGAAGATACCAATCCGGGTGAATGAGGAAGTGAGGGCCGCATGAGCAAACGAATCCTGATGGTGGAAGACACCGAGGACAACCGCCAGATCATCCGCGATCTCATTGCCACCACCGAATACGAACTGATCGAGGCGGCGGACGGCGCCGCCGGCATCGCTGCAGCGGGAGCGCACAGGCCAGACCTGATCCTTATGGACATTCAGCTCCCGGTGATCGACGGGTATGAAGCGGCCCGCCGCATCAAGGCTGACCCAACGGTGCGGCACATCCCGATCATCGCCGTCACCTCCTACGCGCTGTCGGGTGATGAGGCGAAAGCCCTTGCTGCAGGTTGCGATGGCTACATTGCCAAGCCCTTCAGTCCGCGCGAGCTGCTCGCAATGGTTCGGCAGTTCCTTTCCTGAAGGAGACAACGTCTTGCATGATCCGCCCCGAATTCTCGCGGTCGACGATACTCCGGAAAACCTCGAGATCCTGCGCATGCGCCTCGAGGCGAATGGCTACGAAGTGGCGACCGCCGCCGATGGTGAAGAGGGGTTTGCAAAAGCTCGCGAACTCACGCCGGATCTGATCCTGCTCGACATCATGATGCCGAAGCTCGACGGTATCAGCGTGGTTCGCCTGCTCAAGCAGGACATCTCGCTGCAGGCGATTCCGGTCATCCTCGTCACCGCGAAGGCCGATACGCGTGATCTTGTCGAGGGGCTGGACGCCGGGGGTGACGACTACCTGACAAAGCCCTTCGAGCACAGGGCGCTGTTGGCGCGGGTGCGCTCGATGCTTCGCCAGAAGGCGCTTCACGATACCGTCGCAAGTCAGGCCCAACTCCTCCAGGAACAGGCCGCACAGCTTTCCAATTGGAACCGCTCGCTCGAGCAGACCCTGGCGGATCAGGTGATCGAGATCGAGCGAATGGGCCGACTCCGGCGTTTCCTGCCCGAGCAAGTCGCCGACCTGATCCTTGCGGCGGGAAATGGCGACGCGCTTCTGCAAAGTCACCGTCGCGAGGTGACCGTTGTCTTTTGCGATCTACGCGGCTTTACAGCCTTCGCCGAAACTGCCGAACCCGAGGAGGTGATGGCGGTGCTTGGCGAATATCACGCCTGTCTTGGTGAACAAATCGTCCGCCACGAGGGAACTCTTGAGCGGTTCGTGGGCGACGGTATCGTTGTGGTTTTCAACGATCCACTGCCCTGCGCCGACCATACCGAGAGAGCCGTCTGCATGGCTACGGCGATGCGTGATGCGATTGACGAGCATTCGGAGCAATGGCGCAAGCGCGATCACTTGCTCGGCTTCGGAATCGGCATCGCCCGAGGCCATGCAACCATCGGGCGGATCGGTTTCGATCAGCGCGCCGATTATGCAGTGATAGGCACAGTGTCGAACCACGCCGCCCGATTATGCGAGGAAGCCAGGCCACGCCAGATTCTCGTCAGCCAGCGGGTCGTTGGTGCCGTCGAATCCCTGGTTGAGTCCGTCGCCGTTGGCGAACTGACGCTGAAGGGCTTTCGCCGATCGATGCCTGCCTATGAAATTGTGCGGTGGATCGGTCGGCCAAGCTAGGGATCACTGTGCCTAATGAGATAGATCGGCTCCTGCGCTGAATGGGCCATACAATGATGCGGGCAGCTAGACCGATCAGCGATCGGACGGCCTTGAGCTCCATGGCCGTTGCTCCCTATTCGCCTCGCTCGGGGAAACTTCCCAACGTCAGCTCGCAAGGCACGTTACAGATACCTGGTTGGCTTCTTTCAAGCCCGGTCGCCACAAGGCGCGACAGGAGTGTCCGGAAGTCCAGCCCAACCTATGAAGAGCGCCTGGACAAGATGGCCGTAGCGGATGGGTGCAGCGTCCGTGGCGCAAGCCAGCCCTCTGCCAACGCGAACTTTGGACCCGATCCAGTCGTCACGTGGGATGAACTCGAACGTCTCGAATTGGTTCGAGAAGGCGCCTTTTGGCAATTACCCGATGGATCCGTTTTGTCAGCGCCCTGGAAGGTACGAGGGTTCCGTAAAAGGGCTTGGCCTTGGCTGAGAGCATTGCCCTCGCCACGAACGTTGAGAAGGCGTATGGTCGTTAATCGTTGGCTGAAAGCGTTCTTGGCCAGCGACTGAAGAACGAGAAGACTCCCGCCTTTAACAGGGCGTGCTCCAACTCGCGATTACTCGGCGCGCTCACGCATTGTCCGTCCTCTATTGGGGTCATTTGGTTGATTCCTAGGGATGATCAATTTGCCAAAGGAGCGTCCCGATGAAGCTAATGCAGAATCGTCGCATATTCCTGACCGGCCTGTCGGCGATCGGCGGTGCCGGGCTCTTCAATGTTCGCACATCCAGTGCGGCCGGGGAGCCTGCTCTGGAAACGACAACCGTCCGCTTGGGGCAGTGGGTCGGAGGCGCTTACTGTTGGGCGTCCATCTACCTTGCCGGAGAACTTCTGCGCGCCGACGGTTTCACCGATATCCAATATGTCGAAGGCGACACCCACATCGACAATTCCAAGTGGCTCTCCGCCGGCCTGATCGATTTCGACATGAACATGCCGTCGATGCACATTAGGTCCATCGACGCCGGCGTGCCGGTGAAAGTGCTGATCGGCGTGCATTCCGGCTGCTTCGAGTTGATCGGCAACGACAGCGTCCGCAGCATCAGGGATCTGCGTGGAAAGCGCGTCGGGGGAGGGTCGGTGGAGTCGCATCCTCACATCCTGACGGCTCTCATGGCCAACTATGTCGGGCTTGATCCCATGCACGATATCGAGTGGGTGGAGGGTGAACAAGCCCCAATGCAAATGTTCATCGACGGCAAGGTCGATGCCTACATGGCAGGTCCGCCCGAACCGCAGATCCTGCACGCCCGGAAGATCGGCCATACGATCGTCAACAACGGGACCGACCGCCCGTGGTCGCAATACTTTTGCTGCATGGTTGCCGGCAATGCGGACTACGTGAGCAGATACCCGGTCGCGACGAAGCGGGTGTTGCGCGCCATTCTCAAATCCGCTGACCTGTGCGCTTCTGATCCGTCGTTGGCGGCACAGCAGCTCGTCGACCGAGGCTTTCTACCCAACTATGACGAAGCGCTTGGGACGCTGAACGGTGCTCAGCACGACAAGTGGCGCGTGTTCGACGCCGAAGACAGCGTGCGCTTCTATGCGCTGCGCATGCAGGAGACCGGCATGATCAAGTCGAGCCCGCAACAAATCCTGTCCAACGGAACGGACTGGCGTTTCCTCGAGGAGCTCAAACGCGAGTTGAAGGCCTGAGACCCTAGCAGACGCAGTCACGCCTTGGCGCTGGTCATAGCGCGGGCGAGTGAGCACGACGCGCCGAAGGACGAGCGCCTGCCGACAATCGGACTGGCTCAGGACATCACGTTGACATCGCAGGACGGGACGCGCGTGTCGCTGCGCGATTTTCGCGGCGACCAACGCGGCCGGATGGTGGCAGCAACCAGCCTGCAGATATTAGTTGTCTCTGGAGGACTGCTGTTTCGTGGGAGCAGCCGTTTCCATCAACAGCAACCACACGGCAACAAATGTCGCAAACGTGAGCGCCATTCCGCTGGCGACCTCCATATTGGCCGCAACGACGGTGCTAGCCGTTCTCGACTGCGGCACTGCGTTGGTCGCTTGCTCCAGGAGGCGACATTCCGGTGTTATCAGAACGTTCGTGATTCGGGGCCTACCTACCGAAAATCGCACACTTCATCGAATCTGCGGCTGGGGTTTGGGAAGGAGAGCGTCATGATTGACCGCCGCTGCCTCGTGTGGGGCAATTGGCGGCGCCGCAACCCACGCCCTCTGGCACTCGGCATTGCGCTGATTGAGGGACAACATGCTGCGCGTCGCATCCGACCGGCTGAGGCCGGTCATGGCACCACGTCGATCAGCGCCGGAATTCCGCTGAAGACATGACAGACGGTCCAGGACCGATCCGCCTCGACGCGGCGGCCATATTGACGGTCCGCGAAGTCGCGTCCCGATGTCCCACCCTCATTTTCCCAGACCGCAAGCCCGGCGGCGTTGCACTGCCGATCGGTTTCGTTGCTACGGGCACTCATGGCGTTGGCCTTTCCTCATTGATCGCTTCCGTGGCCAGAACGCCGGAATAGAGCGTTGCGCCCTTCGCGTCGGCGATCGTCATGGCGTCCGGCCGCTGCGGCATGTTCAAGGTTTTGGCCAAAAGCCTGGCGATCTCGAGCGCATGGTCGAGGTTGGCCGCTTGCGCCGTCTCGCGCCCGACCACGGCATGCGCATCGTCCGAGGTTCGGGTGCGATAGAATTCGATCACGATCTTCATCGTCATCCGTGCCCGTGTCGCTACGTCAGTTCTTGCCCTTGCCGCGCAGGGCATTGATATCGGCTGCAACTCTGGTGTGGGCGCCGAATACGCTTTCAGGCTTGGGCGGGACCTTCTCCTGCGTCGGGTTCCCGATCTTCCGGCTAAACCATTTCTGTCCCTTTGACACGTTCGAAGATCCTTTCGATGAGCGTTGTGCTGTCACCGGGCGAAGTGTCGACCGGTTCGAGACTGTCCTGCATCGCCACCCGTTCATGAAGTTCGACGTCGCTGCGGATGCGGTACTGCAGCGAATTTCCGCTCGGCGGGAGCCTTGCTGTGACGCGGTAGATTTCCGCGGCCTTTGGAAACGTGCCGATGCCGCTCTTCAGCCGGACAGCTTGTCCGACGGCAAAGAGATGCGTTGCGGCTTCGCGGCGGACTGGGCGTGCGTTGCGTTGCATCAGGGTTGTGGTTCTCATGATTGTCTCTCGTCCAGCTCCAGCGAGGCTTGAAGCAATGCCGGTTCGATCGGCACCATCTGCTGCGTAGCACCGCTCGCGGTGATCGCCGGAGGTGAATGAAGGTGGCCACGCGGCGCCATGCGATCTGGGAAGTCCCTTCGAGGGCCTCCTCGTCATGGTCAACCCGATACTCTCCGGGCGGTTGCGGTGTATCAAAGCCGGGCAGCGAAAACGCCGACTTGAAGCGAACGACTGTATTTGTGGTGCGGCTGGTCATGAATTGCGGCTTTCCGCGGAAACGGGCGGCTGCGCCTTTCCGTATCAGTCCCACTCGAACCGCCGGGACGATGCCCGACGCTGCCAGTACATCCGTGGTCAGCGTCGGTTTCATTCCAGGATCCGAACGGAACGAGATGTGCGCCGGACCGGCGCATGCACTCATTTTCGAGAATTCGGTGGTGAATGGCGGGGCTCTGACACAAAGCCAACTCGACCCAAATCAACAAGTTTTACCTATGCGCCTCAATTGAGTTCCAAACAAGGTCGCGGCCTCCTTTACTTGATCTTTGGAATAATAACCCGCATCCGCGAAATTCAAGCCGGCAGAAAGTTTTCCTCCATCCGAACGAATTTCTGGCGTCTCGAATTATATCATTCGAATTCTTGGCCATTGGCCAGAAATAATTCTGGCACTCCTATCTATCGAGTGCCAACGCGCCTATATCAGGGGTAGCGGCCGCCTATGCTGGCCCCAGAAAGAAGTTCTCCATGAAATTCCGGCCACTCCACGATCGCGTCGTCATTCGCCGCGCCGAAGGCGACACCAAATCCAAGGGCGGCATCATCATTCCCGACAATGCCAAGGAGAAACCACAGGAAGGCGAAGTGATCGCCGTCGGCCCGGGCGGACGCGACGAGAATGGCGCGCTTGTTCCGCTCGACGTCAAGGCCGGCGACCTGATCCTGTTCGGCAAATGGTCGGGCACGGAGGTCAAGATCTACGGCGAGGACCTTCTGATCATGAAGGAGGCCGACATCATGGGCGTCATCGACAAAGCTGTCGAAGCCAAGAAGGCCGCCTGACTGGAGCGGCGCGTGTCCCTCAAGGCGCGCAAAGGTCGCTCCAGTATTTGAAAGAACAAGCGCAGCGCGTTCCGCGCGGCGACCGTTCCATTCCAAATTCGACGGGATAAAAAATGTCTGCCAAGGAAATCAAATTCTCCACCGACGCGCGCGACCGCATGCTGCGCGGCGTCGAAATCCTCAACAACGCCGTCAAGGTGACGCTCGGCCCCAAGGGCCGCAACGTCATCATCGACAAGGCCTACGGCGCGCCGCGCATCACCAAGGACGGGGTGACGGTGGCCAAGGAAATCGAACTTTCCGACAAGTTCGAAAACATGGGCGCGCAGATGGTGCGCGAAGTGGCCTCGAAGACCAACGACCTTGCCGGCGACGGCACCA
>NZ_JAMYND010000075.1:0-13156 GCF_040318885.1 Mesorhizobium sp. M0998
ATTCCAATTTTATCTATGGTCATACTAACAAAGTAACATTCTGAGTTTTCTCCCTGCCGGCGTGCTTATCTCACGTCTCACACAAGTCGGTTTTTGCAAAGGTGCCAATTAAACGACAGTCTGATCTAGCATTGTGGGTTTTACATCGATGAGTTTTTCAGAGTTTCAGCCCCGCCATGTGCTCTGCATTCTGGGAAGACAGGGTGGATATTCTGAGCTGTGTCGCTCAATTCAGTCTGCAATCGACAGTTTCGCCCCGGGGTTTGAGATCGATATGCACTTTTCGCAGGACGCGCGAGACGATCGCATGGTTGAGTCGTTCGATGCGTCTTGGGATCGGGTACATAAAGGGGGACGGACTAAAGAGGACGAAGCGGCCGTCCATGAGCACGGTTGCGTGATCTATGTACTTGGTCCCCATATGAATATCGAAATCGCCGTTGAGACGTCGGCAATCGCCCTTCGCTTAATCGTGCATGCACTGAACAGTGATGCTATTGCCGCAAAAGGCGAGAGTGCTGGCATTGCGCACGGTGCGGCTCGATGGAAACAACTTGGCCGTGATGCGGAAAACGCGGAGGACGGCCCGAGTTTAGCACGTACTTGCCGCCTTGCCTTCAGCAAGCGGCCGTTAATTGACGGAGAATTCCTCTGTAGCGTCGGTTTCCATCTCGTTGGTCTGCCAGAGGTCTTCGTGCCAAGGAGCCTCTCCGACGACGAGCTGGTACTCAGCTCGATAATCGACCGCGTTGCCGACGAAATGTTTACCGAAGGCATCGGGCTGACGTCAGCCCGCCATAATGGGATACTACTACCCATCGAAGCGTACGAAGAAGACGACTTCAAATTCAACCCGTATGGTGCCCTCTACTTGGAGTATCTCAACAAAAGGGATTTCTAAATCGACCAAGAGTGATTCAAAGCCGTCTTTGGAAGGCGGCTTTGGTATGAGGCTATTTGAATAACAAGGAAATGGGATCGAACTGCGCCTGCAGGGAGAACGCGGGCGAAAGCCGAGCTTGTCCATGACAATCGACGCTTCTCGAAGCGTTAGTTGCTCATGGCGCGCCATAGAAAACACCGCTGGCAACAACCTGCTGGTCGAGCATTTTGGCAAATGTCGGCATCGGGGACAGTCTGCTTCTCTGCTCCTAACGCCGGCTGATGCGCATGGCCTGCACGCACTCGCCCAGTACAGCGCCTATGCGGGCACGATCCCGGCGCTGCAGCGGGAAATGGCGGTTCTGACAAGGCACTCGGCGGGCCGTCTCGATGGACGACTGCCTACGGAATCCCAAATCATTCCCAACCACGAACGGCCGGTAAGGTCACTGCCAACAGAAGCTATAGCTAATCATCTTTCGCGTCCTCACTGATATCCGTGTCACACCAGCAGCGGTGCAACAGTATTCTTCATCTCTTCATCTGAAAAACACTCGGTGAAGAATAGTGGGTGGCGGCGGCAGATCATGGCGGCACTCTACGGGCCGTTCCTGAATTTCTTCGACGCCGACCAGTTGCGAGGGTCTGGAGGCTCATTGTACCGAGACAAACCAATCTTTCATCGCCCGCTGAAACGACCGTAACGGGATCCGCGTGCGCAGGGCAAATGCGTCCGAATTTCAGTAGGTCCCCGATCCTGCTTACGGCGTCACCTACCTTGTGGATAGACCCGAAATATCGCCAGCAATTCCACCGCCAATCTTGAGGAAACTCTAGACTAAAATCTTAGGGGAATCGGGCTGATGTCAATCAATCTGAGTAATGGTGTACTGCTTGGCGTGCTGCTCGCATGTGCAGGCTGCACATCCCCGTCTGGCAAGGACTTTTTCACCGAAACCGTTGATAGCCTGCATGCAAAGAACTCGCCGCTGCGGGCGGGATATAACGCTTCCCATCCCTTAACTGCGGCAGGTGAAGCCCAGCGCTTCTCCGGTGCGCAGTATCAGGGCTCCGGTAATTTCGTCTCCTCTAGCGCGCCAATCGCCCAAGTAACGGCCGATGGTTCTGGTCAATTCGAACTCAATCTGGTCAACGCACCTGTCGCACAAGCGGCGAAAGCCGTGCTCGGCGACGCGCTGCATCTCAACTACATCGTCGATCCGCGCGTGCAGGGGACGGTGACGCTGCAGACGTCGCAACCTGTATCGCAGGATGCACTGGTCGACATCCTGGAATCCGCACTTGCCGTAAACAATGCCGGGATCACCAAACGCGCCGGCACGTACCAGATCGTTCCGCTGTCCGACATCATGTCCAGCACGCCGTCCGTCAGTGTGCCGTCGGTCTCGCCCTCCGGCCCTGGCATTAAGGTGCAGGTGCTGCAGTTGCAGTACATCGCAGCTGACGAAATGAAGACCATCCTCGAGCCGATCACGCGACAAGGCTCAGTGCTCAGAGTCGATTCCACCCGCAATCTGATCACGGTCGCCGGCAACAACAGCGATCTCGATGCCATTCGCGAAGCGGTTTCGGTGTTCGACGTCGACTGGATGCGCGGCATGTCGGTCGCGCTTCATCCCCTGAAGACCTCCAGGCCTGAAGCCGTTGCCTCTGAGCTCGATTCGATCTTCGGCACCAGGAACGGCCCTGGCGCCAAGATCATCCAATTCATTCCCAACGACAGGCTGAATTCGGTGCTGGTGATCACCTCGCGCCCGGCCTATCTCAGCCGCGCTGCGGTATGGATCGGCAAGCTCGACAAGCTGGCCGAGACCAACGAGGACCAGCTCTTCGTCTATGAGATTCAGAACCGACCGGCCAAGGAACTGGCTGCCGTGCTGAGCTCCGTGCTCGGCACTTCGGTCAAAACCGAGGGCGAGATGGCCGGCGCGAACGTCTCGCCCGACATGACGCCGATCGCGTTGCAGTCGGACGGGGTGACTCCCGTGCCATTGACCGGCCCGTCCCCCTCGCTGGCTTTGGCGCCGGACGAACAGTCGCCCACCCATGCCAAGGTGGTCGCCGATGTCGAGAACAATGCGCTGCTGATCCAGACCACGGCACGCGACTACGATCGCATCCAGCACATATTGGCTAAGCTCGACATCCTGCCGACGCAAGTCATGCTGGAGGCGGTGATCGCCGAAGTGACGCTGAACGACGAGCTGAAGTTCGGCCTGCGCTGGTTCTTCGAAAACAACGGCATGAAGATCTCGCTGTCCGACGTTGCGAGCGGATTTACCGGCGCGAGCTTCCCCGGTTTTGGCTGGACCTACGCCACCGACAACATCCAGGTCACGCTGAACGCACTCGCCAGCATCACCGATGTCAACGTGATTTCGGCGCCGACCATAATGGCGCTCAACAATCAGAAGGCGATCCTGCAGGTTGGCGACCAGGTGCCGATCATCACGCAGCAGGCTGTGGGAACATCGACCGCCGATGCGCCGATCGTAAATTCGGTCGAGATGAAGGATACTGGTGTCATACTCACGGTCACGCCACGCATCAATAATGCCGGCCGTGTCATGCTCGATATCAGCCAAGAAGTCAGCAACGTCACCAAGACGACCAGCTCCGGCATCGATTCGCCAACCATTCAGCAGCGGAAGATCCAGACGCGCGTGCTGGTCAATGACGGCGAGAGCCTGGCGCTCGGCGGCCTTATCCAGGAACGCAACAATGTCGATCGCGGCCAGGTGCCGATCCTCGGCGACATCCCGATCATCGGCAACGCCTTCAAGCACAAGAGCGACAGCGTCGGGCGGACCGAGCTGATCATTTTCATTCGTCCGCGCGTTATCCGCGACATCAGCGAGGCGCGGCAGGTCACCGATGAATTCCGCGGCAAGATCAGCCTGCAGACGCCGATCCAGCAGCGCCGCGGCGGAACCCCTCTGCAACAGAATCTCAAACGACTGAAATACTGATGGGCGCCCACTTGTCACTCGTGCTGGCCGCAACGATCGCTCTGACGGCAATCCTTGTCGCCATTTCAGCCGCGGATTTCCGAAGGCTGATAATTCCCGATGAACTCAATCTGGCGTTGGCTGGCACGGGCCTTGGCTTCCAAGCTGCGACACAACTAGATCAGGTCCCTAGCCAAATCCTGTTCGCTGCTGGAACCTTGTCCGCTGTCTGGCTCGTCCGTCGCGGTCATTTCGCAATGACCGGCCGCATCGGTCTCGGGCTCGGTGACGTCAAAATGCTTGGCGCCGCCGCATGCTGGATCAACCCGCTGCTGCTGCCGGTCTTGCTGTTCATAGCAAGCACAAGCGCGCTGTTATTCATCGGTGGTCAGGTGGTCGCGGTGGGTCCAGCGGCCGCGCGGGCGCGCGTCGCCTTCGGTCCGTTCATCGCAACGGGCCTTGGCTGCACCTGGGTGCTGGAACAATTTGCAGGTTGGAACATGGGATCACTCCAATGACTTCTCTCCGTTTCATTCGACCAAGCAGAAAATACTGCCGTGAAAGCGAAAATCATGAAAGCGGCTTTACGCTGGTCGAGCTTCTGGTGGTACTTGCCATCATAGCGTTGATCGCCACGCTCGCTGCCCCGCAGGTTCTGCGCTATCTCGGCTCGGCTAGGACCAATGCGGCCAAGGCGCAAATCCGCAACATCGAGAGCGCCCTCGAACTCTACTATGTTGATAACGCAAAATATCCGACTTCGGAGGAAGGCCTGTCCGCGCTGGTCGCGGCACCTGCCGGCGAAGAGCGCTGGAATGGGCCGTACCTCAAGGGGACCACCGGGCTGAAAGATCCCTGGGGAAAGCCTTACTCCTATGAAGTGAAGGCCGATGCGACCGGTGTGATGATCCGCACCTTCGGCCGCGACGGCAAGCCCGACGGGAGCGGCGAGGATCAGGACATCACCAACTGACCAAGCTCCGGATGGGAACTCGTCAGTTCATGGGCTGCGCTTGGTGATCTGCCAACTCGAGGCGCGCAAAACCCGCGGATGAGTAGGTCGCACCGTCCCGATCGACCGAGATCGTGAACCGCACGGCGGCCGGCAGGCGGCGCTGGGCGCTCCAGCTGTCCGACCACAGAGATGCTCCTGGCGAGCCGTCGAGATACTCGAATTTTATAGCGGTCACACCAGCAATCAGTCGAACTGATTGGTTTTCGGTTGATCTGCTGCTGTCGCTACCGCGCCGTGATTTTTGGACAATGGTCAGGATGTCTTCAGCTTCGCTTCCAAGGGAAACGGTGATCTCCCGCAGCACCGAGGACCTGAAGCCGATCGCCTGAACGCCGTTGAATTCGATTCGGCCCGGCTCACCGCTGAGATAGATCACATTCTCGGGCGACGATTTTGATAACGGCAGCGGCTCTGCACGGCTGATTGCGGTTTCGAGAAACCGCGAGGCAGCATCGACCTCCATCTGCATCTCGGTTGCCTTCTCGATGCGCATCATCGTGCGGGCTTGTCCGAGAAAGACAATCATCAGCGAGGAAATGACGCCGACCAGGGCGAGCCCAACCAGCACGTCGATCAGTGCAAATCCCTCGACCGATACCGAGGACTTGCGAGTTCCACCCGGGGAGCGCAATTCGAACCTGGGTTTGAGGAAGAGAAACCCTAGCTGTTGCCCGCAAACATCGGAGGGGCGGTTCATTGAGAGTTCGTATCCTGGACGGGAACAAACGTCAGAAACGGCTCGCCACGCCCGGCACCCGCGGCGCCGGTTCTCTCAATGATAATCGCTGTTAGTTTCGCGTTCGATATCTCAATCGTGCGGGTTTTCAGGCTCCAGCCGGGCTGCGCGGCATCGGAGGCGGTTGAATTCGATCCGAGACCAGCTTGGTGATCGGCCAGCATCTCGCGAACCGCGCGAGCGGCTTCGACCTGTGCCTTGGCAGCCGCGATGCTGCGGCTGGCCATCACGATCGACTGGCTCGCGATACCAAGAACAAGCGCCAAGATCGTCATCGCGACGATCATCTCCAGGATCGAAAACCCGTCTTCCCCGGAAGCAGGGTTTGCCTGCGAGATCATGGCAGTGTCCGCCGCGTCGCAAGCCCGGTCAGCCAGTTCACCTCGATGCGTACCGTCTGGCCTTTTCGTTGCAGATCGATGTCCAGCCCGGAAGCGCTGCCGTCCGGCAGGAATGTCAAAGTCGCCTGCCGATCCGCAGCCACGGTTTCCAGGCCCGTTGTTACAGTCATCTCGACGTCTTCGGGCAGGACGAGCGTGTCTCGATCATCGAAACGTATCGCGCCGGCGCGAGGATCGATGACGATCTGTTTCGGCCTGGCGGTGGCGATTGCAGATGTGCGTGACAAGCGCAGTCGGGTGGTGATCTCGCTCGTCAACGTTTCCAGGTTCTTGGTTCGATAATTTCTGGCGATGCCCGGAGCTGCAATCGCGGCGATGACAGCCATGATCGCCAAGACCACCAGCATCTCGACCAGAGTGAAACCGGCTGTCGCTTGCTCTCGTTGGCAGGTTTGAGGCGCGCTCGTCATTTCAGCGCCAGATCGTTGATGCTGAGGATTGTTGTCATCACCGAAATGACAAGACTGCCGACGAGAAAGCCGAGCGAAATCGTCAAGGCTGGAGTCAGCAGTTTCAGCACTGTGTCGATCCGTCGTGTCAGCGTCGCCTGGAGCATTTTTCCGGCACGATCCAGCACGACGGGAAGCGCGTTGGCGTCTTCGCCCAGTGAAATCAGCGACATCGTCGCGTTGTCGAAAATGCCTGCCTTGACGATCGCATTATGAAGGCGGGCGCCATTGGCTACGTCATCTTCAATCGCGGTAAAACTTGCCCATAGTGAACTCTGCCGGGAGACGTTCGCCGACAGGCCAAGCGCTTCGGTCATTGCCACCCCATTGCCGAGCAGCAGGGACAAAGTCTCAAGATAGCGCGCTATCACCGTGTCCTTGACCAGCTGCCCGATCAACGGAATTCTCAGCAGCCAGCGCGAGAACAACGCCTTCGCCCCAGCCGACCGCGACAGAAAGAGATAGAAGAGCAAAGCAGCGGTTGCCGCGAGCGGGAACACGAAGGGGTAGTCGGTGAAAACGGTTCCGAGCCCGGAAAGCAGCTTCATCGTGAACGGTTTTGCCGCCGACGAGCCTTCGAAGATCGGCTCCAGCGCGGGCACGAGCACCGTCGCCAGAATGACGAGCGCCCCGCTCATGACCACCAGCAAAAAGGTGGGGTAAGTCAGCGCTTCGACGATCGCTGCACGACGCTTTGCCTTTGCTTCGAATGTATCGGCCAGCCTTTGGCAGATGAACGCCATCTTGCCGCTGCGTTCGCCGCTGGCGAGCAGGGCCGCCACGTCGGATGTGATCCCCGGCAGGCTGGCAAAGGCTTCGGCAATCGGGCGGCCGCCGGTCGTGAGGTCGAGCACGGACTGCAACTGCTGGCGCCGCGTATGATTACCTTCGCCCGAAATCACCGCGCTCAAGGCGCGATCGACGGTGAAACCGGCGTTCAAGAGCACCGACAGCTCGGAAAACAGGCGGCTGAGATCGACCCGTCGCGTAAATGTCAGCGCACCGCGTCCGGGCAGCCGAACGAATTGCTTTGCTCTATTTACGGGAGCCAGATGATAGGACCGGCGCCCCTGTTGCGCCAATTTGCGGGCTGCATCCTGCTTGGTCGACGCGTCGAGAACGCCGCTCTCCCTGCTGCCATCGACAAGATAGGCGCGATAGGCAAAGGCCGGCATCAACCGCCTCCGTTGAGGTCGATGACGCGCCGGACTTCTTCCGTTGTGGTCACCTGCGACTGCGCCAGCGCCTTTGCATGGAACGCCATCGGAACGAGATCGTCTTCCGCCGCAACCCTGCCGATCTCCATTTCACCGGCGCCCTGGTCGATAAGCTCGGCGATACGCGGCGATACCTGCAGCATTTCGTAGGTCACGGTGCGCCCGCTATAGCCGGAATCATTGCAGGTGCGGCAGGTGGAACCTGTTTGATCCGTCCCATGGCAAGCTGGACAGACGCGGCGCAGCAATCGTTGCGCGATGACGCCTCGGATCGTCGCCCCGAGCAGATAGCCGTCGATGCCCATGTCGCGAAGGCGGGTCAGCGCTCCGGCCGCACTGTTGGTGTGCAGTGTTGAAAATACCAAGTGGCCGGTCAAAGCCGCCTGGACCGCGACTTGCGCCGTCTCGCGGTCGCGAATTTCGCCAAGCAGGATGATGTCGGGATCCTGTCTAAGGATCGAACGGAGCGCAGCTGCAAAATCGAGGTCGATCGCCGGGTTGACCTGCAATTGCGTGATGCCCGCCATCCGGTACTCGACCGGATCCTCGACCGTGAAAATCTTCACGTCCGGCCGGGAGCGCTCGGCAAGGATCGAATAGAGTGTCGTGGTCTTGCCGCTGCCGGTCGGCCCGGTGATCAGCACGATGCCGTTGGCGGACTGCGACATGCTTCTGATCTTGGCCTGTGCGGCATCGTCGAAGCCGAGTTTTGCCAGCCGCAGCTCGACGCCGGCGCGGTCGAGAATCCTGAGCACGATGGCTTCACCGTGAATGGACGGAATGACCGAGACGCGAAGGTCGATATCCCGGCCACGCACCGCAATGCGCATGCGTCCATCCTGCGGCAGCCGCCGTTCGGCGATATTGAGCCGCGACAGGATTTTAATGCGCGTCGAAATGCCGGACAGCATGGCGGCCGGTGCAGTATCGACGGTGGACAGCATGCCGTCGTGCCTGAAACGGATACGAACATGATCCTCGAGGGGTTCGATATGGATGTCGGTGGCTCTCGCGTCGACTGCCTTGTGGATGGTATCGGCGACAAAGCGGACGATCGGCGCCTCACGGGCAAAATCCTTCAGCCGTTCGAGATCATCAGGGCCGAAATCCGAGGAGGTCGCACTGTCTACATCAGATGACACAGCGCCCTTGGCGGACTGCTCGATCCGGTCGATGCATTCGATAACTGTCCGCCTTGGAAGTATTCTAAGCGCCGGCGTTCGCTCATAGTGAAAGGCCAGTGCATCGATCATCGCCGACGAGAACGGATCGGCGACGGCAACAAGCAGGTGCTTCTCATCGATCTCCAGCGGAAGAATGGCGTTTTCGCGCAGAAAGGCCAGCGGAACACTTGAGAACAGATCGGGGTTGAACTGCTCTGGAATGTCGGCAGGCGACGGTAGATTCATGAACCGGCTGAGATTGGCGGCAAGCTCCTGTTCGCCGATCAGGCCGAGTTCGGTCATCACCGTGTCCAACGGATGCCCCGATGTCTTCGCCGCTCCCAAAGCGCGTTGGGCTGCGTGCGCGGTGAGCACTTTCTCGCTTTCCAGAAAGGCGAGAAACGCCTCGACGCTGGAGGTTCGGGCAGCCGCGTTCATGAGGCAAATCCCCTCAGGATCTGTGCTGCCTCAGTTCCGAAAAGCGCGTCGCAGTTTCCAGAGGATGTCGCCGTCCCTGCAAGGTCGGTGGCTTCTGCGACGGGATTTCCTGAAAGACGCCGGAAGCCTGCCGCGCTGGCCGGGAATTTCTCGACGACAAATCCGACCTGGCCTGTAATTCCCGATCCATCTCGCCTTGCTATGACTTCGACCGAATAGGCTGAAGCCTCGGTAGCACCTTGCGTGATCGAAGCGCTACTCGCTGATGCACCGGCAAGGACTGTTCGGAGGCGGCTAGAAGCACGGTCGAGGCTGAGCGTGCCGCGCTTCGAAAAAACCGTGAAGACATCATGGAGATCATGCAGCGGCGTCGAAGCAAGCGCCGAAAACTCCTGCAATTCGGACACCGATTCGAATGGCGCCTGCTTGTCTTGACCCGGCCCGACGGAGGTTGCACGCTCCGCGGCCTGTGCAGCGAAAGCGTTGGTGCTGCCCCGAAACTCGATAGCCGCTTCGGCCAGTTCTTCGGACGTCTGAAGATCGAAACCGAGCGAGGCAAAACCCAGCGACAGCAGATAAGCATCCGCGGCATTGAGATCGATCAGCCCGCTATGGTCCTGTATCCGGACATCGAAGGTGAATTCCCCCGACCGGCAGGCTGTCGGCGTGGAGTTCGGCGGCAGCTTTTCCGTCGCAAAACCGTCGGCCAACTCGCTCGAAACCACATTGGCCAGGCCTTCGGCCAGCAGCGAGAGCCGCTCCTGCTCGACCTCATTGTTGGCGATCATCAATCGTGTCTTTGCCGTCACGGCAAAGGGAACCACGATGGCGGAGACGATCAGCATGAAGACCAGCACCGCGACGAGCGAAAAGCCGGCGCTCGTGCTTTCGTCGTCAAAACGATCGCCGCTCATTGGCCAACGCTCCCTAGAGGCTGGCCATCCTGGACGGACGGATAAAGCGAGAGGCGGGTGATCTTGCCCTCCCGCTCCAATACGGCTTGATTCTTGTCGATCGCCGAAAGCGTCCAGCCATCGACGGTCTCGCCATTGCCGTACCAGAAAGCACTTTCGGCTCCCGCGATCCGCAGCAGCGCTTTCGCCGATCCGCCGTGAATACTGATCCCCAGCAGTGACGGCGCAACTGGCGGTGCAATATTCTGCGCTGCCGGCTGCTCGACCGCCGCGGAAGCCACTTCCACTGGCTGCGGCTCGACCGGGTCGGGGACGACTTGTCTGCGCGTTGGGCTGAAGAGAGGCCGTTCGAAAGTTTCGGTGTAGTCGCCCAGATGCGCAATCTGAAGTGATCCCGGCGAGCTCGGGGCCAACGCTCCATCGCGCGCCTTTGCGGAACCGATTGGTGCGGTGTCGACAGGCGTGTTGTAGAGCACCACGTTCACCGCGACGAGCCCGGCAATCGCCGCAGCGACGGCTAGCCCCGCGAATTTGCCGGTCATGGCTCTGCCCCGCCAGACGGCGACGCCGCCTTCGTTCGCAGGGGCCCATAAAACAGGATCTCGGCAAAAAGCTCCGGGTCCGCCGTTCGGCCGGCCGCCGGTCCAACGCTTGTTGTTCGCAAGGTGGCTTCTCGAATAAACAGGACCGGAAGCGAGGTTTCGATCGCTAAGATGGCATTGTGAATACCTTCGAGTGGCCCCGACAGGTTTGCCCGCAAACCTATGAAATCCACGCCTGCTTCGCTGAGCGCCGGCGCGTTGCCGGCCGACAGCACCGTCACCCCATTCGCTGCCGCAATCGCGTTCAACCGCGTCTGTAGCTCGCCGCGAATGACCGCTTCGCTTTCCCCGGTCAAGAATTCGGGATTTGTAGCCGCGGCGAGATCGACGCCCTCGAGGCGTTTTGCTAGTGCCGCCACGGCCTGCAACTGACCGAGAATCTCTCGCTTCTCCTCGATCGCGGCTTTTGCCACGGCGATGTTGTCCAGCGCCAGGAAGACCATCCAGCTTGTAACGCAGACCGCTGCTGCCGCAATGGCCAGAGCGATGAGGCGGCGGACCATCGGGCGCGCGTTGAGGATGGTGGAGAGCATGATCAAAGCGCTCCGATCTTTGCTGTGATGGTGAAGCGCTCGCCGTCCTGGCCGGCAATCTTGACGACGGGCGCCGCGAATTCGGGCGCCGCAAACAGCGGCGAAGCGTCCAACGGTTCGATCAGTTCGGCCGCGGAGGTCGAAAAGCCGGTAATGGTCAGCTCGCCGCCTTTGGCCGACAGGTCGGTCAGCCAGGTCGTATTGGGAAGCAGATGCGTCAGTTCGGCCCAGACCCGAACCAGCGAGGCGGATGTCTTTTTCTCGTTGCGGATTCTTTCGACCTGCTCGATACCAGTCTGGCGTTTCTGCAGAGACGATCGCGCCGCCTTGGCCTGCACCTGAGCATCGGCGATTTGCGCGTCCAGCTCCGTGCCAGCCTTCCAAGTGCGCCATTGCGTATGGCCGAAGGTGACAAGCACGGCACCCAGCAACATCGAACACGCCACAGTCCAGCCTATCCTCGCGCGGCGATCGCGTTGGGCCTGGGGCCAGATGGCAGCCATGCTCAACCGGTCGGCCTGTGGCGTCCGGCCCGCGTCCGTCAGAGACAGTGAGCGGACCGTTCCTCCAGCACGGCGGACCCCTTCCAGAACTGCCGCGAGCGTCTTGGTCTTGACGACATGGTAGGAACAGCCCTGTTCGGTATGCTCGGCGAAGACGATGTGAACCTGCGCCGGGTCGAATGGCGTCGAAGCCAACAGGTCGAGTTCGGCCATGGTCCGCGCTTGCCGAAGGGGCAGTCGTCGCGTCGCCAATTGCCGCGTCAGAAACAACCCAGGCTGGATCTGGATATCGAAAGTCGACCGTTTGCGCCGAGGCCTGGTTTGGAGCAGCGCGGAAATGTCGCCCGCCGACGCCTTCAGCGCCAATGGAATGGATTGAGATTCCGGCGCATTTGCTTCGCGCACCCAAATACCGTCATCCGCTAGAGCGACCACCCAGTCGCTCGCGAGTGATCGCCTTCGCTCGAGACTAACCGGTTTCCCGATCCCTCGCAGCTCATCATGCCACCAATCGAAGAAATCCAGGAATTGCGTATTGAGTGTCGCCACGATCAAGTGCCCGCCGCCCCAGCTGATTCTCGCTCGAGTTTTCAGACTTAGATTACAGTTGCTGGTTTGACGCGGATATCGGCGAGAGTGCGGAAGATTAGTTGGCCACAGCTTTGTTGGCAGCCGCCTTAGACTAGTCTAGAAGTTTGACCTCAGGCTTTAATGGCCATCCTTGTCGCATGAATCAAGGAGGCAATATGGGCCAGGTTCTGCACAGGATCGCCACGACAACAGAGGCGGTCCGTGGGGCGAGATGTCAAAAGGACCTGACGGCGCTGGCAAACGCCACGGGCTCAACCAGAGGACCATCGCCAAATGGCGGGAGCGGACCTATGTGGCCAATCTGCCGACTGGTCCGAGAGAGCCGATATCGACAGTGCCCTTGCTCCAAGGAGCAGGCCGTGCTCGGCGTCTCGAGGCTAAATAACGCGGAGCCTTTTTTATGAGTGCGAACTACACGGGGCTTGTCGCCGGCACTACGTGGGAACGCATCAAAGTTATTCTCCTTATCCTGTCAGCATCAGGAAAATATTCAACATGTATTGAATGATCGGCTTGGTCAAAACGATCCCAAGCGCCATATTTGCCCAATATAACATCGCTATATGGAGCGCCGGATTTTGTAGGCTTGCCAAGTATACCTAGCACTTCACTGCGCTTGGAGGAAAATGGGATTTCAAAGAGGGTCTGATCAAACTTATCAGCCTCTATAAATATCGATTCAATTCTCTCATCGCTACTGCAGGTAAATGAACAACCATTTCTTTTTGACACGTAGTGTATGC
>NZ_JAMYND010000076.1:0-12939 GCF_040318885.1 Mesorhizobium sp. M0998
CGGCGACCGAAGGCGAACGGCCGAAGCGCGACTTCAAAGGCGGCGACCGGCCATTCAGCAAAGGGCCGCGTCCGGAAGGCAAGCCATATGAACAGCGCGAGGGTCCACGCAAGCCTTATGCGCCGCGCGGCGACCGGCCGGCAGCTGCCGAAGGCGAGCGGCCGAAGCGCGACTTCAAAGGCGGCGACCGGCCATTCAGCAAAGGGCCGCGTCCGGAAGGCAAGCCTTATGAACAGCGCGAGGGTCCACGCAAGCCTTACACTCCGCGCGGCGACCGGCCGGCAGCTGTCGAAGGCGAGCGCGGCGAGAGGCGCTTCGACCGTCCCAAGCGTGATTTTGGCGGCGATCGACCCCATGGGGCACAAACGGCACAGGCCGCATCGGAAGGCGGCTTCAAGCCGCGCCCGCGTCGCGTCGAGGCAACGGAAGAAGCCGGCGAACGCATTGCCAAGCGGCTGGCGCGTGCCGGCCTGGCCTCGCGCCGCGACGCCGAGGAACTGATTGCGGCCGGCCGCGTCAAGGTCAATGGCAAGGTGTTGTCCTCGCCGGCCTTCAACGTCATGCCCGGCGACATCATCCATCTCGACGGCATGGAGATCCCGCCGATCGAGCGCACCAGGCTGTTCCTGTTCCACAAGCCGGCCGGCGTGGTCACGACAAACCGCGATCCCGAAGGCCGCAAGACCGTCTTCGATGTGCTGCCGCCCGGGCTGCCGCGGCTGATGACCATCGGCCGGCTCGACATCAACACCGAAGGCCTGCTGCTGCTCACCAATGATGGTGGCCTGTCGCGCGTGCTCGAACTGCCGGCGACCGGCTGGTTGCGACGCTACCGCGTGCGCGTTCACGGCAAGGTCGAGGAAAGCGCGCTTGCAGGGCTGCGCGAAGGCATTGCCGTCGACGGTGTCTTTTATGGCGCCATCGAGGCGACGCTCGACCGCGAGCAGGGTTCGAACGCCTGGCTGACACTCGGCCTGCGCGAAGGCAAGAACCGCGAGGTCAGGAACATCCTGGGCGCGCTCGGTCTCGACGTGACGCGGCTGATCCGCATTTCCTACGGGCCGTTTCAACTCGACGATTTGCCGGAAGGCCATGTGCTGGAGATCAAGGGCCGCGTGCTGCGCGACCAGCTCGGCGAGCGCCTGGTCGAAGAGTCCGGCGCCAATTTCGATGCCGATATCGCCAAGCCGTTTTCCAACAAGCCGGTCAGGCGTGAGCGCGAAGAGGAGCCCGAGCGGCCGAAATTCACCCGCGACGGCGAACGCCGGCCGATCGGCGAGGGCGGCCTGATCAAGAACCGCAAGCGCCGCGAAGGCAGCCGCGACGAAGCGCTCGGCAAGCTGTCGACAAGCCCTGACAGGACCTTTGGGCCAAAAAAGAGCTTTGGCGAGCGTGGCCCCAGACCTGAACGCAGCGACTTCGGGGACAAACCCCGCGGCGACAAGCCTCGTGGCGGCTTCGGTGGGAAAAAATCCGAACGCGAGCAGCGGCCGATCGAGCCGCCGGGCCAGCGCAAGGCCAATGTCTGGATGGCGCCGGGCGCACGGCCGATCGGCAAGGGCAGGGCGGAGGCAGACGCCGCCAAGGCGGCGGAAAACAAGGCGCGCAAGGCATCGTTCAAGCCGTCTTACGGCAAGCCCGGCGGCAAGCCGCAAGGCGGCGGTGCAAAGCCGTTCGGCAAACCGCGCGGCGAGCGCCCGGATGGCGGTGGCGACCGGCCGCGCGGCGGCCCGAAGGGAAGCAATGCGGATCGTCGGCGGTGAGTTTCGCGGGCGTCCGCTGGCGCCGCCCCGCCCCATTGCCATCCGCCCGACCACCGACCGCACGCGTGAGGCGGTCTTCAACGTGCTGGCGCATCGCTTTCCTGAAAAACTGGACGGCGCGCGCGTGCTCGACCTGTTCGCCGGCACCGGCGCGCTCGGCCTCGAAGCGCTGTCGCGCGGCGCCTCCTACGCTGTCTTCATCGAAGAATCCGCCGAAGGGCGCGGCCTGATCCGCACCAATGTCGAGGCCTTCGGCCTCACCGGCCGCACCAAGATATTCCGCCGCGACGCGACGGGCTTGGGCGAGGCGGGCACCATCGCCGCATTCGGCCTTGTCTTCGCCGATCCGCCCTATGGCAAAGGCCTTGGCGAACGTGCGTTGCGCTCGGCCAAGGCCGGTGGTTGGCTCGCCCCTGGCGCGCTCTGCGTCGTCGAGGAAGCGGCGGCGGCGCCGTTCGAGGCAGGGCCGGGCTTTTCGGTTGTCGACGAGCGCAACTATGGCGAGACGGTCATCCGGTTCATCGAGGCCGCCTGAGTTCGGCTTCCACGGTGGCGCCTTCAAAATGACGAACAATTCGCTTTGCCTCGACCAGCAACCCCGCCTATCGTCCCACCACAAACCGGAGCCATCTATGACATTTCAGGCTGAATGGCTGCGCGAAACGCTCTTGGGACTGGCTCTGGTGATGGCCGCGCCGGCTCTGGCGGATAACAATCCTGACGATGGCGTCGTGACCGATTTCCTGCTCGACAACGGCATGGAGGTCGTCGTCGTCCCCGATCACCGCGCCCCCATCGTCACCCATATGGTCTGGTACAAGATCGGCAGCGCCGACGAGCCGCCGGGCAAGTCCGGCATTGCCCATTTCTTCGAGCATCTGATGTTCAAGGCGACCAGCACCCATGCGGCGGGCGAGCTCGACCGTGCCGTCGCCGCCATCGGCGGCTCGGACAACGCCTTCACCTCATACGACTACACCGCCTTTCACGAGACGGTGGTGCCGCAGGCGCTCGGTGAGATGATGGGCTTCGAGGCCGACCGCATGCGCAATCTCATCCTCAACGACGACGTCATCAAGACCGAGCGCGACGTCATCCTCGAGGAGCGCCGCTCCCGCATCGATAGCAATCCGCAGGCGGTGCTCGACGAGGAGATCGACGCCACGCTGTGGCAGAACCAGCCCTACCGCATTCCGGTCATCGGCTGGATGCAGGAGATGGAGAAGCTGAACCGCACCGACGCGATGGCTTTCTACAACAAATATTATACACCCAATAACGCCGTGCTGGTGGTGGCCGGCGATGTCGAGCCGGAAACGGTTAAGGCGCTGGCCGAAAAGACCTTTGGCAAGATCGCGCGCGGCCCGGATCTGCCACCGCGCATCCGCCCGGTCGAGCCGGAGCAGAACACCAGGCGCACGGTGACGCTGACCGACGGGCGTGTCAGCGTGCCGAGCTTCACCACGCAATGGGTGGTCCCGTCCTATCACACGGCAAAGCCCGGCGAAGCCGAAGCGCTCGACGTGCTGTCCGAAATCCTCGGCGGCGGCAACCGCAGCCGGCTCTACCAGGAGCTTGTCGTCAGGCAAGGCATCGCCGCCGAGGCCGGCGCCTTCTTCCAGGGCACCATGCTCGACGACACCAATTTCACCGTCTACGGCGCGCCGCGCGGCGATGCCAAGCTTGCCGACATCGAAGCCGCGGTCGACGCCGAGATCGCCCGCATCGCGAAAGACGGCGTCACCAGCGACGAGCTGGAAAAATCCAAGGACCGTTTCGTACGTTCGATGATCTTTGCCCGCGACAAGCAGGAGGACATGGCCAACATCTACGGCTCGACGCTCGCCACAGGCGGCAACGTCCAGGACGTCCAGCAATGGCCGGACCGCATCCGCAAGGTCACCGCCGACCAGGTCAAGGAAGTCGCTGCCCGCTATCTCAATCTCGACCACGCAACGACCGGTTATTTGCTTCCCGAAACCCAGGCTGGGAATTGATTTGATGATGAGTTTGAGCGTCGGCGCCGCCCCTCACCTGCCTGCCCGCATCCTCTCCCCGTATAGGGACGGGGAGAGGGGCGCCGCCATCGACGGTTTCGTCAATCTTCAGCGTTTGCAGAGCGAGCGCCGGGACAGCGGCCAGCCCCTTCTCCCCGTAACTATACGGGGAGAAGTGCCCGGCAGGGCGATGAGGGGCGGCGCCGACCTTGGCAATTGGCGCGCCGGCCCTCTTCTGGCCACCCTCATTCTCTCCCTCGTCTTCCTCCTCCTGCCGGCGCTTTCCGCTCGCGCCGCCATGAACATCCAGGAGGTGACCTCGTCGAAGGGCATTGCCGCCTGGCTGGTGGAGGATTATTCGGTGCCGATCGTCGCCATCCGCTTCGTTTTCGATGGCGGCGCGACGCAGGATCCGCCCGGTAAGGAAGGGCTTGCCAACCTGATGAGCGGCCTGTTCGACGAAGGTGCCGGCAACCTCGACAGCGAGGCCTTCCAGATCAAGCTCGACGACGTCGGTGCAGAGATGAGCTTCGAGGCGCAACGCGACGGCATCTACGGCTCGATGCGCATGCTGGCCGACCAGCGCGACGGCGCCTTCGACCTGTTGCGGGTGGCGGTCAACCAGCCGCGCTTCGACCAGGTGCCGATCGACCGCATCCGCGCGCAGATCCTGTCCGGCATCATCGCCAACGAGCGCGATCCCGATACGCTCGCCCAACGCAAATGGCTGGACGCGATCTACGGCCGGCATCCCTATTCGCGGCCCGACCAGGGCACCAGGCAAAGCATCGCGACGATCACGCCGGCCGATCTCAGCGCCTTCCACAAGGCGAATTTCGCCCGCGGCGGCCTGCATGTCGCGGTGGTCGGCGCCATCGACGCCGAGACGCTGAGGCAGAAGCTCGATCTGGTGTTCGGCAGCCTGCCGGAAAAGCAGGCGCTTACGCCCGTTCCCGACATCGACCTGAAGCTCGGCCAGCAGCTCGAGGTCGTTTACGACCAGCCGCAGGCCTCGCTGCAACTCGCCTATCCCGGCGTGAAGCGGAACGCGCCGGATTTCTTCGCCGCGGTGCTGATGAACGAGATCCTCGGTGGCGGCACTTTCACCTCGCGGCTGTTCGACGAGGTGCGCGAGAAGCGCGGCCTGGCCTATAGCGTCAGCTCCGACCTCGTCGACCACCAGCACTCCGAGGCGCTTTCCATCACCACCTCGACCCGCGCGGACAGGGCGGCCGAGACGCTGGCCGTGGTGCGCGACGTGGTCAAGCGCATGGCCGATGAGGGGCCGACCGAAGCCGAGCTGGCGGCGACCAAGAAATACATGATCGGCGCCTATGCCATCAACAATCTGAATTCCTCCGGCGCGATCGCCTCAACGCTGCTCGAGATCCAGCTCGGCAAGCTCGGCATCGACTACATGCAGCGCCGCGCCGCCCTGATAAACGCGGTGACGCTGGACCAGGTGAAAGCGGTGGCGAAAAAGCTGCTCTCCGCCGAGCCGGCCGTCATGGTGGTCGGGCCGAAGCTGGGAAGCAAGGGATGAGCCCACTTTTCCTGCACTGGCCTGCGCCGGTTGGCTCCCCCTTCTCCCCTTGTGGGAGAAGGTGTCGCCGAAGGCGACGGATGAGGGGTGCTCCAGCTTGGCATCGACCGAGCTCCGTCCAACACCCCTCAACCGTCTCGGCGCTCCGCGCCGATCCACCTTCTCCCACAAGGGGAGAAGGAAAGACGCGCCACGACCGCAAACTGCCGACAATCCGGGCGAGGGGGCATTTGCCCAAATTCGATAGCTCCGCCACATGGGGCACCCAAAATGGCGCCTAGCTTCGGCATCGCCTTTGGCGGCGGCGGGGCGCGTGGGCTGGCGCATATCCATGTTATCGAGGCGCTGGACGAGCTGGGCATAAGGCCGGCAGCAATCGCCGGCTCGTCGATCGGCGCCATCATGGGCGCCGGCATGGCCTCGGGCATGACCGGCAAGGACATCCACGACTATACGCGCTCGATCCTCGGCCGCCGCGCCGAAGTGGCGACGCGCATGTGGCGGGCGCGGCCCGGCACTTTTGCCGAGGCGATGCAGGGCGGCCTGCGGGTCAGCCAGTTCAATGTCGAGCGCATCCTCAAGGCGTTCCTGCCCGACGCCATTCCCGAGACCTTCGCCGAATTGAAGATACCGCTGAAGGTGACGGCAACGGACTTTTATGGCCACAAGCTCGCCGTGTTCGACGAAGGCGAGCTGCATTCGGCGCTGGCCGCCTCGGCGGCGATCCCGGCGGTGTTCCGTCCGGTGATGCGCGACGGCAGGCTGCTGATCGACGGCGGCATCTACAATCCCGTGCCGTTCGACCTGATCGAGCTCGACGCCGACATCATCATCGCCGTCGACGTGGTCGGCGCGCCGACCGAGGCCGGCCGCAAATTTCCGACCTCCGTCGACCTGATGTTCGGCGCCACGCAGCTGATGATGCAGTCGATCATCGCCAGCAAGCTGAACCAGAGCCGGCCCGACATTCTGATCCGGCCGGCCGTCTCGAAATACCGGGTGCTCGATTTCATGAAGGTCGAGGCGCTGATGGCCGAGACGGTGGCGATCAAGGACGAGCTGAAGCGCGAGATCGAGAAGGCGGTGGAGGCCCGGGCCAAGGCCGAAGCCAGCAAGCGCACCAACCGTCTCGGCGGATGACCGTAATCAAGCGTCCGGCGTCAGCGCCCGCTGGACCATGAGCGTATCCTTCGTAAGTGGCGCGGATCAGCTCGCGATTGGCGGCCATCTCAGCCCCACTTCATCTCGCCGGTGGCAACCTTGGAGCCGATGTCGAGCGCGACGCCCATGCCGAGGCCGGGGAAGCGGGCTTCCATGGCGCTCTTCAGTGCGGCCGCGTCCTTGGCCTTGGCCAGTTCTTCCTCGAAGGCGATGAGATAGGTCTTGGTGTGCTCGACGCCTGAAAGGTCCGTAGCGGCCTCAGGCGTCATGTGCCCGGGCACGACGATTGCCGGCTTGCGCGCCGCGATCTTTTCGAGATTGGCGAGCCAGGCGGCGCGCAGTTCCCTGGTCGGCGTGTCGGCGGTCCAGACATGCACGCCGGCAAAGATCATCACCCCGCCGAACACCGCATTCAGCGACGGCACGAAGAGATAGCGCCGGTTGGCGAGGCCTTCCGCGGCGACGATCTCGATGGTCTCGCCATCGACGCTGAGCGTCTTGCCGTCGAATGCTTCGGGGATGACGACGTCGGCCAGCGCCTGCGGGCCATTCTCCTTGAGTTGCGGCCCCCAGACGGCGAGCTTCTTTTCGACATTGCCGTTGATGGCGGCCACCGTCTCGGCCGCGGCGATCACCCGTGCCTGCGGGAACGCCTGCTTGATCGGCTTGAGGCCGAAATAATAGTCCGGGTCGGACTGGCTGACATAGATGGTGGTGAGCGTCTTGCCGGTCGCCTTGATCGCCTCGGCCACGGCCCGGCCGTCGGGGTAAGTGAAACCGCCATCGATCAGCACGGCTTCGGCGGCGCCGGAGACCAGCACCGGGGCGCGGAAGAAGCCGTTTTGCCCGGCGGGGAAATGTTTCCAGGAAAGCCCGCCTGCCGCATGGCCAAGCCCGGCGGGAGCAAAGACCGCGGCAGCGCCGGCGGCGAGGGTGGTTTTCATGATGCTTCTCCGTGTGAACATGGATGTCTCCTGGGATCCGGAATTCGGCGGCCTCGATGCCGGCAAGATGGCAAAAGCGGAATGCGTATTGAAGGCCGACAAAATAGACGTAATGTATGCCATTGCCTGACAATGAGACTGCCTCCGCCATGAGCGAAGCATGAACCTGAACCGGCTGGCCTATTTCGCGGCGGTGGTCGATGCCGGCTCGTTCACGCGGGCCGCCGAGCGGCTGGGCATCACCAAGGCGGTGGTCAGCCAGCAGGTGGCGCGGCTGGAGCGCGATGTCGGAACGACGCTGCTGATCCGCACGACGCGGCGCGTCCATCCGACCGAGGCCGGCCGAACGTTCCATGCCCGCTGCCTGCACGTCCTGCAGCAGGCCGAGCATGCATTCGACGAGCTCGCGCAGGCCGCCGCCGAGCCGACTGGCACGCTGCGCATCGCCGCGTCCAACGACTACGGCACATCGGCGGTGGTGCCGGTGGTCGCCGCCTTCAGCGCGCGCTATCCCGCCTGCCGGGTGGAGCTGACGCTGGGCGACGAGACGATCGACCTGGTTTCCGGCCACATCGACGTGGCCATCCGCGTCGGCTGGCTGGCCGTTTCCAGCCTGCAGGCCCGGCGCATCGGCACCTTCCAACAATTCATGGTATGCGGCGCCGGCTTTGCAGGCCGGTTCACCGCCGGCGAACCGCAAGACCTCGCCGGGCTGCCCTTCGTCGCCAACATGGCGCTGCGCGAACCGCTGCTATGGCAATTTTCGCGCGGCGATGACGAGCAGCAGGCCGTGCGCATGCAGGCAACGATTTCGATCGACGCAACGCCGGCAGTGCTGGCAGCGGTCCGCGCCGGCGCCGGCCTGTCGGTGCTGCCGGACTTTTTGGTGCGGGACGAACTGGCCGCCGGGCGGCTGGTGCAGATCCTGCCCGAGTGGCGGCTGCCCTCCGGCGGCATCTACACGGTCTACCCCGCCGCCCGCTTCCGCCCGCCCAAGGTGACGAGGTTTGTCGAGATGCTGATCGCGGCCGAGCAGAAGCTGGAGGCAGGCGGGCGGGGGCGGTAGCTTGGGTGAGGCGCTGATGGACGAAGCTGCGATCTCCCCCCTTGAGGGGGAGATGGCCGGCAGGCCAGAGGGGGTCGGTTCGACCGGGCGCGGCCTGCCTCTTGCGTCGGTGGGGGTTGGCGCATTACGCGAGACGCCCCCCTCTGCCCTGCCGGGCATCTCCCCCTCGAGGGGGGAGATTGGCTCATCACGCCATCCCAGCCGCATACTCCAGCGCCACCACGCCGTTGCTGAATTGCCTGGCCGAGATCAGCTCGAGCGGCAATTGCGCGCCGGGCGGGAACAGCAGCTTGCCCTGGCCGACGGCACCGGGGTAGCTGAGCAGGCGGATGCGGTCGGCCAGGCCGTGGCGCAGCAATTCCTGCGCGACGCTGAGGCTGCCATGCACATAGATGTTGCCGCCGCTGCCTTGCTTCAGCCCTCTGACCGCTTCCGGCAACGCGCCCTGCAGCAGCTCGGCCGGCTGCCAGTCGAGCGCCTGCAAGCTGGTCGAGGCGACATATTTCGGCAGCGCGTTGAACCGGTCGGCGAAGTCTCCGGTCTCCTTGGGCCACGAGCCGGCAAAGATCTCATAGGTCGTGCGCCCCAACAGCATGGCGCCGCTGTCGGCAAGCTCGTCGTCCTTGAACTTCTGCATCTCATCGTTCCAGGCCACGCTCGGCAGCTTCTCGACCTCGGCAATGCCATCGACGCTGATGAATTCGGTGATGATGAGTTTTCTCATGGCGGGTTCCTTTCTGGCAGGGCCGAATGGCGCGGGCCTTATGCGACATGCGCCGTCAACTAGCGCGGCGCTTTTTCAGGGGGAGGGTTTTCCCTGTTCGCTTCCAAAGACCGATACCGTGGGAAAAGCTTCTCCGACCTGCCCATCGTTCGGTCATGCCACAAGGTCCGCATCGGAGGCCGGTCTTTTTTGCCGATTGGATCTGGGTCGTAGTTACGGGCTGGCTACAGGTGGGCAATTACCGGCTTTCAGCAGTCCTTCGCGGACGTGCTGCACATCAGACTCCTGGGCAAAGTGCAGGGTGGCGATAAATGAATCGAGGTCGAATTGGGGATCGAGCGTTCTGATCTTGCCTAGATGCGCCGCGGCCGCGATTTCGTCGCCGAGCCAGCCGTAGCAGGCAGCGGCGAAAGCGTGCTGAGCCGAGTCCATGGTTGACAGATGCATGAAAGCTTCGATCGCCTCGCCATACTGGCGCGCGGCGAAATGCGCCTTTCCCAGATGGCTCCAGAACCTCTCCGGGTGGTGCGGGTTCAACTGCATCGCCTTGCGGATCCATTCAATTCCCTCTTCCGGCCTCCCGAGCCACGTCAATAACTCGCCTTGCTGCACCACCACGAGGTCGTAATTGGGATTGAGGGCCAGCGCGCGCTCTTGATGGTAGCGTGCAGTGGTCAGCTCGTTGTTGTTCACGTTCACTGCGGCGAGGATGCGGTGGACATCGGCATCGTTGTTGTCCAGCGCCAGCGCCCTGTCCAGCGCTGCCATGATGTTGTTCCAGATGGCATCCCTGTCTTCGCACCAGTTATGGACCCAGGCCTGGCCAAGAATGCAGGCCCGCCAGGCATGGGCATGGGCATAATCGGGGTCGAGCGTGACGGCCCTTTCTATCAAGGTTTGCGCGCGTTCATTATCCGCATTCGTGCTTCGGTGATGCAGCACCTTGGCAGCAAGCACACATTCATACGCGGCCATGTTTGCAGGTTTCGCCCGCGCGAGCTGGTCCCGCTGAGCCGCCTCGACACGACCGGGCAGCGTAGCTGCGATCGCCGCGGTCACCTCATCCTGAATCGCGAATATGTCGTCCAGCTTCCGGTCATATTTGTCCGCCCAAATATGAGCGTCATTCGCCGTGTCGATGAGCTGAACCGTCACGCGCACCCTGTCGCCGATCTTGCGGACGCTTCCCTCCACCAGGTATTGGACGGTGAGTTTCTCGGCCACCTCGCGCACATTCACGGCGCGGTTCTTGTAGACGAAGCTGGAATTGCGCGAGATGACGAACAGCTCATGGTGGCGGGACAGTTCGGTGATGATGTCCTCGGTCAGTCCGTCCGCGAAAAATTCCTGCTCGGGGTCGCCGCTCATGTTGGTGAATGGCAGCACCACTATCGAAGGTTTCGAGATGGATCGCTTCGCCTCGACTTCCGGCAGGACAGAACTATCAAACCCAACGCGATAGAGGCGAACCGGGCGGCTGATGTTCTTTAACGTCTTCTCGCCCAGGTCCTCCATGGCAATTTCGAGACGGTCGGCAATTTGGGTCGCCACCGCTGCGGTCACGCAGATACCGCCGACGTCGGCGAGTTGCTCGATACGCGAGGCAATATTGACGCCGTCGCCGAAAATGTCCTCATCGTCGAAAATGATGTCACCGAGATTTATGCCGATCCTGAATTCGATACGCCGTTCTTGCGGCACATCCGAATTGCGCCGTTTCATGCGCTGTTGGATCTCCACGGCGCATTTCACGGCATCGGTCACGCTCTGGAACTCAACGAGCATGCCGTCTCCGGTGGTTTTGATGATCCGGCCCTTGTTCTTCGCGATGGCGGGATCGACCAGTTCTATGCGATGGGTCCGAAGGCGTGCGAGCGTGCCGGATTCGTCGGCCTCCATCAGCCGACTGTAGCCCGCCATATCGGCAGCCAGAATTGCGGCTAGTCTCTGTTCCATCACTTGAACCAAAAACCAAGCCTATCCTTCCTGGGCTGCCAAATCCAGCAATTTGGGCTTGTGGCTGAATCAAGACGTCTTCTACGCAGCAGCAACAAAGGGCGGATCAAACCTTCCGCCTTCCGCCAGGTGGCTGCGAACTCGATCGCATCAATCGCGGGAGAGCGACGCCATTCGGCGCGCCAGGCCACGCTCGGCAGCTTCTCGACCTCGGCGATCCGTCGAGGCTGATGAATTCGGTGACGATGAGTTTTCGCATGGCGGGTTCCTTTCTGTCGGGACGGGCCGTGCGGGTCTTGTGCGAACTGCACCGTCAACTAGCGCCGCGCATTTTCAAGGGGAGGGCTTTCCCTATTCGCTTATTCGCTCCCAAAGACCGATACTGTGGGGAAAAACTTCTCCGACCTGGACTAAGCTCCCAAGATCGGATTGGTATCTGAGGCAGATATCTCCAAAAAACGAACTGTAAAAAGATCATGGGATTCGGGGTCTTCATTCACCGGTCAGATTCGATCTACAACGACCGCCCCGCTGAGCAATACCAGTTTCTAGCCAGTATCTGCGCCGCGTCGAAGCATGCGTAGGCGACTGGATCATCTATTATGAGCCCAGCAAGGTAGAAGAGAGCCGCGGCTATTTCGCCATAGCCAAAGTCCAACAGGTCATCCCCGATCCTGCGAAGCCTGACATGTACCTCGCTCTGATTGAGCCCGGGACCTATCTCGACTTCGCCAATCCTGTTTCGTTCAACGGGGCGAATGGCATCGTGGAGAAGAGTGTACTCAACGAGGAAGGACGGATTTCCGGTCGCGCCCAATCTGCCGTCCGCCCAATCGGTCTAAGTGACTTCAACCGCATTATCGATCTCGGCCTGGGCAGCAATGAGTCGTTGCTGCCGCGCGTTGATGAGATCGGGACGTCGCTTGGCTTTCAAGACGAGCAGGCGCCATTTGAGTTGGAGCAGAGCCGTGATCGCGTGAGTTACATCGCGTCGCGAATCGTGCGGGATCGTATTTTTCGCCGCATCGTCTTGCGCGCCTATGATGAGCGCTGTGCGATCACGGGACTCAAGTTGATAAACGGCGGCGGCCGAGCGGAGGTCTCCGCCGCGCATGTTCGACCGGTTGAAGCCAATGGTCCCGATATCATCAACAATGGGATCGCATTGTCCGGCACCGCGCATTGGATGTTCGATCGCGGGTTGATCAGCCTATCCGACGATTTGGAAATCATGATCTCCCGGCAGGTCAACGATCTCGACAGCGTGCAGGGATTCATAAACAAAACCGGTCGAGCACTTACGCCCAGTCGACATTTTGAACGCCCGCATCCTCATTTCCTACAATGGCACCGCGAGCACTGCTACAAGCAGTGAAAGCACCGTCGGCGTGGGAGCGTGTTGGTGGGCACTTCTGACTCGTCGGAGGCCTTCATTCTCTCGTTGCGAATGGCAGCAATGCGCCCCTTCCTGGACATTACCAAAGCAAGACCACGGGGAATTCTGACCCACGTCCCGAATTCATGGCCTTCGTCTCGCTGGAATGTCTAACGCGACTCCGTCATGATGTCCCAGCCCTGTCGAGCGACGCTGCCAAAGCCGTTGACGCCAACGCAGGTGATGAGGGCAGGCTAGACCAGTGCAGCAGATCCGTCCGGCGACTTTTCTTTTTGCGGCCCGAGCCCTGCGCGACATGGGCGATGGCTTCGTGGCCGTTCTGTTGCCGGTCTATCTCCTCGCATTAGGCTTCGCGCCTCTGCAGGTCGGCATCATAGCAACCGGATCGC
>NZ_JAMYND010000077.1:0-12143 GCF_040318885.1 Mesorhizobium sp. M0998
TCTCGCGCAAGCATTCGGCGTCTCCGCATGATCGACGCAGGATGTTTGCTGCAAGAGTGATGCATGATGGACAGTGGTGGGGCACGCATTGACGATGTCAGGCGTTCAGGATTTTCGCTTCCTTGGCGGCGCTGAGAAATGCCACGCGCGCTACATCCGGTGCGCTGCCCCCGCCGAGAACCTTCATGCATGCCATACGAGCCTGGATGCGGCGCGCGGTTTCTCCAATGGGCCAGCGGTAAAGCAGCATTTCGGCGGCTTCGCGGGTGCTCGAAACACTGACTTTGCCCGAGGACAGCAAAACGGTCACGGGCTCTTCGAACGTGCCGACATCTCGTTCGCAGGTCATATGCTGGTCTCCTTTCGCAAACCTCCCCAAGACTTTACGGGTGAACCATCCGTTCCGTTGCGTCACGTTTGTCCCGGTGGGCGAACATTCTGTGAGGACGGGAGCTCGTCCAGAGCGCGCGCTTGATCGCTCAGACTGGACTCGCCAACGCGTTGCGGTCCTCAAACAGCGAGAACCGTCCTTATCGCTACGGGCCACTTGCCGGCGCAGGCATCCGCAGACGGAAGTCAATACTCATTTCTGGGGATGGAAATCTCGCGTGCAGATCGGCGAAGCTGGGCAAGAGGAGTGATCGTCATGACCGTTCTTGCCCATAGCATCGCCAGCGACCCCCACGGAACGTGGCGGGCCGTCTTCTTGCCTGAAGAGCTGCATCTCTATTTGGAGTTCATCGGCCAGGCGCCGGCACAAATCCCGTCCACTGGATGAGCCTCGACGGCTTCCTTGCACGGCGGCCAAAAGATGCTCTCCACCAGCGGGCGCGCTGTAGAGTTTCGCGATTTTCGCCACAGCGACGATATTGGACACCAGGGTCCGCCGATCCATCAAGGCAACGGACGCCATCTTGGATCGGCTAGTGGTCGATGCTCACGACGACAAAATTGCTCGGCGTCAGAAGATGTCCTGGCCAGCATGGGCTGGCTGATCATTGTAGCTCTCCGTCGGGTTTGCGCGCCGGCCTTAGCGGGCAGCGGATAGGCTACTTGGCGAGGAAGTCCGTGATGAGCTTGACCGTAGCGTCCGGGTTTTCCTCCATGATCCAGTGACCGGAGCCCGGTACGATCCCAACAGTCACATGGGTCGCGACATAGCGTAGATCGTCTGCCTGGGCCGTGCCGAAAGACTTTTCAGCGCCAACGGCTAGCACCGGCATCGAGACTTTGCCGCCCTTCGCCAACAACTCCTTGTTGTCCGCTGCATCCTGGTTAAAGGCGGCGAATTGCTCGAAGGCGTCGTGCATGGCGTGAGGTCGCGCGTAAAGTACGGAGTAGTGCTTGCGCGTTGCTTCGTCGATGGCCTTCGGATTGGCTGACAACTCGTTCCAGAAACGGTCGAGATAGATACGCTCGCGCCCTGCTACCAGCCGCTCCATATCGGGACCACGAAAGTTGAAATGCCACAGCAACGGCAGGCGGATGATGTTGTCCCAATCGCCGATGCCCGGCAGCGGCGCATCGATCACAACCCAGCGGGTGACTCGGTCGCGATACTGGGCGACGAAAGCGTAACCCACCATGTTGCCGATATCGTGGGTGACGAGGTCGGCCTTCTCGATCTTCAGATGGTCGAGGATACCGGCAATGTCGACGGCCTGGTTTTTCTTTGTGTAACCGGTGTCGGGATGGGCGGACAGTCCCATGCCGCGCAGGTCTGGCACGATTACGGTGTGATCTTGCATCAACTTTGCCGCAACAGGCGCCCACATGTCGCCACTGTCGCCGAAGCCGTGCAGCAGCACGACGGCGGGGCCCTGTCCCCCGATGCGGACATTAAGGCTCGTGCCGTTGGTTTCGATCGATTGCGTCTTGAAGCCTGGCGGGAATGGGACGACCCGCGCCGTGGCCGGCAAGCTAGCGAGCAGCAGACCTAGCACTGCCATGATCATCCTACACATGTCGTCCTCCGTGAACGTTGTTGCACTGAGCCATGCCGACGTCGGCGTGTCGCTGCCGATCCGATGAGCAGCATAAGGACTCGCAGACGGCCCTAATAGCTCGAATCGCCGTCGATTGAACGAAGAAGGCCTTTGTTGTGTTGCGTGATTCAGAATTGGTAGCATCAGGGCATGTTGGGTAAGACTGTATGTCGCCTCTGCCGATGTGGTGGCTCGTCCTCCTGTGGTGAGGATCGGCTCGGCCCGCCCCGAGCAACGCTCGGACGCGCACTGTAGGGCGAGCCAGCTCATCGCAGAGGCGGACATACGGTCTTACCATGATGAGTAGCGCCAAGCCTCACTATGAAGCCATCAAGGCCTTCTCACTGAGGATCTGAAGAAGATCGCCGTGCCCACACTGGTCATGCATGACGACGATGACAGGTCGTGCTGATCGACGATTCGGGCAGGCTGTCGGTCAAACTTCTTAAGAACGACACTCTGAAGGTCTATACGGGTTACCCGCACGGCATGCTGACGACGCACGCGGACGTCATCAACCACGACTTGCTGGCCTCCATCGAGGGCTGAACGTATCTTGGGGACGCGTTCGCGTTCGCAAAATGACGTGGCGGAATTTGGCCCGCCACGTCCATCTTTGCCGGCCGCAGGCGACGACCACTGACTGAACTGCCTTTCCGGCCATCTGCTTTAGCTGTGGCGTTGGCGTCGCTTTGCCCCGAGGTAGAGAAGTCGTGCATTGAGTGGCGGGCACAACCGGATCCGGCCGTGTCACTTTCGCCGTCGTGCCGGGTTCGAACCCGCACGGCACAGTGAACAATCGCATCGCGCCGCATTTCGGCCGTGGAGGGCGGCTTCGCCTTGCTTCAAGCAGACCCGTTTAGCGTGTCTCGGCCCGCCGCCGGAATTCCTCGGCGCTGTTCCGCATAGGGTACGGCTGCTCCGGGATCGGGACGCCAAGATGGCGGCATAGCGGCTCCCATCCTTGCCCGAGTGCATGCACGAGCAGTCGGCCAGGCGGCACAGTGGTGAGTATGTCGTGCCGATGTGATTCGTAGACGGCTATCGCGTGAGCGCGATCGACGCGTCCTCCAAAGACCTTGCCGAAAACGAGGGTCTCCCCCAGAGAGTCCGGGTCGACCTGACCGCGGCGCGTCACCTGAAACGCGCTTTCGATACTTGTCCACCAGCTTTCGGACGAGCGGTCCGTGTGAACGATCCGTGCTTCCGGATACGCTTCGATCAATTCGCGCCAATAATGAGAGGAGGGCCAGTCCACGCAGGATGAGTAGCCCTCAAACAGACTCTCCCAGTCTGCCGACGCACCTTTGGCTAAGGCCCTCCAGCGCTGCTTCTGAATGGCGCTCCCATCGACTTCGAACATGTGATGGCAGGGTCCGAAGCCCAACAGGTTGAGCGCCTCTCGCATGGAGTCAGTTCCGGTGCGCCCGAAACCCGTTCCGATGACCTTGAGCGGCATGATAGCCCTCCACCGTGCCTGCGCCGAACCGGATCATTTATCTCCGCCAGCCGAGCACTATAACAGCTGTTTTCGCGAAAGTACGTCTTGCGGCCACTGCCGGTCCTTCGTTGCGCGCCTCACTAGCTGACCTTCAGGCACTGGCGGAGTCTGGCCTTCGCGGGCCCCATGCGACTATTCCAAAACTTCTAAAATTGGCGACACGGCAAGTCACGGGCATCGCGTCCTACACCTTTATCGGAAGAGCATTTGATCATAGCTGTGGATACGGAATACGCCTCTGAACAGATTGGCGAATGTCGCCTGCATCGCGCGCCTGGCAGATCACGCTGCCACACCGGGTATACAAGGTGGTAACGGCAGAGCCGCCGCCGGCCGGCGTGTTGGTGGTGGCCGTGCGCCGGCCAAACGCGTCATAGGTCATGCCCGCCGCCCTGCCAGACTCTCCGGGATAGACGATGCCGATCAGCCGAGGTAGCACGCCACAACTTGAGACGGTTTTGATCGAGATGATTGTCCAAGCGGCAGATTTTCCGGCGGCCAGCTTCGATACCGTAGCGGGCGACTGCGCCGACAAATGTGGAGGCCGAATACTCTTCAACGTTCGCGTTGACAGCCATGTGGATGTTCAGCGAGTTGCCGCCATCGCGAGCAAATCTGACGAGGGGACGACTCCTTTGCTTTTGCTGTTGGATCGTACGGGGACGTCGATCAAGATCCATGAGGTGCCGGTTGAGGACTACCCGTTGGTAGTCTCCATCGCCCGTTGGGCCAGATCAGCCCCTTCACTTGCAAGCCATCACCAGCGTCAATGTCGAGGTTACCCTGCTCCTGGACGCTGTCGCGTCGGAAGCACGGCCGGATTAGCTGAATTGCGGACCCAGCCGATGTTAGCGGGGCCTACGCGTTATGATCGGGGTCCACTCCTCGTGCTGCTTTGTGCATTCCACATTGCCTTTCTATGCGACTTCCAAGCACAAAGCGTGACCATCGACCCAGAATGGCTCTGGTGTCCCACTCGCTTAGGCAGCCAAAACCTGACAATGCTGGTGCCGCTGCTGAGGTCGCGGTTGCGCCACCCTGGCAGATGGTCTGCTTTCCGCGTGCGAGCTGACCATTGCCAAGGTAGAAAATTCACTCTCCCACCTCCGAACCCAGGCGACGTTGTCTTTTCGCAGACCGCGTGGACTTCAGGCGCCGAACCTGTCCACCGCAAAGGGTGCTATGCGCGCTGGATCGCCGCGACCAATGATCAGCTCGGCAATCAGGCGCGCCGTGATCGGCGCCAGCGTCAGGCCGAGATGGCCGTGGCCGAAAGCGTGGATCACCCTCGAGCTGCCGCGCGACGGGCCGATGACCGGGCGGGAATCGGGCAGCGATGGCCGGAACCCGAGCCATTCGGATGAAGGCTGGCCGAGTTGTGGAAAGAACTGCCTGACACCGCGATCGAGCAGCGCCAGCCGGCGCGCATTTGGCGGCGCTGCAAGTCCGCCGAGCTCGACGGTTCCGGCGACACGCAGCCGGCCGGCCATCGGCGTCATGTAGAAGCCGAGATCGACCGGACAGACCGGACGATTGAGCAGAGGCGCTTCGGTCGGAAATTCGAGATGATAACCGCGTTCGGTCTCGAGCGGAATCCTGTCGCCGGCCTGTATGGCCAACGCCCGCGATTGCGCGCCCGCGGCGATAACCACCGTGTTCGCCTTGATGTTAAAGCCGGAACCGCTGAGCCTGACACCGTCCGCCTCAACCCGCAGTCCGGTTATCTCAGCCTGCGCCACCGAAACGCCGCGGTCGGCCGCGGCATCGAGCAGCCGCCGCATCACTGTCTCGGGATCGGTGACATTCATCGAGTCGGGGAAGTACAGACCGCTGGCCCCGGTCGCGGGCAGGCCAGGCTCCAGCGCGGCCACCGCTTCCGGCGTCAGAACCTCTTGATGGACGCCAAACCCGGCGCGCAGCGCCCTGCCCCCAGCGGCCTTGGCGAAATCGCTCTCGCGGCGATACAGGTAGAGACAGCCGTTGCGGCGCGGCAGGTCTGTCAGGTCAGCCTCCTCCACCATCTCTTCCCAGGCCGGCAGGGCCTCGGCCAGTAAACCGGCGAGCGCCAGCGCATTGGCGCGGGTGGCGGCGGGAAGCGATTGCCGCACGAATTGAACCAGCCATGGCGCAAGCTGCAACAGCGCCGGCCAGCGCAAGGAAAAAGGGCTGTCGGGATCGAGAAGCAGCTTTGGCAGCGCGCGCAGCAGAGCCGGATTGCCGACCGGCATGCAGGCATATTCGGCGATCGTTCCGGCATTGCCAAACGAGGCGCCGGAGCCCGGCTCATTGGGGTCGATGAGCAGGACTTCGCAACCCTCAGCTGCGAGCCGGAGTGCAGTTGCCAGTCCGACAACGCCGGCACCGACGATGGCGATTTCGACCGATTCCGACGCTGCCATCTTTAAATTCCTAGACGAAACCAGGCAATTGAAGATGGCCGGCAGATAACAGTTCGGCCATCGAGTTCAGGGCCGTGCGCAGATCGTCGAGCGAGCGCGCAGCGCCTACATTGATACGCACGCCGTGCTGTACCGGCTCGCGCCCAACGGCGAAGGCATCACCCGGGAGCACGGCAACGCCACGTTCCAGGCAGGTGCGAGCGAAACCCGCGCCCCGCCACGGCTCCGGAAGGCGCAGCCAGGCGTGGGTCGAGGTTGGGTGGTTCTGGACATCGTAGCGGCCGAGGATTTCAGTGAGGATGGCCTGGCGCTGGCGCAACTCCTGCTTCTGCGTTTCTATGATGCGCGCCGCCAGGCCCTCTTCTATCAGCCGCGCGCCGATCAGCGCCGTCAAGGGACTGATGCTCCAGCAGTTGATCCGCAACGCCGCTGCGACCTGGCCGGCTATGGCGCGTGGCGCGATTACAAAACCGAGGCGCAGCCCTGGGGCAAGACATTTCGACATGGCGCCGATATGGATCGTCAGTTCGGGCTCGAGGCTGGCAAGCGACGGCAGCGGATTGTCTGCCAGGGGGCGGTAGACGTCATCTTCGATGATGAGGACGTTGTGGCGGCGGGCGACAGCTATCAGCTCGTGCCGGCGCTCTTCGGATAACGTGATGGTCGTCGGGTTGTGCAGGGTCGGCACCAGGAAGACCGCGCGTGGGCGGAGCTGCGCGCAGCCCGCATCGAACGCGTCGGCCCGCATGCCGCCACGGTCCATCGCGACGCCTCTGAGGTCGAGCCCATGCACCCGGCACAGTGCGTTGATGCCCTGATAGGTCACTTCGTCGGCGAGCACGACCTCGCCCTGCCTGGTCACCGCGCCAAGCACGCAATCCAGCCCATGCTGGGCGCCCGCCGCCAGCACCACGCGGCCGGGATCGCCTTCCCCCGCCACCGGTCGCATCCACTCGGCGATTGCCATCCTCGCCCAAAGCGGCCCCTCGGGCGGATGATAGTCCTGAAGCGTGGCATAGTGCCGGTCCTTCGACAGGCGCGGCAGCAGCAGCCCAAGCGCATCGAGATAGGCCGAGGTCGCAGGTCTGTTGACGGAAAGATCGATGACGCCGGTGTCGTCGCTCGGCGCTGACACGAAACCTGGCCTTTCGCCGCCATTGCGGGCCGCGACCGTTGTGCCGCGTCCGGGCCGTGCTTCGAGCAGGCCGCGCTGCTGCAGCGTCGACAGTGCGCGCGTCACCGTGGTGACATTGATGCCCAGCGCGCGGGCAATCTCGCGCTGCGGCGGCAGCCGGTCTCCAACTGCAAGTGTGCCGGCCGTGATCCGTTCCGCAATAGCGTCCGCAAGACGCCGATAGACCGGGCCTTCATCCGAGGCGAGTTGCAGGTCCTGAAGCATGCGGATTGGCGGTTTCGGTGTGTTGACGCTCTGGCTATCGGCGCATCTAGCATAAGACAATGCTCCAGACAATAGCACTTGTCCGGCAGGTATTTTTAAATCCGGCCCGAACAATCTCACACAATCCCGAAGAAAGCCGCTTGACGGCCAAACTTGTCTGCATCTATGGTTCTTTTGCGATCGATTGTGTGAGCATACAAGTTTGGTTTGCCGCCATTGTGCGGCAGCGTCATGCGAGACCCATACATGCACGGTAAACGCCACCTCGTTTCGACATGCAGCTTCTGCCGCAGATCGACGGACTTGCGTCCGTGATGGCCGAAGCGACAGCCCTGTCGCGTGACAGCGCCGGTCCTGCACGGGCAGCCGATGCCGGCAGCCAAGGATTTGTCGAATTCATCGATGTCGAGAAATCCTATGACGGCCGCACGTTCGCGGTATCGCGGCTGAACCTCGGCGTTGCGCGCGGCGAGTTCCTCACCCTTCTTGGACCCTCCGGTTCGGGCAAGACGACGACGCTCAACATGCTTGCAGGGTTCGAACGGCCGACCAGCGGCGTCATTGCGCTTGAAGGCCGGTCGGTCGACAGGCTGCCGCCCTACGAGCGCAACATCGGCATGGTGTTCCAGAACTACGCGCTGTTTCCGCACATGAGCGTCGAGGAGAACGTCGCCTTCCCGCTCTCCGTCCGCAAGATTACCAGGACGGAAGTCGCAGCCCGCGTCGGCCGCGCGCTCGACATGGTGCGGCTGCGGCAGTTCGGCGACCGGCGGCCGGCACAGCTTTCCGGCGGCCAGCAGCAGCGCGTCGCGCTTGCCCGCTCGCTGGTGTTCGAGCCGAGCCTGGTGCTGATGGACGAGCCGCTCGGTGCGCTCGACAAGAAGCTGCGCGAGCACATGCAGCTCGAGATCAAGCAACTTCACACGATGCTCGGTGTCACCATAGTCTATGTGACGCACGACCAGAGCGAGGCGCTGACCATGTCGGACCGCGTCGCCGTTTTTAACAATGGCGGGATTGCCCAGCTCGGTTCGCCGGATGATCTCTACAACGCGCCGCAAACTTCGTTCGTCGCGAGCTTCATCGGCGAGAACAACACCCTGCTCGGCAAGGTCGAGCGCGTCTCTGGCAAGGAGTGCCGCGTCGCGCTGGACGGCGGCGGTTCGGTAACAGCGCTCGCCATCGGTGTTGCGGAGGGCGATGCCTGCCATGTCGCTATCCGCCCGGAGCGGCTGAAGCTTGCGCCCGCCTCGAACGGAGCAAATGGGCTGGCCGCCACGGTTGAAGGCCGCATCTATCTCGGCGACCACCAGCGTCTTTTGGCCCGGCTGGAAAACGGACAGGTGCTGACCGTCAAGGTCGGCCCCGAAATGACCATGGGCAACGGGGGACCGGTCACGGTTTCCTGCGCGCCCAACGACTGCCGTGCCTTTCCGGCAGATGCCGCAACGGACGGTTCCATCTCGAAAACAGGGGAATAACAACAATGAAAATTACAAGAGCCCGGCTGTTCGCCTTTGCGGCAGCCACAGCATTCATCACCTCAGGACATGTCGCCTTCGCCGACGAGCTTTCGATCATGGCCAGCGGCGGCGCCTGGCAGGATGCCCAGCGCAAGGCATGGTTCGAGCCGTTCAGCAAGGAGACCGGTGCCAGGATCGTCGAGCAGGAATATCTCGGCGATCTCGGCAAGGTCAAAGCCATGGTCGACACCGGCAACGTGCCGATCGACCTGGTGACGGTCGAGACCGCGACCGTGCTGCAAGGTTGCGACGCCGGCATTCTCGAGCGCCTCGACTATTCCAAGATCGCGCCGCGCGAAAAATTCCTCGAAGGCTCCGCGCTCGACTGCGGCGTCGGCCTCGACGCCTATGGCGACGTGCTCGCCTATGATCCCAACGTGCTGAAAGAGGCGCCGACCTCGGTGCTCGACATCTTCGACACGACCAAGTTTCCCGGTAAGCGCGCGATGCGCAAGTTCCCGGCGCAGAATTTGGAATGGGCGCTGATGGCCGATGACGTCGCGCCGGCCGATGTCTACAAGGTGCTGGCCACGCCGGAAGGCGTCGACCGCGCCTTCAAGAAACTCGACACCATCAAGAAAGACATCGTCTGGTGGGATGCCGGCGCACAGCCGCCGCAGCTCCTTGCATCCAAGGAAGTGGTGATGACCACCGCCTGGAACGGCCGTATCCAGAACGCCATCGACAAGGACGGGGCGCCGTTCAAGATCGTCTGGAACAACCAAATCCTCGAATACGACATGATCGCCATTCCGAAGGGGGCCAAGAGCCCGGACCTGGCCTACGAGTACCTTGCCTATATCAGCCAGCCGGAAATCAACGCCAAGCTGGCCAGCTACATCACCTACGGGCCGGTGCGCACCGATGCAGCGTCCTTTGTCGCGCCGGACGCCTTACCCAAATTGCCGAATGCGCCCGACCATATGAGCGCTTACCTGGTCGCCGACACCGAATTCTGGGGCGATTACGGCGAGGATTTGGTCAAGCGCTTCAACGCCTGGCTCGCGCAGTAGGAAAAATGACTGCGCTTGAGCCCACGAAGCTGGAACGGCCGCGCCTCGCGCGCGACCGGTCGGCCGCCGATATCAAGGCGGCGAAATCGATCACGGCAAAACTTCGGCGCGCCGAGTTCGGCGATCGGCTGCGGTCACTGGCGCTGGCGGCGCCTTTGCTTGTGCTCCTGGCGCTGAGCTTCGGCATCCCGATCGTCCTGCTGCTATCGCGCGCCGTCTATGACCCGACGATTGCCGACGCTTTGCCGCAGACCAGCCAGGCGCTGCTCGGCTGGAACGGCGCGGGACTGCCAGGAGATGCCGCCTTCCTGGCCCTTGCCGCCGACCTCAGGGACAATCAGGCCATGGGCACGGCATATGAGCTCGCCAAAAGCCTGAACGCCCGCCTGCCCGGTGCGCGCAGCCAGGTGCTCAAGACGGTACGCCAACTTGAGGCTGCCGACAGGCCGCCGCTGGAGGTGATGAAAGCCGTGCCGTTCTGGTCGGCGCCCGGCACGTGGCCGGTCATCGAGAGCGGCACCCATAGCGTGACGTCGTTCTACCTGCTGAGCGCGCTCGATCTGCGCTGGAACGCCGATGGAGGCATTGAAAGAGTGCCGCCGCAACAGGCGATCTTCCTGCAGGTGTTCATGCGCACATTCTTCGTCGCCGCGGCGGTGACGCTGGCCACGCTGATACTGGGCTTCCCCCTCGCCTATCTCATCGCCTCGGTACCCAAGGGCCTCGCCGCCATCCTCATCGTCGCGGTGCTGCTGCCATTCTGGACGTCGATCCTGGTGCGAACCGCCGCCTGGACCGTGCTCCTGCAGAAATTCGGCCTGGTCAACGACCTGCTTTTGTGGCTCGGCATTGCCGACGACCGGCTTGACCTGATGTACAGCCGCATCGGACTGATCATCGCCATGACCCATATCCAGCTGCCGTTCACGCTGCTGCCGATCTATAGCGTTATGCGCACGATCCCGGCCTCGCAGATGAAAGCCGCCTATTCGCTCGGCGCAAAACCCTTCACCGCGTTCCGCCGCGTTTATCTTCCACAGGTTTTTCCGGGCGTCATGGCCGGTTGCCTGCTCACCTTCATTCTGTGCCTCGGCTACTACATCACGCCGGCGCTCATCGGCGGTGCAAGCGACCAGCTGATCAGCAATTTCATCGCCAACTACGTCAATGTCGAGCTGAACTGGGAGATGGCGGCAGCACTGAGCTTCATCCTGCTCGTCTTCACCCTGGCGCTGTTCGGCATCTTCGCCCGCATCCTCGGCCTCGACCGTCTCAAGCTGGTGTAGCCATGCTGCTGTCTCCCTATCCGACGACAGGCGAAAGAATCCGCATCATCCTGCTGTGGCTATGGTGCGGCATGGTGATCCTGTTCCTGCTCGTGCCGATCCTCGTTCCCGTCCCCTTGTCGTTCAACAGCGGCGCCTTCTTCATCTTTCCGCTGGAGGGAATTTCGACGCGCTGGTACGCGGTCGTGCTTGGCACCCAACGCTGGCAATCGGCGATCGGCAACAGCCTGATCGTTGCGTTCGGGACGACGCTGATCGCGACGGTACTCGGCACGTTGACAGCGATTGCGCTTTCCGACAAAAAGTTTCCCGGCCGCCGCATCGTCATGCCGCTGCTGCTGTCGCCGCTGATCGTGCCGGTGGTGATCACCGCCGTCGGCTCTTATCTGTTCTATGCCCGCGTCGGCCTGGCCAGCACCTATGCCGGCATCATCCTGGCGCACACCGCGCTCGCCAGTCCCTTCGTCGTCGTCACGGTGGGAGCGAGCCTCACCGGCTTCGACCGCAATCTGATGCGCGCTGCCGCCATCTCCGGAGCAAAGCCCATCACGTCGTTCTTCAGGGTGATGCTGCCGCTGATCCTGCCCGGCGTACTGTCAGGCGCCGCTTTCGCCTTCGTTACCTCGTTCGACGAGGTCGTCGTGGTACAGTTCCTGGCCAGCGCCAACCAACGCACCATGCCGCTCGAAATGTTCATCGGCTTGCGCGAGAAGCTCTCCCCGGCAATCACCGCCGCCGCGACCCTGATGATGGCGCTGTCTATAGTGCTCCTGGTCGTCGCCAACCTTCTGGTACGGCGTAGCCAGCGTCGGCCAAGCGCGAGCGAGTAACTCGTGGCCTTGCCGCTCCAATGTTCCCGCAGTTTATGGAAGTGTTCCCGGTCCCTGGTCGGCGATCGTCGGAAGAGACGGGATGGGCACGAGGCGGTCATTGAAAGGTCCGTTCGGGATCTAGTTGTGTGCGTCAAGTTCTGCAAAATGGCGTGGCATTGCGTTGACGTCGGCGTGTCCGCCGCGCAGCCCCCGTGTTTAGCGGAG
>NZ_JAMYND010000078.1:0-11704 GCF_040318885.1 Mesorhizobium sp. M0998
CGTTCAATCCGGCTTGCAATGAGGTCCGACAACCAGTCCGCCCACTCCGTCGAGCATGCGGACCTCACAGAAGCCTCCAGATTCCACTTCGGGCTTGTTTGTGATTCAAGCTTTGGATGGAACGATTTGTGCTGACTGACGCCCAATGGGCGAAGATGGAACCGCATTGCCTGGGTAAGCCAATCGACCCTGGTCGAAGCGGAAGCGACAACCGCCGCTTCATCGAGGCCGTGCTTTGGATCGTGCGCACGGGAAGCCCGTGGCGTGACCTTCCAGCCTTCTTCGGAAGCTGGAACACCGTCTTCAAGCGATACCGCGATTGGGTCAAAGCCGATGTTTTCATTCGGCTTTTCGAGGCCTGTTCGGACCAGCCGGACATGGAGTACGCCATGGTCGACGCAACCATCGTCAAGGTCCACCGCCACGGCCAGGGCGCAAAAGGGGGACTCAACGCCAGGCCATAGGCCGCTCCAAGCGCGGCATGACCACCAAGATTCTTGCGCTCACCGATGCGCTCGGCAATCTCGTGCTTCGTTTGGGCATCGCTTCGATACGGTGGGCGTCGCGCCGCTCATCGACGGCCTCGCCTTCGGCGGGCTGATCGCCGACTGGCCTTCGATAGCAACACCATCATCGCCGATCTGAACGAGCGCGGCGCCAAGATCGTCATCTCGCAGCATCAGAGGCGCGCCCTGCCGCTGCCTCTCGACCTCGAACTCTACAAATGGGGTCATCTCATCGAGAACTTCTTCTGCAAACTCAAGGAGTTCAAGCGCATCGCCATGCGAGCTGACAAAACCGACCAGAGCTTCAACGCCATCATCCATCTCGCTGCCGCCGTCATAAACTCACGATGAATCTCAACAGGCCTTAGTCGGCCGTCGGAATCCTCAGGAATGGCGCGGCCCGTCCGAGCGCAAGCGACAGGCGAGGTACGCCTCATGGGGAGTTCCGAGCCAAGGGTAGATCATGTCTTCATCTTTTACCTCTCTCTGGTTGTCGGATCCATGGGCTAGCCGGTCCTATTCATGAGCCTTATTGTTCGAACGCCGGGCGCGAAAAACCAGGGTCCCGATTCAGTGGTCATTGACAGATTGGCGCGCGGCTCCTGTTCCTGCCGCCTCCCTCGCCCGACTTCAACCCGATCGAGATGGCTTTCTCGAAACTCAAGGCCTCCTGAGAGTCCGTTTGAGAATGGTCAGGGGTGAGGGGGGGATGCGGCGCAGGAGCAAGCTGCCTAGGGCGAGGTGGATCATGGCTTCGGAGACGTCGAGCCGTTGTTCATAGTCGCGAACGAGCCGGCGCCATCGTGTCATCCAGCCGAAGGTGCGCTCCACGACCCAACGTCTCGGGAGCACTTTGAAGCCAGGCTCGGCGTCGCTCCTGCGGACGATCTCGAGAACGAAGTCGCGGTAGCCGACGGCATCCATCAGCTTGGTGCGGTCATAGGCGCCATCGGCGAACAGGTGCTTGAGCCAAGGCCATCGCTTCCGGATGCTTCCGACGATCGACTGAGCGCCGGCGCTGTCCGAGATGTCGGCGGTGGTGAGATTGACCATGAGCAGCCGTCCATCGGTGTCGACGGCGATGTGGCGCTTGCGACCGACAACCTTCTTCGCGGCGTTCAAAGCCGCGCTCTTCAGCCACGGGTGCCTTGATCGACTGGCTGTCGATGACGGCCGCGCTCGGGCTCTGCTCGCGACCCTCCTGTTCACGGTCGAGCATGAGCGCCACGTCATGGATCGTGCGGAACAGCAGCCGTCGCACAAAGCGCCGGAACCACCAGTAGACCGTCTGCCAGGCGGGAAATCCTTAGGCAGCATCCGCCAGCCACCACCCGAACGCGCGAGATAGCGCAGTGCGTTCAGCACCTCCCGCAGGTCGGTCGATGGCTTGCGGCCACGTTTAGGCGGCGCTGGCAGGAACGAGCGGACAATGGCCCATTCTTCGTCCGTGAGATCCGTCGGGTAGCGCTTCGCTCGCTTTTCAAGATCAGCCATCCGGCTACGGCTTGCTCGGGTCCACATCCCGAGCTTGAATCACGGATCACGCCATACCAGAAGTACCGATCTGACGGCAGCTCAGGAAAACGCCATGACATTAACCGCTCTGCTCATGCCACTGCTGAACGAAGGCACCGACGTGTGGCGCCCGGTTGCCGTCAAAACCCTCGACGACGGAACTTACCAGATACTCGGATCCATGCCGGATGGTGAGGAATGGACCTTCGCTCCCGGCAGCATCGTCGCAGCGCAACTGAGAACCTTCAGCGACGGCGAAGAACGGCTGGTCGCAGTGCACCCCGCTTAACCGAGCACCCTTACGCTCCATTCTCAAACGGGCTCTGAGAAGGGCTGCAGCCCGAACCATCGACGACCTCTGGTCGGTCGTGGCCAGCTGCCTCGCAGCTTTCACAGCCGAGGAATGCAGGCATTATTTTGAGGCAGCCGGCTCGCGTCCGGAGTAAGTCGAATCTGCTCTAGCGACGGTGGTCGACAACTCCTTCAGGCGCTTGCGTGCACGGACTTGTCCAGAATGTCCAGACCACGTTGAAGCGTCTGCCGGTCAATCGTCAAAGGAGGAAGAACTTTGATGACCTGGCCCTCTGCGCCGCATCGCTCTACCACCAGCCCATCTTGAAAGGCCTTGCGGACGATTTTTTCGGCCAGTTTGCCCATGCCGCAATCGAGGCCCAGCATCATGCCCCTTCCGCGCACGGAAAGGCTGAAATCTCGGCTGCCTTGTGCAACCTGCCGAAGGCGCTCGCTCAGGATTCGTCCCGTTTCCGTAACACTGCCTGACAGCTTTTTATTCGCCCAATATTTCCGCAACGCAGACGTTGCGGTCACGAATGCTAGGTTGTTACCTCGGAAAGTTCCATTATGTTCGCCCGGCCGCCAAACGTCTAGTTCGGGTTTGAGCAGCAAAAGGGACAGCGGCAGTCCACAGCCGCTGAGAGACTTCGACAAAACAACGATATCCGGCGATAAACCCGCAAACTCAAAACTGAAGAAATTGCCCGTTCGTCCGCAGCCTGCCTGAACGTCATCAATAATCAGAAGGATGCCGTTTTTTCTGCAAAGCAGTTCGACCGACTGCAGCCAGTTCTTGCTCGCAGGCCTGATGCCTCCCTCGCCTTGGACGGTTTCCAGAATGATGGCTGCCGGCAATTCGACACCACTGCTTGCGTCAGCAAGCATCCTGTCCAGATATTCCGAAGTGTCCTTGTCGGCATCCCAATACCCGTCGTAGGGCATGAACACTGCGCCGATCGGAGGAAGGCCCGCCGCATCTCGGTAATATCGATTGCCCGTTACCGCAAGCGCGCCCAAGCTCACTCCGTGAAAGCCGTTGGTGAATGAAATTATGTTGTGCCGACCAGTGACCTTGCGTGCGAGTTTCAAAGCCGCCTCCACGGCATTCGCCCCAGTGGGGCCTGGAAACAGGAATTTATATACTAGGCCACGAGGCTGCAACATTGTCGAGTCAAAGTACTGAATAAACTCTCTTTTAGCCGACGTAGCCATGTCAAGACCGTGGATAATGCCATTTGAGCGCAAGTATTGGATGGCGTCATTCAGGAAGTCGGGATCGTTGTGACCGTAGTTGAGGGCGCCCGAGCCAGAGAGAAAATCGATGAACTCGACGCCATTTTCGTCCTTGAGAATGGCTCCTGCGGCTTGCCTGAATACAACAGGAAATGATCGCGAGTATGACCGCACGTTCGATTCGAGGTTTTCAAAGGCAAATAGTGAGTTCGAGCTACTCTCTTGAAGCATGATTTTTCCTCAACCAGACGATGCCCCACAGCACCAGCGCCCATATTCCGGAACCGGTCGCCGCGATTCCCAAGTCGCCCCCGTAAGCAGCGTCTACTCCGAATTCCGACGGCGGCTCAGCGGTTTTAGACTAGACGGCAATCTCGGTCCGTGCGCCTACCCAATATCGTAGTATCGTAAGCGGCCGTTCCTTGGTACTCGCCGAGTAAGAATCGAAACCCCGCAGTTGCATCTCATGCCCCGTACGCACGAACTCCCCACCCTGGCAGACACGTGCAATTTCGTGAAAAGCCTGAACAAGCCCTGCGTCGCGCAGGTGGTTGCAGAGGCAAAAAGGACGGGTGCGGTCGCCGTTCAGCCCAGATCCGGCGTCGGTGGCCATGACGAGATGCTGAGGCTTCTATCCAGGATCGAGGCTGAAGTCAGTCCGGATATTTTGGCCCTAACCATTGATTCCTATTCCCGGCTTGGAATGTTTGAACATGCCAGCCGGATACTCCACACGAACCCGGCGGCGCTGAACGGATACCCATTGGTCGCTCACGGCTGGCGCAGAGGGCGCGATCTCAACGAGAGAACGAAGCAGCCTCTCGATATTCGCCACGGCTCACCGATTGCCGACCATCTGTTCGAAACTGCGATTGCATCTGGGATTACCTCTTTCGAAGGCGGCGGCCTTACCTACAATCTGCCATATGCCAAGAAAGTGCCACTTGAAGAGTCAATCGCTTCCTGGCGTAGAATTGATCGCATTTGCGGAGAACTTGCCGATCAGGACGTCATTGTGTCGCGGGAGATGTTCGGCACCCTCACAGCGGTTCTGATGCCACCTTCAACATCGTTGGCGATCGCCTTTCTTGAAGCGATCAGCGCTGCGCGCGACGGAGTACAGTGTCTGCTGATCGCTTACCCCCAGGGTGGCAATACGCTGCAGGATATCGCAGCGTTGCGATCTATCGATACGCTCGCACGGCGATACTTATCCTTCGTGCCGGGTGTCTATCCCGTCCTGCATCAATACATGGGGCCGTTTCCCCGGGACAAAGCAAAAGCGAGCGCTCTTATCCTGCTTGGGGGGGTGGTCGCGAAGCTCGGAGGCGCCGCAAAGGTTGTCACAAAGACCTGTGAGGAGGCGCTCGGTATCCCAACGGTGGAGGCCAACGTTGACGGGATCCGATTGACCAGATGCGGCCTAGCGAGGATGTTCGATTTCATCAAACTCGACGAATCGGCTATTGTGGAAGAGATGCATTGGATCGACCGAGAGGTGACGGAGATGATCGAGCCGCTTGTTGGTGCTAGGGATATTCACATGGCCATATTGGAAGCGTTCAAAGAAGGCCGGCTTGATGTGCCGTTCAGTCCCAGTAATTCCACGCGGGGTGACGTCATCCCAGTTCGAGATCCACAAGGGGCCATTCGCTACTTGTCGTGTGCCGGACTTCCATTTTCGGATGCCACCCGCCGACGCAATCGCGAACGGTTGAGAGAGACAGCGACACCGCAAGAACAGCTTCAGCAAATCGCAGGCGATATACACTTCTTTGCAGATCTGTCGGACGTCTATCTGGGTTAGTGCGCACGCTCCCATCTGGACCTCATCGCTGTCGCCGCCCCGAAGGTGCAGGCAAGGAAACCTCGTAGCGCAACCGCGGTTGATCACAATTTGATCCTAAGAACTCGCACTTCGTGCGACGCTGGTAATACAGATAGAGATTTAGACACCTCGTTTCTCTGGGAACGTTTTATAAATCGATAATTCCGATATTCAATGCTTTCGTAGCCGCCGCCGTTCTGCTGGTTACATCAAACTTTCGCATTGCGTTCTTTATATGGAAGTTGACAGTATCTTTCGAGATTCCCAAGATAACGCCTATTTCCCAAGACGACTTTCCTCTTGCTGTCCATAGAATGCAATCTTTCTCTCTTAGAGAAAGGTCAGGAGCCTGCTCGATGACATTCGTATTTGCAAAGTTCGCGGTCCTTGTATGGAAATGTAACGCGGCAAGTTGCAGGTAGGTGATTGTTCTATTTTGGAATTCTCGGGCGCAAGGTCTGGAAAAACTCATGATGGAGAGGCGGCCATCGGGGCCATGTAACGGAACAGTAATGCCCGATCTTAAGCCGAACGTCGAAGCCTCATCGAAAAAGCGCCGTTCGCTTTCAGTCGTGCTTGCATCGTTGTATACCTCGCTCCATCGAAAGGCGGCTGCCCGTTTTCGACTCTTCTTTATGATCGGATTTATCCGATCATAACCCATTTCGAAATAGCGCTCCTGCCATTCATCAGGATACCTCAGCATGACTGCCGGATCGTGGCGGTCCGGCTTCAAATACTTTTGGTCGGGTGTAAGAGAGTGATAGGCGATCCACGGACATTCAAAATTTAGGGCAAAGGCGGATAACAGGTCGAACAAGTGTTCGGGTTGAGCGACACCATCGGTCTGGTCGAGAAATCGGCCGAACTCGACTGCAAACGGCTCGCTGGGTGAGTGTGGGAAACGCATCGAGGGGGCCAAAGGAAACTGGTCGGACACTCTGGCTACCAGCCCTCAAATTCGAGTGAGCACAGTCCGCGGGCATTCCATAGTCTCTCCTCCGCAGCCATTTGCGCCGGACGAAATCGCTGATGCACCAAGCTGGCTGTGTGGTCGCGGCTCTGTGCTACGTCCTCGGCAGGCGGCATCGTCAAAGGCGGGGCCGGCGTTCGTCAACAATTTATCAGCTCACCGCAACGCGTAGGTTATTTTATGTAAAGTGTAGCTTACGCAAGGCTTTCGGAAATGTAACTTGCGATATACATTACTATGTACAACTTTTCACAAATCGTCGCGGACAAAATCGATGGTTTCTACTGAGTTGCCCCAGTTTTCTATCCAGTTTTGAGTTCGTTTCCGGCGTGGGTTGTGCCCTGCTGGGCGGGTGAAGCGACGGGCGCTGGCGCGGAGCCTTTGGCATAGCGCAGCGCGAGCGACCGTCGCAGATTGAAGGTGGTGGCGAACTCGGCCGGTGTCTGCCAGGCGATTTGGGGGCCGCGCGGTGTTGTAATGGCGACGCGTGCCTGAGCCAGCGAAGTAAACAGCGTCTCGTTGAGCAGTTCATCGCGCAGTCGGCCGTTGAAGCTCTCGATGAAGCCATTATCCGGCATGATGTTCTTGGTGCCATCGTTTGTTCGGTACGTCAGGTTCGTTAAGGTTGGCGCATCCGGGCCACGGGGCACCGGGAGCACGCAAGTGCGGGCAGGCCGTCGTATGCAGATGAACTGCGAGTTCGAGCACATTATCTAGCCGCCCCTACGACTCGCCCGGATGCGCTGCGAGCGCGGATCCGTATTTGTCGTGTTGCCCGCTCGCTCCCTGTTCGTGACCAACGATGGAGGGAACCGTACGTATTATCGGCATGGACATACACCGCGTAGCCGCCGAGGTCGTGTCGTTGCTTGATGGCAAGATCGTCAAGCTCGGCCGCGTTCAAATGCTGCGCAATAAGCTCGAGGAGTTCGCCAGGAAGGAACTCACCCACGATGATCATGTGGTGATCGAGGCCACGGGCAATGCTGCTGCCGTCGCTGAAGTGCTGTCGCCCTACGTCGATCGGATCGTGATCGCCAATCCCAAGCAGGTGCACATGATCGCGCACGCGAAGGTGAAGACGACACGATCGACGCCACTGTCCTTGCGAAGCTCTACGCCTCGGGCTTTCTGCCGGAGGTCTGGGTTCCGGATCCGGGGACCTTTGCCCTCCGAAGACAGGTCACCAGGCGGACACAGCTGGTTCGCCAGCGTTCGCGGCTGAAGAACCTGATCCAGTCAATCCTCCACGCCCACCTGATCCCGCCGTGTCCGCATGGGAACCTCGTCGGGATCAGCCGGCGCAAATGGCTGACGAGGCAAATATTGCCTGCGGATGAGCGCGCCGCCATCGAGCGCCACCTCGGCTTGATTAACCAGATCAACGAGGCGTTGACTGTGGTCGAGGCGGATATCGCCGTACATCGAGTGACATGGGGCCGGGCCGCAACTGTTGTTCGGGTCTGCAGCTGCAATTCGAGGGGAACTCGCTATCAGGGGGCTGCAAACGCGCCGCAAGCTTGTATGCGCTTGAAACCATGATCCAGCCATACACATCGGCGGCGAAGTTCCGGGCGATGGGCCTTTTCTCCAGCGCGGCGTTATAAGCCATGCGATCACCTATTGCCTAGCGCCACATCCGCTCGCGCGGAGAGGTGAGGGGACGCTGATTGTTCCTCTTCGCCAAGGGTTGGAAATGGTGTGATCGACCAACTGATTAAGTCGACGGCACGCTGAAGTATCGCCTCGGTCCGAGCGAGGCTAGGTGAAGTGGCGATAACATATCCGATACAGTCTCGGTAATCGCCTTTCCTGACGATCGGCGTCTTGGGTTCAATGTTCAACTTGACCTGGGCGACACCTGGTACAGCAGCCGCCCGAGTATCGCCATCGATCCAATCAAGGATGCCATCGCGATCAGGAACTAGGATCCGCGCGGCCGCCGTGTGCGAATGTCTTCTGCGCAGATTCCATCCGTCGCCGGTGGCAAGCTTGATGTGCTCAGTTGTGAGATCGATACCATAAGCCAGCTGCACCATTTGGGGATCGGGCGTGCCAGGAAGGCGCGGATTGACTTCAATGACGACCGGGCCACGCTTCGCCCACCGGATTTCAATGTTCGTTGGCCCCCAGCCAAGGCCGAGGGCTCGCAAACAGCTCAGCGAAACATCCGCGATACGCTCATGCTCCTCATCAGTCAGCGGGGCCGGAAAGATGCCCCCCCGAAAGACGAAATGCGGTGGGCGGTGGAACTCGGCGGCGGTGATTCCAATGACCTCGTTTCCCATTATCTGAGCGATATAATGGCCGCCTTGTGCGAATTCTTCGACCAGTATCCTGGGCGAAGACGGCCATGTGTGCTTCCCACCCAACAAATAGGTCGTATGTTCGGCTATCTCACTGACGGTCCGGCACAATCGGACACCGCTGCTGCCGCTGCCTACGGCCGGCTTAAGAATTACCGGCAGGCCGATCTCCGCGGCAGAGCTTTCTACCTCCGTCGCATTCGCTGCCAAGCGATAAGCAGGTATTGGAACGCCAGCCTGCGCGAGGAGTTGACGTTGAACGAATTTGTTGCAGCATCGTTCAATCGATGTAGGGTTCGGACCCGGTAGATCGAAATGCTGGCATAGCGTGCCAACTGTTGCATAGACGTTCTCCAAGGAGCTCGTAATGCCAACAATGTCAAAAGCCTCACGCAGACGGGAACACTCGCGGATCAGCGCATCGAGATTGTCTGTATCAACACGGATTGCCTCAGTGCTTTCCGCCCCAAGATAGTCGTAGCGAGTTGGATCAGTTGACAGTGTAATTGGCTGAAGACCAAGACGCATGGCCGCTTGGACGTAGAGCAGACCATTACCCGTTATACTGCCTTCAACAAGGATGAGCGCTCTTTTTGCCATGGCTGTTCTCCGATGTTGCGTGCTATGCGGCGGTCCGAGCGGAAACCAGCATCAGCCTTTTTTAGCCGTGCCTGACCTCAGACTTCGCGTTGAAGGTACCATTGCCAGAGATTTTGCAGTGGCAAAGGTTCTGTAAACTTAGTTGAAGGTTTTGTTGCGACGATGCGCGGGTTTGCGACATCGCAGGTTCAGCAGAGGCTGTTCGATGAGGAGGCCGAGTTCGGCATCTGCTGTGGTTTGACCATCCCGATTATCCATCGCCGCGGCTGCAATGCCGCGGTTACTTTTGCCGCTGATGAGCCCTATCCGGCATTTCTTCGGGTCGCTGAACGGTATGACCAAGCTCTTCAGCTCATGGCGACCTGCTTTCACATTCATGTTCGCCACCTGCAGTGGGCGGCGCGCGGCAAGTCCGCCTAGGATATCGCCTGCATCTTGGGCATGAAGCCGCGCACCGCCGCTTCGGGTGCGAGTGTTACTCAGCCCGTCCGACTCCCTATCGACGCGATCTGGCCCGCCTGCAGTTGAAACACCGCCTATGGGCACTTGAATGTCTCAACGGTCTTGCGGGCACGGCAGACTACCGCGAACCTTGTTTCCGCCGGAAGCGCGTGGCCAGCGACGCTGGTGCCTGACCCGCGGCATCCGGCATGTGTTTGGACCTTCGATCAATACGCAGCCCTCAATATCGCGCGGTCTAGGAGCCCGATCCGCGTCTATCTCGTCGATTATTTCGGAGCGATGGGGAGACCAACGAAGGATTGCCTTCCTATCGTCTGCTGGCCGACTGGTTTCTGGACGCCCCGGTCGTCGCCGCAAAATCGGAAGGGCGGTCGTGGCTGAAGAGCCAAAGGTTGCTTGCGCATTCAACTCCCTCACGAGGTAGAGAGGTTGATGCGTTATCATAGGGAGGAGACATTGGAGGCAAGGATCGCGCTTCGTGACAGCCTGCGCGACGCCTTCGCTGGCGGCTATCAAGTCGGGCCGCCGGTAAGATCGGGTGTGACTGCAAGACGCGGATTGACTTCGATATCGACTGGGCCACGCTTCGTCCACCGGAGTTCGCATTTGCAAAGCCCTTGCCGGTCAACTCGATGGGCTGACGTCCGATGATCTGATCGTCCGGCAAACCAAGGTTCACAAGAGCCGCTTGCTGCAGCTTCACGATGGATTGGTACTTGGCTGCGCTTCGCCGGCGCTTGAACCTCGCGCTGTTCGTTTCGACCACCGGCGCTTCGTCCGACTCAGTACCTGATCGCCATCTTTCTTCAGGCAGCGCGCTCGATTGGCCTGCGCGGAGCCCGACCAACGGTGGGACTGTCAGGAATCTTGTGCGTGAGGCCATGATGATGGAAAGGAGAATCATCGCATGGCCATTGAGAAGGAAGTACTGGATCGGTTGCTTGCCGGGCGCGACCCACAGGAGCTGTTTGCCAAGGACGGTTTGCTCGACGATGTGAAGAAGGCGCTTTCGGAGCGGATACTGAACGCCGAGTTGGACGATCATCTTGACGGGGAGCAAGCCACAGGATTGGCGAACCAGCGCAACGGACATTCGAAGAAGACGGTTCTGACGGGCACATCGAAGCTCGAACTTTCGATTCCGCGTGACCATGCCGGCTCCTTCGACCCGAACTTGATCGCAAAGTATCAGCGCCGCTTTCCCGATTTCGACGCCAAGATCGTATCCATGTATGCGCGCGGCATGAGCGTGCGCGAGATCCGTGGCCACTTGGAGGAACTCTATGGCATCGACATTTCGCCGGACCTGATCTCGGCCGTCACCGACGCCGTGCTTGAGGAGGTCGCCGAATGGCAGAACAGGCCGTTGGACGCCTGCTTTCCCTTGGTCTTCTTCGAGGCCATCCGGGTCAAAATTCGCGACGAGGGCTTCGTCCGCAACAAGGCGATCTATATCGCGCTCGGCATCCTGCCGGATGGCACGAAGGAGATCCTCGGCATCTGGATCGAGGACCGAGGGCGCCAAGTTCTGGCTGCGCGTCATGAACGAGTTGAAGAGCCGTGGCGTCGCCGACGTCTTGATCGCCGTCGTCGATGGCCTAAAGGGCTTTCCCGAGGCGATCAACGCCGTCTTCCCCCAAACCGTGGTTCAAACCTGCATCGTGCACCTGATCCGCCATTCCCTGGAGTTCGTGTCGTGGAAGGACCGCAAGCCCGTCGTGCCGGCGCTGCGTGCGATCTACCGGGCCAAGGACGCCGAAGCCGGCATGAAGGCCCTGGAGGAATTCGAGGCCGGCTACTGGGGCCAGCGATATCCGGCGATCACTCAGAGCTGGCGGCGCAACTGGCAGCACGTCGTGCCGTTCTTCGCCTTCCCAGAAAGCGTGCGCCGGATCATCTACACGACGGATGACATCGACAAGCCTGATTTCGACTTTTTCGATTCCTGTTGCGTTTCTTTGTTCGGCTCAGGTGAGCCTGTTTCTTC
>NZ_JAMYND010000079.1:0-10729 GCF_040318885.1 Mesorhizobium sp. M0998
AAATCACTCAAGGCGGCACCTCCTGCCACCTTGAATCACCCAACAGAGATCAACTCAACAAATTAATGGGTCCTGACCCTAGCTGTCGAGCCACCAGCCAGACTGAGTCGGCTGATGGGTAGTTTTGAGCCGATACTGCGCATGAGGTCTATGCCAATTGTACACGCGACGAAGAACGCCCACGGGACCGAGGAACGCGTGCTTCTTTATATTTCACATCCATGAGGTGATCGAGAAGCGCGGCAGGGTGGTTTCCGCTGCAGCCTCACTGGGCGCACATCCGACCGTTGGCTGGAGGTTCCGCCTGGATGTTCGAGCGGGCGGCCAGTGCCGCCTGGCAGGTTGGCGCCGCTCCCCTGGTCGATATTGCTACGCTGCGCGTTTGCGACGCTGCTTCCGGATGTAACGCCCGCTTCAGGCGCCCCATCGCAAATGCCGATAAGGGCGACAGGCGCGCGGCTGGAAGCGGTAGTGTCGCGCGAGCGCCAGCAGCAAACGATTGTAGACAATATGGCCCTGATCGTCCTCGCCCGTCACGGCCGTCTTCATGCGGTCGTAGAGGATCTCGATCGGGACGCCGCCGAGCGCAGTGAAGGCCTGCATATGACAGCGGAGCAGCGTGTGCAGATCGTGATGCATGACCTAGCGCGCGAAGATGAGGCGCGAGTGGCCGAGCACTAGGCTAAACAGCCAGACGATCCGGCTGGTGCCGGGATCGTCGGTGAAGTCGACCATAAAGCGGGCAAAGTCGACCTTAGCTTGAACCCCGGGCCGCGTCTTAAATCGCACGTCGTACTGCTTGGGTCCGTTCTCGGGCCCGATCGCGGCGAGATAGCGCTTCACCGCGACATAACCGAGCTCGCGGATCTCTGGGTCAACCTGGCCGCGCTGAGATCAGGAAAGGCGGTTACGCGCTCGTGCAGAAAGTCCATGAAGGACGCCAGCTTGCTCGGCCGCCCGATCGCACGAGGTCCATAGGCCGGCGCTTCGATGCCGCGCTCGATATATTTGTGCACGGTCTTCGGGTCACGTCCCGTGCGCCGAAGGCCATGAGGTCAAGCTAATTTGCGCCGCAATATGTGCGTCCTTTCGTCAGTGTCCAAAACCGGTCAGGCCGACATCCACAGACTGACTGCTGATCATCGGCGCAATGGCCGCGTGAGCTGGGCAGGCCGTCGACCGCCCATGCAGGGCTCATGGCTAGCCCAGATGCTGGCTCGCAAACTGCGAACGTTGGTATCGATCGCGCTGGCGAACAAGATGGCTTGCAAGATCTGGGCCATGCTGACGAAACAGGAAGATTTTCGCGATCCGACGTGGCCGGGACGGCATGAACGCTGACCACGGAAGCCAGCGTCGGTAAGGAGGTGTGAGAAGTCGACGACCCGAATGGGCGCATGATCGAGCCGATCCGGATGAGGAAACCAGTGACATTTCTGGAACTCGCAAGCTCGGAACATCGGGCGTAAGCTGGTCGGGGTTGCGCAGCCCGGTCGGGCGCGTTGGTCATGGTTTCGGCTTTAGATCCCATGAGGAGTGAACAGCGGCCGGCGCTCTGGCCGAGAGAGGCTGCATCAAAGCACTCGCTCAGAAGGAGTAGGTTGTGGGAACCGCACCCGTTCTCAGACCATGGGTCCGAAATAAACATCCAAAGGAACCGTGCTATGCATCAGTGATCAATCTTGACGCAGAAATCCTCATGTGAGCTTTGAGTGCCGGACTGGACGTCTACTCCACAGCTAACAGCCCCGCCAATGCCTGTTCACGCCGGGTGATGACGGCTGGATCGCTCATGAAATCCGTCCTGCGGCACCCGGCTTCGTGCCCCGCTTCTTATAGGCGGTCTGCTCGCTGTTGGTTTTTATCTTCGGCGGAGGTCGCGCTCGTCTTGCTGAGCCTTGACCCATGAAAGCACTTCACCAAGCCGCTTGTTCTCGATGATCGCAGTCTGCGTGACGCGCTGCTCCTTGTCGAAGACGGTGTAAGGCGGGGCATGCCTTCCATCGAACTTCCAGTTGGCCGTCGGCGAACTCATGGATATCGACATACTTGCCAACCAGCCCGCACGAGATGTCGTTCTTCTCAGTATAGTCTGTTTGCGTTCGTAGGAAAACGACAACTGCTGGCCGACATAGCGCTGCTCGCGCTTACAAGCACGTCGCGGAGCCGATGGGGCGCGACGTTCAATGCGCGATGCAGATCGTCCGGCCGGGCAGGGACCTTGGCGAACTTCTCGCTGAAGCTCGACGTGAACGCCGCAGGAAGGCGTTGGCCGCCTCGATGTCGGATATGCCCGCGAGGCGCAATTCCTTCACAAGCCGGTCCTGGAGCGTGCGATTGGCGCGCTCCACGCGGCCTTTGGCCTGGCTGGAATTGGCGCACAGGATCTCGATGTTCAGCTCCGCCAGAGCCCGGCTAAACTGTGTCATGCCGCGGCCGGCCCGGGCCTCGGCCTTGGCACCCGGAATACTGTGTGCTTGTCGGAATAGAACGCCACCGGCCAGCCGTGCGCCTCCAGATAGAGCTCCAGCGCCCCGAAGTAGCTGAACGTGCTCTCCGACTTCACAAAACGTAGCTGCTGAAGCTTGCCGGTGGCATCATCGATAAAGACGAGCAGGGTGCATGCATCCCCCCGCTCCTCGAACCACCGATGCTCACTGCCGTCGATCTGCACGAGTTCGCCATAGGCTTCGCTCCGCAAGCGCAGTTGATGGAATGTCCGCCGCTGCTTGCGCGACAGCCAGATTCCAGCCTCTGCCATCCACTTGGGCAGCGTCTCGCGCGACACGACCAAACCGTGTCCCTCGCCCAGCTTCTCAGCCGCTAGCGTCGGACCGAAAGCAAGATAATCTTCGCGGACCAGACAGACGGCGAAATTTCGAATACCATCACCAGTCTCCACGGTCTGAGCGTCGATCTCGCGCCTTGTGGCGCAGCGCGGAATCACAGCTTTGTCCATCTCGTTGCTAGATGACAACAATACACAAACTGCATTTGACGCAAGCCAAGGGACGGTTGATCGTCCACTCCACGAAGATGCGGATTGGTGGCGAGCTGAACTCTGACCGGGCACAAACTTTCCGCTGAATCGAGCCGCCCCTCAATAATTGCGATCATCAAGGTGATATATGCCCAAGCCATTCTCAGCGATTCCTTTCACCGGGATCCCATTTCCGAAAACAGAGTACGACCGGCGGCAGAAGAAAGTGCTTGCCGCTGTGGCGAGCGCCAATCTTGACGCACTCGTCGTCACCGCCCACGGCCATCTCCGATATCTCACCGGCTATGATGGAATGGGTGGTTACTTCGCACCGTTCCCGCTGATTTTGGTGCCGGGGCGGGCGCCGACGTATGTTGTCCGAGAGTACGAAGTGGATACCGTTCGCGCGACCAGCTGCATAGACGAGATCATTTCTTATACTCAGCAGCAAGACTTTTCAAAAGTGTGCGCCGATGTCCTTCGGCGCTATGGGCTGCATGGCCGGAGGGTCGGCCTTGAGCTTGGGTGTTGGAATCTCGCAGCGGCCGATGTAAGCGCGCTTCAGGCGCAACTTCCTGATTTGAAGATCGCTGACGCGACCCGTCTGGTCGCGTCGGTAGCGGCGGTGAAAAGCGAGCTGGAGCTCGAAGCTATGCGCAATGCGATGGCCATGACCGATCTGGCCGTGCGTACATTTCAGCAGTCGCTGAGGGAAGGCGTCACCGAAACGAAGGTGGCCGAGACCATCGAGGAAGAGGTAAAAAAAGCTGGCGGGCAACTTGCGCAATTTTATTCTTTGGGGTTCGGCGAGCGTACGAGGCTCGCGCACGGCGTCCCGGCGCACCATCCGATCAGAAACAACGAACCGGCCATGGTGGAAATCGGTGGCGCAAAACACGGGTACGCCGCAGGAGTGGTCCGGAGCGCCGTGCTTGGACGGCATCCTGAGACCGAAGTTCTGCACGATTTGGCGGTTGAGGCACTCGAAGCCGCGATTGGCGCAATAAAGCCCGGCGAGACTGCGAGTGCGGTGGATGCCGCCGCGCGCAAGGTGATTGCTCGGTCTGGGCGTTCGCAGGTTTTTCGCCACCGGACCGGATACCAAACCGGCATCCATTGGTCGGAACGCGGAAACCTAAGCCTGGAGCCGGGCGCTGCGGACATACTCGAGGCAGGCATGACCCTCCACATGCCACTCATCTTATTCAGTGAGAACGGCTACCTATTCGGGACCAGCGAGCAGGTCCTAGTGACAGAACGCGGTGCGGAAATCCTCAGCACTACACCACACACGCTCTATCAAGCATGATCGCCCCGGCAGGCCCCCAAAAAATGACGGGCGGCAATGCCCGGCGAACCTGTAAAAAGGGCTTGGACTGCGCAGGCCATTTGCAATCTTTAGCAACAGTTTTCTTTGATCTAACAGCAACGTAACGTTATTCGAACAAGGTTCAGAGAGATTTCCATGGCTTCGCAATCCCCTCGCTTCTGGGGAATGTTAGATTTGGAACCCGGCCGGGCCACGCCGTGCACATTGCCCACACTCGATTCTGAATCCCGCTCCTTCAACTTTCCCGTCATCTCGAAGACGGTACCGGGAGCTTGGGCGGAAACCGTCGTCCGAGGCGATCCGGCGCTCGAGCCGGCCTATCGAAGTCGCCCGGCGCCTCGTCGCGCGAGGCGCCGCCGCAACAAGCTCGACTGCGGATTCACTATGCGGCATCAGGCGGGCTGTTGCCGCGTCGGTGCATGTTCCAGTGGCGTTGTCGAGCCTGCTTCTGTTGCCGACCTTGCTCCGCCAATTATCGCCGCAGGCCAAGATCGCCGTCCTGACTTACGACTCGACACATTGCGGCGAAGATCTGCTCGGGATCCACGATCCGGCCGAGCGGGCGAGGGTGGTTATCGGCGGCATCGAAGGCGGCAAGTTCTGGTATGACGAATTGGAGCGTCCGCCACCGGTTGACGTGAACGCGATCGAAGCAGAAGTCGCCTCCTGCGTTACGCGACTCAGAGTTCCGGAGATTGCTGCCATCCTGTTCGAATGCGCAGGGTTCCCTCTGGTCGCGCCGGCAATCCGTCATCTCACGAAGCTGCTGGTTTACGACATCACGGGCCTTTACCAGACGATGATCGCGTCGATCGGCTGAGGCCGTTGCACGTAAGGAGACGGCTGGTTCAAATGTGGCCGCGTGATCCCGACAACGCGCTTTTCAGGTAGGTCGTGCACTCACGGCTTCCCACGCGGCAATGGTCTAGCCTCGATGGGTTCGAATTTAATATGCGGAGCGGTTGGTTTGGCATGGGATGAAGAGGTTTCGAACGGCGGAGAAGATCGACACGAAATGCTGCAATGAGTCAACCGACCGAAAACCTTGTCGCGCTCGCTCCCGTTTTCGGAACGGCAAGTGGGAATTCTCCGCCCGGGTTGTTCAAGCCGTTATGCGAGCGGTGTTCGACGTTGTTTGGCCGCCCCGTAGTAGCGCAATTTGTCGGTGATCATACGCTTTGGTGGCAGACCCTGATTCTTCAGAAGTGGCGTCAGCAAGTGCCTGGCGGCCTTGGTGTTGCGGCGCGCCTGGACGATCTCATCGAGCACATATCCGTCCTGATAAACCGCTCTCCACAACCAGCATTTCTGACCGTTGATGCACCACGACTTCATCACTTCATCGAGGTCCAGACATCGTCCTTCGTTGGCGCCTTGCGGCGTATGCGGCGCGCATAATCAGGGCCGTGCTTTCGGCACCCTCGGCGGATGGTCTCCTAGGAAACGACGACCCCGCCATCGAGCAGCATTTCCTGAACATCGCGCGGGTTGGAGCGGCAGTATAGCCAAGCAGCACGGGCCACGATTTCGATCCGAATGAGATGCCGTTCGGTCGGCGGCTAGCGAGCTCCAACAGGTTCGACAGCACGGACTGGGATTTCGATCGGATAGCGATGGTTCTTGTAGGTCGGTGCACCCACGGTCATGGGCGCGCTACCTCAGTTCCTCGACTTGGCTTGCGGCCCCAATCAGGCAGCAAGCGCGGTCTCGACTAGGTTCACCCAATAGCCGATGCCATAGGGCAGGGCTTCGTCGTTGAAATCGTATTTCGGGTTGTGCACGGCAGCACTCGATCCGTTGCCAAGGAAAATGAACGCGCCCGGCCGTGCCTCAAGCATGTAGGCGAAATCCTCAGATCCCATCAGCGGTTTTATCTTATCGTTTACGAAGGCGGTCCCCACGAGCTTGCGTGCCGCGTTTACCGCAAGACTCGTTCCCTCCGTATGGTTGAAAGTGACGGGATCGTGTCGACGGTACTCGAACTCGACATCCGCGCCAAAACCCCGCGCGATACCTCGCGCTGACGCCAGTATCTGTCGTTCGGCGAAGTCCCGCAACTCAGGTGAGAGAGTCCTGACGGTGCCAGCCAGTTCAGCGTGTTCTGGAATGATGTTGTACGCCTCGCCAGCGTTCAGCTTCGTAACGGAAATGACGAGCGACTCAATCGGGTCCGTGTTGCGCGAGACCAAAGTTTGCAGACCAATGATGATCTGTGCTGCGATAACAATAGGATCGATTGTTTGGTGTGGCATGGCTGCATGGCCGCCCCTGCCCTTAACTAAAATGTCGAACTCGTCAAGGGCCGCCATGATCGGGCCATCGCAAATGCCGAACTTGCCGACCTCAATACCCGGCATGTTGTGCATGCCGAAAACTTGGGAAATGCCGAAACGGTCCATAATCCCCTCCTGGACCATTCTTTGGCCGCCCAGCGCTCCTTCTTCCGCAGGCTGAAAGATTAAGGCAACAGAGCCCTTGAAGTTCCGTTTATTCGCAAGGTATTTGGCGGCGCCCAGCAGCATGGCCGTGTGACCGTCATGGCCGCATGCGTGCATCTTGCCCGGTATTTGCGATGACCAGGGTTTGTTTGACGCTTCAATTATTGGCAGGGCGTCCATATCCGCCCTCAGCCCGATCGTCGGCCCTTCTCCGCCTTCGCCTTGAATCAATGCAACAATGCCAGTTTCAGCGATCCCCGTTTCGATGTGGTTGATACCGAACGAAGCCAGTTTCTCGGTCACAAATCTCGCTGTGTTGTGTACTCGATAATCGAGCTCGGGATTTTGGTGGAGGTAGCGCCGCCACTCGGTAGCCTCGCTCTGCAAGTCCCGGAAAGTTTCAACGTTATGCATGTCGAGGCTCCAACCTTACGGCTTATGATTGATTTCAGGGCAGCTTTCGCTCCTTCGTTTAGTCGAGCATCAATCGGCAGGCGGCATCCGTCAAATTCAGTTTGCATATCGCCATCATCTAAGGTCGAGATGGAGACGGACCCCAGGGGAGAGTCCAATCGCGATCTTAGATGGCTGAAATCTCGATTCCCCATTTGACCACTCGATGCTGCTGACAGATGGTACGCATGCCTGCGTTCATCGCAACGCGTGGCCTACGGTGCGAAGGCTTTCAATTCGAAAGCGCTGCTTCGCCGGAAGCATCCAAACCTAAATTGCCGGAGCAGTGACAATGAGCGCTGGAAACCAATTCTCGAATTCCTTGGCCGCAACTGACATAGCAACCGGCCTGCATCCCTTCACCAACGCTCGCCTACATGAGACCAAGGGCCCACTCATCATGGACCGCGGCGAAGGCATTTACGTTTACGACATTAGCGGCAAGCAGTACATTGAAAGCTTCGCAGGCCTTTGGTCTGTTGCAATTGGCTTCAGTGAGCCGCGTCTCGTCGAGGCCGCGACGAAGCAGATGCAAAAGCTTCCCTTCTATCACACCTTCAATCATATGAGCCACGAACCCAACATCCGGCTGGCCGAAAAGCTCGTAGAGATTTCGCCCGAACAGATCACCCGCGTGTCGTTCACGAATTCGGGCTCGGAAGCAAACGACACTGTCGTGAAGATGGTCTGGTACGTCAACAACGCGCGCGGTAAGCCAGAGAAGAAGAAGTTTCTTGCTCGCACCAAGGGCTACCACGGCATCACAATGGTGTCCGGCAGTCTCACCGGGCTGCCGAATAATCATCGCGATTTCGATTTGCCGATTATTCCGGTCATCCATCTGACCACGCCCCATCTTCGCACGTCCGGTTACGAAGGAGAGACTGAAGCGAAGTTCACGGCACGCCTTCTCAAAGAAATCGAAGATACTATCATCTCGGAAGGCCCTGAAACGATTGCGGCGTTCATCGGCGAACCGCTTATGGCAGCAGCTGGAGTACTGGTTCCGCCGGCGGGTTATTGGCAGGGCGTTGAAGCTTTATGCCGCAAGCATGATATTTTCTTGGTAGCTGACGAGGTCGTGAATGGTTTCGGCCGCCTCGGTACGATGTTTGGATCCACTTACTTTGGGTTTAAGCCAGACATTATGGTGACGTCAAAGCAGCTTACGTCGTCATATATGCCTCTGGCAGCTATTCTGTTCACAGAGGAATTCTACAATGTACTTGCCGACAACACGGCAAAGATCGGAACCTGGGGTCACGGTTATACAACGACCGGCCATCCCGTAGCCACTGCGGTTGCACTTGAGAACCTCAAGATCATCGAGGAGCGGGATCTGGTAGGCAACTCGGCGCGGGTCGGCAAGATCTTCATGGAGAATCTCCAGAAGCTTTCGGATCACCCCATCGTAGGAGATGTACGGGGCGTCGGCCTGATGGCAGCCGTCGAGATGGTACCTGACAAATCTTCGCGAAAAGGATTCAATCAGTTCGGCAAGGCAGGCGGAAAGGCATTTGCTTCGGGACTCCAGAACAATCTGATTGTTCGCGTCGTGGGCGACCAGCTTATCTTTTGCCCTCCGCTCATCATTACCGAAGAGCAAGCAATCGAAGTCGTGGCAAGGGCCAAAAAGACTCTGGACGAAGTTGCGGATTTTGTTTCCAGCGAAGGTGTAAACTGACGCAAGCGACCACCGGGGGCTGCCACGGATTCACTGCGCAAAGCCACAGCCTTGCCGCCACTGTCGGGTCGCCACGCGGTCGTGACTTATGCGCGGCGCGCCCTGCCGATGTGCCTCCCAAACCGGCAGGGCGCTTTTCAAAGCGCTGGATATCTGTCGCTTGGTTATTGATTGATGAGGTCGCCTAATCGTAAGCGCCTCGCCGATCGCCAATGGATTTGGGCTTGACGTTTTCCGGAATGGCCAAGGCATGAGTTCTTCGATCTGGCTGGCCATTGATGATGGCATCGAGGATTTCGGCGAGGTAGGCAACGGGATTGACGTCGTTGAGCCTGCAGGTGGCCACAACGGATGAGAGCAGCGCCAGTTTTCGGCCCCGACCTCGTGGCCAGCAAAGAGAGCATTTTTTCCGTCGCCGAGGAAGCGAATGAGCCCTTTCCAATGGGCAAGACCATAGCTGATGTCTTCGGCCAGCTTTGAGCCCGAGCAGATCATCGACAATTGTTTTTCAAACCACGGCTTCAAGGCGGCGATGATCGGGGTGGAGTACTGCTGTCGGGCGGCGAGCCGAGCTTGTGGCGTCATGCCGCGCACTATCGCCTCGACGGCGTAGAGCGTGGCGATCTGGCGCACGGCGGCTTCGGCGATCGGGGGCTTGGTGTTGCGCGCCAGCTTCATAAAGCGTCGGCGCAGGTGGCGCCAGCAATGGACGAGCATCCATGGTCCTTGTGGCCGCTCCAGGCGTGTCAGCCGGTCATAGCCCTCATAGGCGTCAACCTGCAGGAACTGTCCGCCGAAGCCTTGAAGGAAGCGTTCGGCATGCTCGCCGCCGCGCCCGGGCGCATAGTGGAACAGCACGATGGGCGGGCCTTGGCCACCATGGCCGCGGTCATCGCAAGCGATTGCCCAGAAGAAGCCTTTCTTGACCTTGCCGCGTCCGGGATCGAGTACCGGCGCCGTGGTCTCGTCCATGAACAGGCGCTCGGCCGCAGCCAGATGCCCGCGCATGTGGTCGGCTATCGGCTTGAGATGGAAGCAGGCCCGGCCGGGACTGTCAGGAATTCTGTGCGCGAGGCCATGATGATGGAAAGGAGAGAATCATCACATGGCTATTGAGAAGGAACTTCTGGACCAACTGCTTGCGGGTCGCGATCCGAATGAGGTTTTCGCCAGAGACGGGCTGCTCGACGATCTGAAGAAGGCGCTTTCGGAGCGGATTCTGAACGCCGAACTGGACGAGCACCTCGATGAGGAGCAGGCCGACGGCAACGCCAATCGCCGCAATGGCCATTCGCGGAAATCGGTGCTGACGGGCACATCGAAGATGACGCTGACGATCCCGCGCGACCGTGCCGGAACCTTCGATCCGAAGCTGATCGCCAAATATCAGCGCCGCTTCCCAGACTTCGACGAGAAGATCATCTCCATGTATGCGCGCGGCATGACGGTGCGCGAGATCCGCGGCCACCTGGAGGAGCTCTACGGCATAGAGGTGTCGCCGGACCTGATCTCGGCCGTCACCGACGCTGTCCTGGAGGAAGTGGCAGAGTGGCAGAATCGCCCGCTGGATGTGGTCTATCCGCTCGTCTTCTTCGATGCCATCCGGGTCAAGATCAGGGACGAGGGCTTCGTCAGGAACAAGGCCGTCTACATCGCGCTCGGCATCCTGCCGGATGGCACGAAGGAGATCCTCGGCATCTGGATCGAGCAGACCGAGGGCGCCAAGTTCTGGCTGCGCGTCATGAACGAGTTGAAGAGTCGTGGCGTCGCCGACGTCTTGATCGCCGTCGTCGATGGCCTAAAGGGCTTTCCCGAGGCGATCAACGCCGTCTTCCCCCAAACCG
>NZ_JAMYND010000080.1:0-10177 GCF_040318885.1 Mesorhizobium sp. M0998
ATAAACACGTGACACGGCGTTGGCGTCCGGTTTCTTCAAACCTCCCGGTTGCCCTCTGTGTGGCCCGCCGTTGATGGGACCGGGCGCGGGGGGTTCCGCCGCGCGCCTCTTTTCTGCCCGAGGACCCGACAGCATGTTTTCAAACTTTGATAGTGAGATCCTATTCGCCGCCCGCCTGCTGCTTGGCGGCGGCTTTGTCTTTGCCGGCCTGCGCAACATTCAGAACGCGGCGTTGGTGAGCCAATTGATGACGACGCGCGGCGTGCCGCAGGCACGGCTGGTTCTTTGGCTGGGGATCGTCCTGCAAATCATTGCCGGAGCGCTGGTGATCGCGGGCATCTGGACCGCTGCGGCGGCGGCATGCCTGATCCTGTTCCTGATCGTCGCCACGCCGATGTTCCATAACTTCTGGGATCATCAGGGGCCTGAGCGCGCGTCCCGCATCAACGGCTTTGTCGGCAACGTCGCGCTGGCCGGAGGATTTCTGGCGCTGATCGCGCAGTCGCTTTGACAACGACTGATGCCTCTTGGAGGCAGCCGCTCACGCCGCATACCGCAAGCCGCCGTCGCAGGTCAGGATCTGGCCTGTGACGAAGCTGTTCGAAACCAGGAACGCGATCGCCTCAGCGACGTCCTCGGCGCGGCCAATGCGGCCGACCGGTGTCTTGCCGGCATAATCGGCAAACACCGCATGGCGCTGTTCATCGGGCAGGAAATCCCACCACGGCGTGTCGATGACGCCCGGCGCCACGACATTGACGCGTAGCGGCTTCAGCTCCATTGCCAGGATCGGCACCACGGTCAGCAGCATGCCGTTGACGGCGGCGATGCCGGCGACACCCGGCGCCGACAATTGCGCCGACACCGCCGAGATGAAAGTCACCGAGCCGCTCTTGTTCAGCGTCGGCAAGGCGGCCTGCAGGCAGGAGAGCTGTGGCCGGACCTTCTCGTCGACGCCACCGCCGATGTCAGTCAGGTCAAGCGTTTCGAACGGACCGAGCCCCTTGCCGCCGCTGGCGGCCAGCACCAGGTGATCGAAAGGGCCGAGATCGTTGAAGAACCGGCGAACCTCGTCCGGCTTCGCGGCATCGAAGGCAGCCTTTTCGACTGCGCCGCCAAGGCTTTGCCATGCGTTGTCGAGCCTTTCCCGGTTGCGCCCGGTGATAGTCACCTTCATGCCCGGGCCAAGCAGCTTTTTCGCGGTGGCGAGGCCGATGCCGGAGGAGCCGCCGACGATCACGGCGTGCTGCGTTTTCTCGGTCATGAATTTTCTTTCTTCGATGTTGCGGAAGCGGGTGCGAGCGCGACAAGGCCGAGACTCAATTCACGCAACTGCTGCCTCGCCTTCGCGTCATAGGCTTGTGCATCGGCACGGGATTCCCTTTGGCCGTCGAAATAGAGGCCGCTTCGCCCTTCGAGTGCCGGCGATGTGGCGAGGTTGATGATGGCTTCGGCGCCGGTTTCGACCGAGCTCCACGGCGTGATGCCCGCCTGCCGCACCATCGTGGTGTTCATGTAGCTTGCCGGATGCAGGCTGTTGACGGTCACATTGGTGCCGTGCAGCTGCTCCGCCAGGTCGATGGTGAACATGATCTGCGCCAGCTTGCTCTGGCAGTAGGCACGAACGCCGTCGTAGGAGCGGGTCAGCATGACATCCCTGAAGTCGATCGCCCGTTGCCCGGCCGAGGCGACATTGATGATGCGCGCCGGCGCGCTGGCCTTGAGCAGTGGCAGCAGCTCCGTGGTGAGCAGGAAACCGGCGAGGTAGTTGACGGCAAAGCGCAGCTCGTAGCCGTCGGCGCTGACCTGCCGTTTCGCGTTGGGGCCGGCGGTGCCAACGCCGGCATTGTTGATGAGGATATCGAGCCGCTTGGTCCTGGCGCGGACGGCTTCGGCGAGGCGGCGGACCTCGGCCAGGGAGGAGAGATCGGCGACAAGAAGCTCGGCCTTGCCGCCGGCGGCTTCGATCTCGGTCACGATCGCCTTGCCCCTTGTCGCGTCGCGGCCATGCACCAGGATGCGGGCGCCGCCGGCGCCGAGCCGTTGCGCGACAACGCGGCCGACGCCGTCGGTTGAGCCGGTAATCAGGATCGTCTTGTCTTTCAGTTCCATGTTCAGAGCCTCCATGTCATCGCTCTGAGCAGAAAGATGGGACACCAGACGCATGCCAAACAGTTCAAACTTTATCCTGGTATCGGTACTGCTATAATAGCGCCGATGGATTCCACCACGCATTCTGCCGAAGGCAGCCGTCGCCGCGAGCTTGGCGCCTTTCTGCGCTCGCGGCGCGAAAGGCTGACGCCTTCGGCCACCGGCATTTCGACCGGCCTGCGCCGGCGCACGCCCGGGCTGCGGCGCGAGGAGGTGGCGATGATCGCCGGCGTCGGCACGACCTGGTACACCTGGCTGGAGCAGGGCCGCGACGTTCGGCCGTCGGTGGAAGTGCTGACGGCGCTCAGCCGGGCGCTGCGCCTGGACACGGCCGAGCAACGGCATCTGTTCATTCTTGCCGGCCGCCCGCAGCCGGAGCGTCGCGTCGACGCGCCGGAAAAAGTCGATAGCCCGTTGCTGCACATGCTGCAGAGCCTGGTCCTGCAGCCGGCCTATGTCCTTGGGCGGCGCTGGGACGTGCTGGCCTGGAATTCTGCTGCGGCAGCCGTGTTCGGCGACTATGGCCTGCTGGAGGGCGATGCCCGCAACATCGTCCATATGGTTTTCACCAGCGCGCAGCATCGGCGCCTGCTCGTTGATTGGGAGGAACTGGCACGTGCCGTGCTGGCGTCATTCCGGGCAGAAAGCGCCAGATATGTCGGCGATCCGGATTTCGAGCGGCTGATCGCGCTGATGACGCGCTCGAGCCAGGAGTTTCGCGCCTGGTGGCCGCTACGCGACGTGGCCCGTAACCTGTCGGGTGTAAAGCATGTCAGGCATCCGACAGCGGGTGCCATGGCGTTCGAGCATATGAGCCTGTCGATCGACGACGGCTCGGACATGAAGCTGATCGTCTACACGCCGCTCGCCGAGCAGAACTCGATCGCCAAGCTGCAGAAGCTGCTCGATGCGCTGCCGGCCGAGCGGCGCAGCGCGTGAGCCCAACTTCGTCATCCTGGGGTCTGCGCTGCGTCGCTCCGCTCCTTGCTGCGCCCCAGGATGACGAAGCAATGGGGGAGGTTTGCGACAGCCGAGCTGCCTCAGCCCTTCGGCTTCAGCCCGTCGATGAACAGTTGCTCGAGAAACCTTGCGGCATCCTCGAAGCGGCCGTCGCCGCCGCGGTCAGGGCCGAGCACGGCGCGGACCTGCACGTCGAAATCGGCATAATGCTGCGTCGTCGCCCAGATCGAGAAGATCAGGTGCCAGGGGTCGGTGCGGGCAATCTTGCCGGCGCGCATCCAGCCCTTGATGACATTGGCCTTCTCGTCGACCAGCGTCTTCAACTCGCCTTCCAGCATCGGCATGATACGCGGCGCGCCCTGCAGGATCTCGTTGGCGAACAGCCGGCTCTCGCGCGGGAAATCGCGCGCCATTTCGAGCTTGCGCCTGATATAGCTGCGCAGTTCGGTCAAGGGGTCGCCGATATCGTCGAGTTCGCGCAGCGGCGCCAGCCAGGTGTCGAGAAGCCGCTGCATCAGCGTCTTGTGGATGTCCTCCTTGCGGCGGAAATAATAGAGCAGGTTCGGCTTCGACATGCCGGCGGCTTCAGCGATCTGGTCGATTGTCGAGCCGCGAAAACCGTTGGTCGAGAAGACTTCGAGCGCCGCCTCGAGGATGAGCTCGCGCTTTTCCATCTGGATGCGGGTGCGGCGAGGAGCAGAGCTTTCGACCGCACCCGTCACCTCGAAAAACCTTCGCTGCGAGGAGTGTCTGGACCAATTCTCTGGACCAGTTTTTCTCCGCCCTGTGGAGCGCACTTCGAAAGCCGCATTTCCGCTAGTAATCCCTTGACCGCTGATAAGGCGGTGCTAACGTTTGTCCAACCGGTCAAAAATTTGCGTAGCACGAAAACGTCGCGAAGACCAAGTTGGAAAGACCAGGCGTTAGCCGCACCGAAACAAGTTACAAGGGGAAGTCTCGGTCATGTCCAACCGGCTGAAAGTCACGCCGAACGATCTCAGTGCATTCTGGATGCCGTTCACGGCAAACCGGCAGTTCAAGCAGGCGCCGCGCATGATGGTGTCGGCCAAGGACATGCACTACACGACCAGCGACGGGCGCAAGGTGCTCGACGGCACCGCCGGCCTGTGGTGCGTCAATGCCGGCCACTGCCGCCCGAAGATCACCGAGGCGATCCAGAGCCAGGCGGCCGAGCTCGACTATGCGCCGGCGTTCCAGATGGGCCATCCGATCGTGTTCGAGCTGGCGAACCGGCTGGTCGACATCGCGCCGAAGGGCATGGACCATGTGTTCTTCACGAATTCCGGCTCGGAATCGGTCGAGACCGCGCTGAAGATGGCGATCGCCTATCACCGCGCCAAAGGCGAGGGCTCGCGCACCCGTCTGATCGGCCGCGAACGCGGCTATCACGGCGTCAATTTCGGCGGCATCTCCGTCGGCGGCATTGTCACCAACCGCAAGATGTTCGGCACGCTGCTCGGCGGCGTCGATCACATGCCCCACACGCATCTGCCGGAAAAGAACTCTTTCACCAAGGGCGTGCCGGAGCATGGCGCGGAACTGGCGAACGAGCTGGAGCGCATCGTCGCCTTGCACGACGCCTCGACCATCGCCGCCGTCATCGTCGAGCCGGTTGCCGGTTCCACCGGCGTCATCCTGCCGCCGAAGGGCTATTTGCAGAAGCTTCGCGAGATCTGCACCAAGCACGGCATCTTGCTGATCTTCGACGAAGTCATCACCGGTTTCGGCCGTCTCGGTACGCCGTTTGCCGCCGACTATTTCGGCGTCACGCCGGATATCATGACCACGGCGAAGGGCGTCTCCAACGGCGTCATCCCGATGGGCGCGGTGTTCGTGAAGAAGGAAATCCACGACGCCTTCATGACCGGCCCCGAGCACATGATCGAGTTCTTCCACGGCTACACCTATTCGGGCAATCCGATCGCCTGCGCGGCAGCGCTGGGCACGCTTGACACCTACAAGGAAGAAGGGCTGCTGACGCGCGGCGAGGAACTGGCGCCGTACTGGGAGGACGCGCTGCACTCGCTGAAGGGCGAGCCGAACGTCATCGATATCAGAAACATCGGCCTGATCGGCGCGATCGAGCTGGCGCCGATCGCCGGCCAGCCAACGAAGCGGGCCTTCTCGGCTTTCGTCAAGGCGTTCGAGCGCGGTGCATTGATCCGCACCACCGGCGACATCATCGCGCTGTCGCCGCCGCTGATCATCACCAAAGGCCAGATCAACGAATTGATCGACCATGTGCGCGAAGTGCTGAGGGCCGTGGATTGAACCAGGTGCAGCTTTCCCTCCCCCTCGACGCCGCGCAACCAATGAGGTTTTAGAATATGGCCGCCCCCGGCGAGAATCTGCGGATCAATTCAGACCGTTTGTGGGATTCGATAATGGAGATGGCGAAGATCGGCCCCGGCATTGCCGGCGGCAATAATCGCCAGACTGTTACTGACGAGGACGGCGAAGGGCGGCATCTGTTCAAGCGCTGGTGCGATGAGGCGGGGCTCGAAATGGGCGTCGACGAGATGGGTACGATGTTTGCCCGTCGCGAAGGCACCGACCCCAGCCTGCCGCCGGTCTATGTCGGCAGCCATCTCGACACCCAGCCGACCGGCGGCAAGTATGACGGCGTGCTCGGCGTGCTCGGCGGCCTGGAGGTCGTGCGCTCGCTCAACGATCTCGGCATCAAGACCAAGCATCCGATCGTCGTCACCAACTGGACCAACGAGGAAGGCGCCCGCTTTGCGCCGGCGATGATGGCGTCCGGGGTATTCGCCGGCGTGCTCGACCAGGCCGACGTCTATTCACATGTCGACAAGGACGGCAAGAAATTCGGCGAGGAGCTCGAACGGATCGGCTGGAAGGGCACCGAGAAAGTCGGTGAGCGCAAGATCCACGCCTTCTTCGAATTGCATATCGAGCAGGGCCCGATCCTCGAGGACGAGGGCATCGACATCGGTGTCGTCACCCACGGCCAGGGACTGAAATGGCTGCAGGTGACGCTGACCGGCAAGGAGGCGCATACCGGCTCGACGCCGATGCCGAAGCGGCGCAATGCCGGGCTCGGCATGGCGCGGGTGATCGAATTGGTGCACGAGATCGCCATGGACTACCAACCCGACGCCGTCGGCGCGGTCGGCCATATGGAGGTCTATCCGAACTCGCGTAACATCATTGCCGGGCGCACCGTCTTCACTATCGACATCCGCTCGCCGGAAAAGGAGGTGCTGGACGCCATGGACGGCCGCATCCGCGACGGCATCGACACAATTTGCGACGCGCTCGACATCAAATATCAAATCGATCAGGTCGGCCATTTCGATCCGGTCACTTTCGACGCGGGCTGCGTCAAGGCTGTGCGGGATGCGGCGGAGCGCCTGGGATATACGCATCGCAACATCGTCTCGGGCGCCGGCCATGACGCCTGCTGGATCAACCGCGTCGCACCCACCGCAATGGTGATGTGCCCCTGTGTCGACGGGCTCAGCCACAACGAGGCCGAGGAAATCACCAAGGAATGGGCAGCGGCCGGCGCCGACGTGCTGTTCCATGCGGTGGTGGACACGGCGGGGATTGTGGGGTGATGGGATAGCCTCGCAACGCCGCTCACAAGAAGCGCGAAGAGAATAAGGGAACAAGAAAATGTCCAAAGTCATCAAGAATGGCACCATCGTCACCGCCGACCGGACGTGGAAGGCCGATGTGCTGTTCAAGCACGGCAAGATCATCGGCATCGGCTCGGATTTGCATGGCGACCATGAGTTCGACGCCAGCGGCTGCTATGTGATGCCGGGCGGCATCGACCCGCATACCCATCTCGAAATGCCGTTCATGGGCACCTATTCGGCCGACGACTTCGAATCCGGTACCCGCGCGGCCCTTGCCGGCGGCACGACCATGGTCGTCGATTTCTGCCTGCCGGCGCCGCAGCAATCACTGCTCGAGGCCCTGCAGATGTGGGACAACAAGACCTCGAAGGCGTCCTGCGACTATTCCTTCCACATGGCGATCACCTGGTGGGGCAAGCAGGTGTTCGACGAGATGGCCACCGTCGTCGACAGGGGCATTACCTCGTTCAAGCATTTCATGGCCTACAAGGGCGCGCTGATGGTCGATGACGACGAGCTCTATTCGTCGTTCCAGCGCTGTGCCGATCTTGGCGCGCTGCCGCTGGTCCATGCCGAGAATGGCGACGTGGTCGCGGCGCTGTCGCAGAAGCTGCTGGCGGCGGGCAACAGCGGCCCGGAGGGGCACGCCTATTCGCGCCCGCCTGAAGTCGAAGGCGAGGCGACCAACCGCGCCATCATGATCGCCGACATGGCCGGCGTGCCGCTCTACGTCGTGCATGTCTCCTGCGAGCAGGCGCACGAAGCCATCCGCCGGGCGCGCCAGAAAGGCATGCGGGTATTCGGCGAGCCGCTGATCCAGCACCTGACGCTGGACGAGAGCGAATATTTCAACAAGGACTGGGACCATGCGGCGCGCCGGGTGATGAGCCCGCCCTTCCGCAACAAACTGCACCAAGATTCGCTGTGGGCCGGCCTGCAGGCCGGGTCGCTGCAAGTGGTGGCGACCGACCATTGTGCCTTCACCACCAAACAGAAGCGCAACGGCGTCGGCGACTTCACCAAGATCCCGAACGGCACGGGCGGGCTCGAGGATCGTTTGCCGGTGCTGTGGACGACCGGCGTCAACACCGGCCGGCTGACGATGAACGAGTTCGTCGCGGTGACCTCGACCAACATCGCCAAGATCCTCAACATGTATCCGAAGAAGGGCGCCATCGTCGAAGGCGCGGACGCCGACATCATCGTCTGGGACCCGAAGCGCAAGAAGAAGATCACGGCCAAGAAGCAGCAGTCGGTGATCGACTACAATGTCTTCGAAGGTTTTGAGGTAACCGGCCTGCCGCGCTTCGTCTTCTCGCGCGGCGAACTGTCGATCGAGGAAAACGAGGTCAAGGCGGAGCCCGGCCATGGCGAGTTCGTCGCTCGCGAGCCGAACGCGGCGGTCAACCGGGCGCTGTCGACGTGGAAGGAAATTTCCGCGCCGCGCAAGGTGGAACGGACGGGCATTCCGGCGACGGGCGTTTGAGCTTGGCGAGCCACGGAGCGATTATCTCAATGGCCGCAGTGATCCTTGGCGCCGGGCCGGCGGCGGCTGACGTCCTTGCCGGCTCCTTTGGCAATGAGGTCGGTTGCGCTGGTGTACGGCTCGGTTATCAGGACAGCGACGATTATGTCGTGCTGACCGCCGACGGCGTCGAAACCTATGGCAGCGGCTGCCAGTTCGCACAGCGACTGACGACGGCGCCTGGCACCCTGTTGTTGAGCTCCACCTGTTTCGCCGAGGGCGAGAAGGGCACGACCACGGATGTCGTCAAGGTCATCAACAGAGGAGGGGACGGTTTCTTCGTGACCATTCCCGGCCTTGAGGAGATCGGGCCGCTGAAATCATGTTCGTGACGGTGCCGATGACGACCGCCGCCTCGATGCCGGCGTCAGGCGACCAACCCATCCAGTTCCGGCAGCAGGACGACGCTTTCCTGTTCGTTGGGATCGGTTCGGGCAATGACCGCCGAGGCGGGGCCGTCGCTCAGATTGGCCGGCAGATGCGGCACGCCGGGGGGAATATAGAAAAGATCGCCGGCCTTGACCACGATATGCTGTTCGAGCCGGTCGCCATACCAGGTATGGACTTCGCCGGAGAGCACATAGATCGCGGTTTCATGGTTTTCGTGCATATGCGCCTTGGCGCGGGCACCCGGCGGCATGGTCAGCAGATGCATGCAGATGCCGGACGAGCCGACTGTTTCGGCGGCGATACCGGCGAAATAACTCAGGCCCTGCTTGCCTTCATAAGAGCTTTCAGGGCGGATAAGATGGCAAGTCGGTTTGGGCGACATCGGGGCAACTCCGGGCGTCTATCTGATGGGACAAGGGCGCGTAGAACTGGGGCGCATAGAACTGGGGCGAGTAAAACTGCGGCGAGTAGGACTGGGCGAGTGGAAAGCAACATCTGGGTAAAATCAATGGGATTCCGGCCGGCGCCGCAGTGGCCGGAAGCGACAGGCTACGGCCGATGACGGGAGTATCCCCAGCCGTTGTTTCGGCAAGCAAGCTTGGCCTGACCTTCCAGACCAATGATGGTCCGGTACAGGCGCTGTCGAATGTCGACCTGACGATCGGCAAGGGGGAATTCGTGTCCTTCATCGGGCCCTCCGGCTGCGGCAAGACGACCTTGCTGCGCGTCATCGCCGATCTGGAGAAGCCGACATCGGGAGCCATCTCCGTCAACGGCATGACGCCCGAGCAGGCGCGCCAGAGCCGCGCCTATGGCTATGTCTTCCAGGCGGCCGCACTTTATCCGTGGCGCACCATCCAGCGCAATGTGGCACTGCCGCTGGAGATCATGGGCCTGTCCAGGGCGGAGCAGGCGGCGCGCATCAAGCGAACCCTCGACCTTGTCAATCTCAGCGGCTTCGAGAAGAAATACCCCTGGCAGCTTTCGGGCGGCATGCAGCAGCGCGCCTCGATCGCGCGGGCGCTCGCCTTCGACGCCGACCTTTTGTTGATGGACGAGCCGTTCGGCGCGCTGGACGAGATCGTGCGCGATCACCTCAACGAACAGCTGCTGGAGCTTTGGGAGCGCACCAACAAGACTATCTGCTTCGTCACCCATTCGATCCCCGAGGCGGTCTATCTGTCGACGCGCATCATCGTCATGTCGCCGCGCCCGGGGCGTGTCAGCGACGTCATAGAATCGACGCTGCCGAAAAAGCGACCGCTCGATATCCGCGAGACGCCGGAGTTCCTGGCCATCGCGGCACGCGTGCGCGACGGGCTGAGGGCAGGGCACAGCTATGATGATTGAGCGGGATGAACTCCCTCCTCTCCCCGTTGGGGCTAGCGGGGCCCCCCATGCCTTCGTCATCCTAGGGCGGAGCAGCCGCGAAGCGGCCTGCGCAGACCCTAGGATCCATATGTGGACGGCGCCCTGCCTGCAACGGTTGTTTTGCGTCGTTTTCGATCGCTTGCGTCCATATGTCCGG
>NZ_JAMYND010000081.1:0-9607 GCF_040318885.1 Mesorhizobium sp. M0998
GAAGTCCAACAACTCGCGGCCCGCCCCCCCGGCCGGCCCGCGTTGCAGGCGGTTTGGGGGTGAGAGCAGGGCCGCCCGGGAAAAACCCGCCGGGCGGGGAGGGGCGGGGGGGGCGGGGACAACCGCGCCAACGCCCCCCGGCCCGGCCGCGATTTCCTGCCTATTGCGGAGTCATCGATGTCCAGCCCGGAAAATCCGATCCTGTCGGTCAGTCGCGTGGAGGCCGTCTACAACGGCGCCATCGCCGCCCTGCACGGTGTCGACCTGTCGGTCGGCAAAGGCGAGATCGTCGCACTGCTCGGCTCCAACGGCGCCGGCAAGACGACCCTGCTACGCGCCGTATCCAATCTCCTCCCGGCCGAGCGCGGTACTGTTACCGCTGGCCGGATCACTTTCGACGGCGAGGATGTCTCCAGGGCAAGCCCCTCTCACCTCGTCCGCAAGGGTCTGGTCCAGGTCCTCGAGGGCCGACACTGCTTCCGCTCGCTGACGGTCGAGGAGAACCTTCTGACCGGCGCGCTCGGGCATTCGTCTTCCCGCACCGGCGTCAAGGCCGACCTCGACCGCGTCTATGCGCTTTTCCCCAGGCTCACCGAGAAGCGCCGAACCCGGTCCGGCCTCACCTCCGGCGGCGAGCAGCAGATGACGGCGATCGGCCGCGGTCTGATGTCGCGGCCGAAACTCTTCGTGCTGGACGAGCCTTCGATGGGGCTGGCGCCGCTGATCGTCGACGAGATTTTCAGCGCTTTGAAGCGGCTCAATCGGGACGAAGATCTTTCGATCCTTGTCGCCGAGCAGAATTCGGCAGTGGCGCTGAAATATGCCGACCGCGCCACCGTGCTCGAAAACGGAAAGAGCGTGCTGGAAGGGTCGGCCGCCGACCTGCGCCAGCGCGACGACATCAAGACCTACTATCTCGGCGGCACGCCGCTTCCATCGCAACATTTTCCCCAGGAGACCGCAGCATGACCATCCAATCGAAGCAGCCGTCCGATATCCGCAGCGCCGTCCCCCCGGTTGAGCGTCCGTCGGCCAGAGCGCATGTCATCAAGACCGACGCCGAGGCGATCGCTGTGGCGGAAAAACTGGCCGCAGACTTCGCCAAGGACGCCTCCAGGCGGGACCGCGAGCGCATCTGGCCGAAGGAAGAGCTCGATGCGTTTTCGCAGAGCGGCCTGTGGTCGATCAACGTGCCGAAGGCCTATGGCGGACCGGAACTCTCCTATGTGACGCTGTCGAAGGTGATCACCATCATCTCGGCGGCCGATCCGTCGCTCGGCCAGATTCCGCAGAACCATCTCGGCGTCGTCGCCGCCATCCGCACCGTCTCTGACGAGGCCCAGAAGCAGTTGCTCTTCGCCGAAGTTCTGTCCGGCACGCGGTTCGGCAACGCGTTCTCGGAATTCGGCTCCAAGCGGGCGGCCGACTTCGAGACCAAATTCGTCGACGCTGGCGACCACGTCGTGGTCAATGGCCAGAAATTCTATTCCAGCGGCGCGCTGCTCGCCCATCTGGTGCCGATCGTGGCGCTCGATGACGAGGGCCGGGCCTGGTATGCCATCGCCGATCGCGGCGCGCCCGGACTGACGGTCATCGACGACTGGTCGAGCTTCGGCCAGAAGACGACGCTGTCCGGAACAGTCCTGCTGGACAATGTGAAAGTGCCGAAGACGCATCTCGTCCCCGGCTACAAGGGCTATGACCGGCCGACGGCCGACGGCGCCATCTTCCAGATCATCCAGGCTGCTGTCGATCTCGGCATCGCCAACGCGGCGATCGACGAAACCGTCAGCTTCGTGCGCACCAAGTCGCGCGCGTGGATCGACAGCGGCGTCGATCATGCCTGGCAGGATCCCTACACTATCCAGGCCGTCGGTGACCTTCGCCTGCGGGCCAATGCGGCGCAGGCCGTTCTGGACAAGGCAGGGCTGGCGGTCGACCGCGCCGTGGCCGATCCGAACGATAAGACCGTCGCGGAAGCGCAGATCGCGGTTGCCGAATCCAAGATCCTCACCACCGAGATCGCCATCAACGCCACCAACAAACTGTTCGAACTCGCCGGCACGCGATCCACACTGGCCGAGCACAATCTCGACCGGCACTGGCGCAACGCCCGAACCCACACGCTGCACGATCCGGTGCGCTGGAAATACGCGATCCTCGGCAACTATTACCTGAACGACGTCAATCCGCCGCTACACGCCTGGAGCTGAGCGAGAACGCCGTAAAGTCATAGAGGACTGTTCATGAGCACTGCCATCCCCGACAGGATCAAGGTCCTGTGGTTTCTTCCGACCCATGGCGACAGCCGCTATCTCGGCACCTCCGAGGGGGGCAGGGCGGTCGACCTGCCCTATCTGACCCAGGTCGCCAAGGCCGCCGACGCCATCGGCTATTACGGCGCGCTGCTGCCGACCGGCCGAAGCTGCGAGGACAGCTGGGTCGTGGCGTCGGCGCTGGCGCCGTTGACGCAGCGGTTGCGCTTTCTTGTTGCCGTCCGTCCCGGGCTGCAGTCGCCGACGCTCGCGGCGCGGATGACCTCGACGCTCGACCGCATTTCGGGCGGGCGCCTGCTCATCAACGTCGTCACCGGCGGCGACCCGGTCGAGAACAAGGGCGACGGCATCTTCCTCAGCCATGACGAGCGCTATGAGGTGACGCGGGAATTCCTCGATATCTACAAGGCCGTGCTGCGCGGCGAGACCGTTGCCTACGAAGGCAGACATTTCCGCATCGAGGACGGAAGGCTGCTGTTCCCGCCTGTGCAGACGCCGCATCCGCCGCTATATTTCGGCGGCTCGTCGGAGGCGGCCAATGCGGTCGCCGCCGAGCAGATCGATAAATATCTGACCTGGGGCGAACCGCCGGCTGACGTCGCCGCAAAGGTCGACCATGTGCGCGGCCTTGCCGAGAAGGCCGGACGCCAGGTGAGTTTCGGCATCAGGCTGCATGTCATCGTTCGCGAAACCAATGACGAAGCCTGGGCCGATGCCGACCGCCTGATCAGCCGCCTGGACGACAAGACGATCGCCGAGGCGCAGAAGGTTTTCGCGCGCATGGATTCCGTCGGCCAGTCGCGCATGAGCCGGCTGCATGGCGGCCGTCGCGACAAACTCGAAATCAGTCCGAATCTGTGGGCCGGTGTCGGCCTGGTGCGTGGCGGCGCCGGCACCGCTCTGGTCGGCGATGCGGCTACGGTGGCGGCACGGATCGATGAATACCGGCGCATAGGCATCGATACATTCATCCTGTCCGGTTACCCGCATCTGGAGGAAGCCTATCGCTTCGGCGAACTTGTGTTGCCGCAGTTGCCACTCGATCACGAGATCTCAACGCGGCAGACGGCCGTCAACATGGGCCCCTTCGGCGAAACCGTGGCCGGCGACCATCGCCCGTCGGCGCTGCGCGCGAGCCAGTCTTGAGCGCCAGCGCACCGATCATAGCGATTGTCGGCGGCGGCTTTTCAGGTGCGGCGACTGCGTTTCATCTGGCGCGACTGCTCCCGGCCGGTGCATCCGATATCATGGTCGTCGAGCCCCGCGAGGGGCTCGGCTATGGTCTGGCTTACTCCACGGCCGATCCGGCGCATCGTATCAATGTGCCGGCGTCGAGAATGACGCTGATCTCCGGCCAGGACAGCCACTTTGCCGACTGGCTGGAGCAGACCAGAGCCATTGTAGACGATGCCGAGGCTATTGCCGCCTACGGAGCACTCTACCCGCAGCGTCGCGTTTTCGGGCGCTATGTGGAATCTCATCTCCGGCCCTTCCTTCTCAGCAAAACGATCCGCCATGTCAGGTCCGCCGTCGCATCGGTCGAGCGCACCGGCGAGGGCTACCGTCTGATCCTCGCTGATGGCGGGGCGCTCGCTGCCGACGCCGTGGTGATTGCGACGACGCATCCGCCGCCGGCCTTGCCGATGCCCCTGAAGTCCGTGGCTGGCACAGCCGGGCTGGTGGCCAATCCCTATGATCTCGAGAGGCTGGAAGCGATCGGCCGCGACGACCGTGTCCTGGTCGTGGGCACCGGACTGACGTCGGCGGACGTGATTGCAACGCTCGACCGCAAGGGGCATCGTGGCCACATCGTCGCGCTGTCACGCCACGGCTATCGCTCGCGCGGCCAAGCCGCGATGCTGGCCGATCCAATTGGCGATTTCACGACCCTGCCTTCACGCAGCGCAACGGCACTATTCAGGCGCATCCGGGTAACGATCCTTGATGCCAAGCGCCGGGGCGAAGACTGGCATCCGGTGCTCGATGCTGTCCGACGTCAGGGACAAACCATCTGGCAGGCCTTGCCGCTGGCCGAGCAGCGACGTGTGGCACGCCATCTTCGTGCGCTCTGGGACGTGCATCGCTTCCGCCTCGCGCCGCAAGTTGCGGACGTGCTCGATCGATGCGTCGCCGAGGGCAAGCTTGCCTATCGCGCCGCAACGATTGTCGGCGCCGAACAGGTCGACGGACGCATTTGCGTCAGGCAGCGACTGCGTGGCCAACGCAGCCTCGTTGTCGATGCTTTCGACAGTGTGATCGTGACGACCGGACCGGCGCACGCCGATATCTTGCGGACCAACACGGCGATTGCGGCGCTCGCGCGGATGGGATTGGTCCGGCTCGATCCGATTGGTCTTGGTTTGGATACCGACAGCCAAGGCCGTGCGGTCGGCACATCCGGGCGCCCGACCGATAGCATTTTCGTCAGCGGGCCACTGGCGCGAGGCAGCGTCGGCGAACTGATGGGAATTCCCGAAGTCACCGCACATGCCGAGCGCATCGCCGCCGAAATTCACCAATGGTTGGGATACCAAACGGCGTTGCGTCGCAAGGCGTCGTGAAGCTGCAAACACGATGAGGCTATCCAGATGACACTGACCGAACGCGTTCCCCTATTGGAAACCTTAGTGGAAACCCGGGTTCCCCTGAAATTTGCGATGCGACACCTGGCCGGAGCTGTCTCCGTGGTCACCGCCGGTGTTGGCGACGAACGGACGGGCGCAACCGTTACCACCGCCCATTCCCTATCGGTCGAACCAGAGGTGATGGTTGTCAGCATCAATCTGAACTCGTCTACCTGGGCAGCCATCAGCCGGCATCGGCATTTCTGCGTGAATGTGCTGCGTGCCGACCAGATCGCGATTGCCGACCGCTTTGCCGGGCGCGGTGGCCTGAAGGGGTCGGCGCGCTACGAGGGCGCTCGCTGGTCCAGCCTTGCAAGCGGCGCACTGGCACTCGACGAGGCGCTTGCCGCGGTCGACTGCGCGGTTGAGGATACTATTATTCGCCACAGCCACGCGCTGATCCTCGGCAGCGTCCGGCATGTGGTGAGCGGAGAGCCGGGCCCGGCGCTGATCTATCATCACGGCGCATACGGATCGTCGTAAACGTATTTCGGTTCCTGGTGCTTGGCGGCGCGGTGAAGGTCCAGGCATTCAAATGAAGGCTTGATCTAGAATGCCTTGGAGAGAAAACAGTAAAGGGGAGGCGGGTCTTTTGGCGTCCAGCCAGAACCGCAGGCTAGAAGTGATTCCCAGCCATTTTGTCGCCCGTCACAATGTTACAAAAACTCATCGTAAGTAGTTGATTTTATTATAGATACCTAGAGTTCAATCCTCTCTCGCAGCACCATCGAATTCAGCATGCACCTGTTAGCGTCAACTGGTCGCCGACTGTCTGCAACAGGTGGAGAGCGGAAGTATCATCCCGGGAAATGTCGCCTCAATCGAGGCTGGCCGGCGACGAGAACGGCTGATTGGCGTCGACCACGAAGATGGCCAGCTCATCGAGATCGGTTGTGCCGGCGCTGAACACCTCCATCGGCGTGTTGGCCCCGTGTCCGATCATTGCCGTGCCAGCTTCAGCATAGGTCACTCCGTGGGGCGTTCTCTGGCCGAGCTTGCCGGCCAGCACATAGAAGGCCTCCGGTCCCGGATGCGTATGGATCTTCGTCTTGACGCCGGGCGCTCCACCGGCGCGGTTGACACGCAGCAAATACTCGCTTGCGCTGATCGGAGGGATCGGTCCGATCTCGACGACCTTGGTTCCGCCGGTCGTAGAGCCATCCTTCGGTCCAAGCGTGAACAGCCAGACCTTGCCTGCGACCTCGGCCGCAAGCGAGGTCGGGCCCGCAACGCTTTGGGCTTGCGCCAGCGTTGGCAGATTATCCAGCCGCCAGTACAACGGTCCGGAGGGCAGTTCCTTCACCTTTTTCTCAACCACCGGCTCGACGGCGAATTTGCTGTCTGCGGGCATTGAGGCTGACGTCATCAGCCCGAAAGCACACACCGAGAATATAAGCAGGCCAATACGACGGGCGCTGAGGGAATGCGGCTTCATGGTTGGTCCTCCCTTTCATGGTCGTCCCCTCGACCCAATATTAGCTATAGCATATGTACCGACTTACGGCACGGACCAAGTTTCGAGCGAGCTAAAGCGCCTGCCGCCAAAGAAGACTGTTCATGATGCCAAACCCTCTAGGGAGAGTTTTCAAGCGTTGGAACTAGGTGTCGCGGTGGCATTGGCTGCGATGACGAGTGCCAGCAGCGCAAGGCGTGGCTCCTCCGCGTCGTCAAATGGGTAGCTGACGGCCCCCGTTTAGAGTTCGAAGCAGTCTTGCCCCCAGGCTACTGTGTCTGACGTGAGTCCAACGGTCCAGCCGTCCAAGATCGGCCCGCGCATGGCGGCCAGCCCCGTTCGGGCGGGCGCCCGAAAATGCCTGAGGTGCCAAGCATCTCGCCATGCTAGGAAAATGCCAAGGTCGAGGCACAGCTCCGCTCGCACGCGCCATGATGCGCGCGGGGAAGGCGTTCCAGTCTGCCCTGCTGCAGGCGGCTTAACAAAGCTTGCAGCCGGGAACAACCACTCAACGACTCGCGTTTCTTGCCAAGGCCCGCTTCTTTTGCAACGGGGCGGCGGGCGTCGAAGGCTCGCAAATGTCGCGCCGGCGTTTCAATCGCACTCGCCTCAGCCCTCACGATTTGGCTATTTGTGAACGCGTGTTTGATCAGGTTTGCGCAGATGAGCACATTGACCCTCTAAGCCTGGATGCCGAAGCCTTGGCGGTGATGATTGTCGCAATCTTCCGAAACGTGACTACCAATGAGCGCGAACTGCTGGAGGAAGTTAGGTCTCTTCGTCGCTCAAAAGGCGCAGAGAAGGCGCACTAGCTAGGCGGCGTTCCGAGGCGAATTGTTCTAGTCCCGCATTGGCACAATCGGATTGGCATCTGAATTGCTCATTGAGAATCGCCAGAGTGTAGCCACCGAGCTTGCGAAGGGGACGGAAATGGGCTTAGCCGAAGACTTATCGGATGTCGCGCTCACATTCGAATGTCCGGATTGCTTGCATCCGGCGGTAAGAAAGGGCTCTGCACTAAGAACAATCGCGCACTTCAGATGCGACGGGTGCAACGCCAAGGTGCGGATGACCTATCCGCAGAAGCTCGCGATCTTCGAAAAGCACAGGCTATTGGCCGCAAGCAGCCGGCAAAGCCGCGGGAAGCGATTGTACGCCCCCTACCGGGGCTGATTGCCGCCGACAACACGACACAGAAGGAAAATGCCCAAGGTCAGGGGCACAGATGCGGCCGAAGTGGCTTCGCGACCTCTGCCGCGTGCAGCGACGCGTGCTTAACACTTCCTCATCCGCGCGGCCTTCGCCCCTTTTGACGCATGTTGACCACGGCAATGCCGCCCAATCGGAATAATTCGGGCGAAGGGCTCGTTAGTTCTTTAGGCGATGCTAAAATACGGCAAAGTGTCCGAATGTCATTTCATGAAGCCCGCCAGACAGGCTGCGGCTCGCTCTGGCCTAACCTCGAAGGGAACCAGGGATGAAAATTTCGACTTCTCTCACAAGACGAAGTGTTGTCGCCGCGCTGGCGCTGGCCGCCGCATCGACGTCGGTATTGCCTGTCGACAAGGCGCTCGCGCAGACGAAGAAAACCGCATCTGAGAAAAGTCTGTATGAGCGGCTGGGGGGTGTTTTCGCCATCGCAGCGGTGATCGATCATTTCAGCGACGCCGTCGTGAGGAACCCGATCGTCGGCCAAAAGTCCAAGAATCCGCAGCTGCGCAAATGGCACACCAAGAACCTTGAAAGGCTGCCCGGCCTCAAGTTCATGCGCACGCTGTGGGTCTGCGACGTTTCTGGCGGGCCCTTCAAGTTCGTCGCCACCAAGCCCGGCACGACGCCGCTCGGCCTCGAGGAGGCGCATCGCGACCTGCGGATTTCCCCCGCGGAATTCGATGAGGTCGCAGCCGAACTCGGGCGGACCTTGGATCATTTCAAGATTCCGAAGCCTGAGAAAACCGAAGTCCTGGAAGCTTTCGCCGCCCACAAGGACGAGGTCACCGCCGGCTACGTCAAGCGGGGCTGAAGCGCTTATATCGCGCGGGCATTCGTTCTGAGCATGGCGCGCGTCGCCGTGAGGCGCGGCCGCAGCTCAGCGCGCAATTTTCCGATGGTTCCTACTCCGAACCTGCCCGAACTGTCTCCACTCTGAGCGACCCTTCCGGCAACCGCCGCAGGAGTTCAGCCTCGGATCTCGTCAGGTGGATCCAGGCCGCCCAGTCCGATGGCCGCAGCACAACCACTTGCCGATTGTGATATGGCGCGACATCCGGGCCTGGATCGGTCGTCAGCATCGTGAACGTCGGCGGCTTGTTGCCGACACCCTCGCGCCACAGCCCGGCAATCGCCATGAACGATTGGCCATTCAGTGTGAACCTGTGCTTGGTTTTTGGATATTTCGTTCCCGTGAATTCGAAGAATGCCGACGCCGGAACGAGACAGCGCTTGCTGTTGCTGAACTGCCGGCCCTCCGAGCGAAAGTTGAATACAGGTCCGCCTTTTGGCCCGGCCGGGGGAAAGCCGAATGTCATCGACGCCAGTTCGATTGCGTCGCCGGCGGCGCGCATTACAGGTGCGGGGTCGTTGATGTGGATGTCATCCGCCTGCGGCAGATCCAGTTCGGTTTGATGGCTGGGGATTTTGAGCGCCAGCGATTCCATCATCCGGCAGTATTCGGCCCAGGCGATGTGCTGCTCGTAGTCATTGCACATGGAGAGGCTCCGTACGCTCGACCGAGATCAGTTCAACATAGCGTTTATCGGTTGGCGCCGATTGCTGGCGGATTTGATATAAGCCTATTTGGGCCGGCGTGCGGCAGCGATGGCCTGCAACAGATTGATGCTGTTCACGTCGGGTTCGCTGGATGCGGCAACGGCAAGTGCGGCGGCCTCGGCTATTTTGGCGACGTCGTCGCTGCTGATCGTTCCGCGCTTTTCCAGCAGATTTACGAGTTCGACAACGAGAAGAAAGGCGTTCACACCATATCGTTCGGCTCTGAGCTCGAACTCGCCTCGAGCCAATTTCTCCGCGTCTCCTTCAGCCCGTTTGTCCACGTTGGCGTCCTCTCCTATGGCTACAAGCTATTAACGCTTAGCACGAATGGTTTAATCCTTCGAACTGGCCACAACCTTCGCCAATTGCCGGGCATAGTGTCGCCGGTGGCAAGGGCATCGGTTCAGCCAAGGATGAGACCAACCAACAGAACGGTAAGAATAAAGGACAACACGACGGCAAGTAGCCCGCATGCTTCCAAAGTG
>NZ_JAMYND010000082.1:0-9473 GCF_040318885.1 Mesorhizobium sp. M0998
CGCCAACCGCGGCTGCGAGCGCACCCACAAGGCTGTAGCGCGCGAACATCTTGGTCCGCGCGGCGTCGGTGACTTCGCGTGTGAGGACGGCATGCTCTAAGGGCACGAACACGCTGACGCTGCCGGCCGACGGGTTGATGGTGCCTGCGAAGGCGATCATCAAAAGCAGCGCGTAGTCGTGGACCACAGCAAAGGCCACACCCGTGGCCACCATCAGACTGGCGGCGGCAAGCAGGAGTTGGCGGTGATCGCGTCGGGCACCAAGGAGTCCGACGGCGATGGTCAAGAGCGCTGAACCGAGCAGCGATCCGGTTGCTATGATGCCGACCTGCAGAGGCGCGAAGCCTAATGCGAGGAGATAGACCGGCAACAGAACGGCCACGAAGCCGTCGCCCATGTCGCGCAAGGCTCGGGCCGCAAAAAGAAAAGTCGCCGGGCGGATCTGCTGCACTGGTCTAGCCTGCCCCCATCACCTGCGTTGGCGTCAACGGCTTTGGCAGCGTCGCTCGACAGGGCCGGAAGATCATGACGGAGTCGCGTTAGACATTCCAGCGAGGCGAAGGCCATGAAGTTCGGGACGTGGGTCAGAATTCCCCGTGGTCTTGCTTTGGTAATGTCCAGGAAGGGGCGCATTGCCGCCCGCCAGCCTTGGGGCCGCTGACGACCCGCGACGAGACCTGGCATAAGCAGCGCCTGCCCATGGTCGAGGATCGCATCCGTGGCCGGCTCGGCGAACTTTCCGATCGCCTGGGCAATGCCGACTGGCTCGATGGTGCGTTCAGGGCCGGTGACCTTCTGATGGTGGCGGTGCTGCGCAGGTTGAACGGATCGGGTATACTGGACGAATATCCGAACCTCTCCGCTTATGTAGCCCGCGGCGACGTGCGGCCAGCCGTCAAGCGTGCTTTCGATGCTTAATTGGCGGTTTTCACGCCGCATCGACCGGCTGATGACATTCTGGTTACTTGACCCTCTAGCTTTGGTTGCGGTCTACTTTCTCTTCATTGGCCAGATACTGGTGGACGAAGGCGATGGCCATGCTGCCCTCGCCGACCGCCGAGGCAACGCGTTTGACCGGGCTCAGGCGTACGTCGCCGCAGGCGAAGATGCCGGGCGCGCTGGTCTCGAGCAGGTAGGGGTCGCGGCCATGCGACCAGAGCCCGGCCTTCTTCACGTCGTCGCCGGTCAGCACATAACCGCGTGCATCGCGCGCTACGTCGGCCGGCAGCCACTCGGTCTCGGCGTTGGCGCCGATGAACACGAACAGCCCGCCGCATTGGTGCCGGCTCACCTCGTTGCCGGTCTTGTCGAGAATGTCGATCGCCGTCAGGTGCGTCTCGCCGTGCACGGCCTGGACTTCGGAGTGAAGCTGGACCTTTACGTTGCATTTCGCCCTGAGCTGCTCGATCAGATAGTGAGACATGCTGTCGGCAAGCGAGGGGCCGCGCACCAGCAGCGTCACGCTGCGCGCATGGCCGGAAAAATGCATCGCCGCCTGGCCGGCCGAATTGCCGGCGCCGATCAGGTAGACATCCTGCCCATGCGTGCTGCTCGCCTCGCTGCGCGCGGCGCCATAATAAACGCCTTTGCCGATCAACCGGTCGAACCCGTCGATGGCAAGACGGCGCCAGGCGACGCCGGTTGCCAGGATGAGGCTGCGGGCGCGCACGACATCGGTGCCGTCGAGCACCACCTCGTGCGTCGTCGGGTCGATGCCGGCGACCGAACGGGTGACCAGGATTTCGGCGCCGAGCCGCTTTGCCTGCTGCAGCGCGCGGCTGGCAAGCTCGTCGCCGGAAATGCCGCTTGGAAAGCCGAGATAGTTCTCGATGCGCGAGGATGTTCCCGCCTGCCCGCCGGGCGCCTCGCGTTCGACGACGATGGTGCGCAGCCCCTCGGAGGCGCCATAGACCGCAGCCGCAAGACCGGCCGGTCCGCCGCCGATGATCGCGACGTCGTACTCGGCGCCGCGCGGGCGCGTCTGCAGCCCGAGGCGGATGGCAAGATCGCGCACGGCGGGTGCTTCGATAATCTCCCCGTCAGCCAGCCGGGCAACGGGACCATCGAGAGCCGGCCTGCTGAGGGCAGACCAGAAAGCCTCGGCATCCGACGTGTCGGGCAACAGCCAGGTGAACGAAATCTGGTTGCGGGCCAGAAACCGGCGCAGTTCGCCGCACGCCGTGTCCCAGCGATGGCCGACCAATGTGACGCGCGGCCTCTGCGGCTCGGCAGTGACGCTTTGCAGCCCGCCCATCCGCTCGCGGGCAAGCGCGCTGACCTTTTGGGCCACGTCCTTTGACACCGCGGCGATGGAATAATACTGCTGAACGTCGATGCGCATGACGCGGGAAGATTCGGCGGCGCGATAGCCACCGGGAAAACCCGAGCCAAGCGCAATCGGCACCTCGCCGAAGATCGTTCCCGGCAGACGCCAACCCAGCGTTCGCTCGATGCCGTCGAAGGTCTTTACGACTTCGATCTTGCCGGCGAGAACCGCAAACAGCGCGGCCTCTCCACCCTCGTGAATCGCGAACTCTCCGGGGCTGAGGTGAAGATCGGCCGCTGCCCGCGCCAGCCGCTCCAGCTCTGCCGCCGGCAAACCCGAAAACAACGGGATTGCTCCCACTTCATCACTTGTCAGCATGGCCCCTCGCGGGAGCCAGTTAGCGTTGTTTTTTTGCCGTGATCAATAAAAAAGCGAGGCGGAGCCGCGTTTTGGGAGAGAGCGCAACTTCCCCGTTGTTGTACCGTTGTTGTGGGGGAGATCGGCAGCCTCGACGCCATGTCACGCATGCTCGTAGCTCGCTCAATCCGGACGGCAGGTGGATGATCGTCGAGCCGTTCGCCCACGATCATCTGGCTGTCAACCCCGTCGGGCGCGCCTATTATGCCGCCTCCGCCTCCCCGGCCATAGCGCCAATGCCAAGCATGCACTAACATTCCAGCTTGCCCCTTTGGGGCTGGCGAGTGATCTGTTCAAAGGGAAGTACCCATGACCAATCATTGCTGTGGACCGGGCTATGCTTCTCCAGCCGAGGCGATGACGGCACCTCGCGAAAAGCTGCTCTATACGATTGCCATCTACACCGGCACGGGCATTCAGAAGCCGGACTATCTGTGCACGATTGATGTCGACCCGGAGAGTTCGACCTACAGCCAGGTGATTTCGCGTTTGCAAATGCCGGGTATTGGCGATGAGCTTCATCACTCGGGCTGGAATGCCTGTTCGTCGTGCCATGGCGATGCGAGCATGGAGCGGAAATATCTGATCGTGCCGGGTGTGCGCTCGTCAAATCTGCATATTGTCGATTGCGGTACCGATCCGCGCAGCCCGACACTGTTCAAGGTGATAGACGGCGCTGAAATCAAAGCCAGGACTAACCTGTCGGCGCCACACACGGTGCATTGCCTCGGCTCGGACATCATCGTTTCCATGCTTGGTGACGCCCAGGGCAATGCCCCCGGCGGCTATTTGCAACTCAGCAAGGAGTTCGAGATTGTCGGCCGCTGGGAAAATTCCATGGGCAGGATCAAGTTTGGTTATGATTTCTGGTACCAGCCGCGACACAACGTAATGGTCAGCTCGGAATGGGCCGCGCCCAATACCTTCATGCCTGGCTTTGACCTGGAAGAGGTTGGTCATCTGAAATATGGCCGAGAGATCCATTTGTGGGATTTTGAAAAGAAGGAGCCAAAGCAAACATTCTATCTCGGTGAAGATGGCTTGATCCCACTGGAAGTGCGATTCCATCATGACCCCGACAGCAGTCACGGCTTTGTTGGCGCGGCCCTTTCTGCAAATATCATCCATTGGTGGAAGAACGCGGCGGGTGACTGGCAATGGGAAAAAATTGTCGATGTCGGCAATGAGCCGCATCCCGCATGGCCGATACCAATACCGGGCGTGATCTCGGTTATTCTGCTCAGCATGGACGATAGATACCTCTATCTGTGCAACTGGTTGCATGGCGACATTCGTCAGTACGACATCTCGGACCCTCACAACGCCAAGCTTACCGGACAAGTGTGGATGGGCGGACTTCTCGGCCGTGCGCCTGAGGTCAATGGCGTGAAAGTGACTGGCGGGCCTCAGATGATACAGCTCAGCCTCGACGGCAAGCGCCTTTATGTGACGACCTCACTCTTCTCGACGTGGGATAATCAGTTCTATCCGGAAATCCGCACCAATGGCGGATGCATGCTGATGGTCAATTGCAATACGGAAAACGGCGGCATGGAAATCGATCCGCTATTCGTTGTTGATTTTGGTAAGGAACCAAATGGACCAAGCCGCTGCCACGAAACCCGTTATCCCGGGGGTGATTGCACGAGTGACATCTGGGTATGACCTGCTTCACCATCATTCTCGCCAATCAAGGCGGTGCGGCCTTTGACGTCGATCACCGCAAGCCCCTCTTGCAAAGCTTGCGCGAGCAGGGCGTGGATCTGCCGTATGGGTGCAAGTATGGCGGCTGCATAACCTGTGCGGCCAAAATAATCAGCGGCAAAGTCGATCAAAAAGCGCAGCGGGCGCTGAACAACCGCCAGATCAACAATGGCTATATAATCCTCTGCGTCGCCCGCCCTTTGAGCGACTGCACGCTGGAGGTCGGCGTTGAGAGCCACGACAAGCTCTATCGCAACCCCTTCCTTGACCCGCTGGCCGCTCATGAATTGAAAGCCGATATTGCGACCCCGTTGGAAGCAAAGAAATGACCCATATGAATCATGATGAGCCCTATTCGGAGGCTTATCTGCAAGACATTCTGAAATCGGTCAAAACCATCGCGATGGTTGGGGCCAGCCCCGATAAAACTAAATTTTCCTATGGGGTACTCAGGGTGCTGCACGAAATCGGCTACGACATGATCCCGGTCAACCCCAGTCCCGGTCTGGATGAGATTCGAGGGCTTAAGGTGTACGCGTCACTAGCGGCCATCGACCGGCCTGTGGATATGGTTGAGGTTTTTCGCCGCTCCGAAGATCTGTTGGAAGTTGCACAGGAGGCCATCGCAATCAACGCCAAGGTTCTGTGGGGTCAGATTGGGGTGCGCGATGACGCTGCCGCCCAGTTGGCGGAGAAAGCGGGCTTGAAAGTGGTGATGAACCGCTGTCCAAAGATTGAGTTGTTCCGCCCCTTCTGGAAGCCAAAGCTGCATTTGGGAATATGACTGCAGGGGCGCAGAATTCGGGGTTGTCGCGGCAACCAACCTGTTCCCTCTGGAGTCTCAGACGTTGATTCTGCTATCAGATTGAATTTTGCCCGAGGTACGATGCCAGATGATCGCTGAGATCACGCGCGTCGTCGCCAGCGCCGTCGATTAGAGCAGACTTGCGGCGGCGCAGAAACTGCGTCCCCATCAGGTACAGGCCCGGATGTTCCGCTACACCGCCGTCGTGACGGACGTGGCCCTTGCGGTCGAGGACCGGCAGTTCCAGCCAGGAGTAGTCCGGCCGGTAGCCGGTGGCCCAGATGATCGTCCTGATAGCGCCTCCGGCAAGATCGAGGCCGAGCGGCGGGTTGTCCTCGACACGGGTCGGCGGCGGGCGATCCGGCGGCCCGACCGTAGCGTCCAGGCCGTTGGCGCGCGCCCATTCGTCGATGAGGTCGAGCAGCCGGGCCATCTTGAGATCGGAAAGCGCGCACATGTTGCGCAACGACCCCGCAAACTGGGCCTTGCCGTCTTCGGTGATGCCGGCAAGACGACCGATGAGCCGGACGCCGAGGTCGTCGAGCGCATTGAGGTCGAGGGTGATGCGGTCGGGCGTGCCGGCAAGCTGTAGCGAAGGAACCCGTCGCGCCCGCCTGATGTCGTCCACCTCGTCGTAACGCTCGTCGAGCACGCCGGCGGCGTCCATCCACCATTCCAGGTCCTTGCCGCGATATACGCGGGGCGCCCGGATGTGCTCGCCCACCGACAGGGTCACTTGACGCCCCGAACGCTGCAGCTCCTGTGCGATCTGGGTGCCGCTCGACGACGCGCCCACCACCATCACGCCACCGTCGGCGACCTGACCCGGATTGCGGTAGGACTGTGCCGTCAGCATGGCGACCGACGGCGGCACGCGGCTGGCGACGTCGGGCAGGCGCGCGATGTTGCACGCGCCCGACGCCAGCACGACGGTCCGACACCGCCACTCGCCGCGGTCCGTGCGCACAAGATATCCCGCCCCGTCGCTGCGAACCGAGGTGACGGTCGTGTGGGTTCTGACCGGAGCCGAGATCGCCTTGGCATAGTTCCCGAGGAAGTCGATCACCTCAGGCATCGTCCGGTAGCCGTCGGGATCGTCGCCGTCATAGCGAAAGCCCGGCAGCCGGCTCTGCCAGTTCGGGGTGAGCAGCCGCAGTGAATCCCATCGCTCGGTGCGCCAGGTATGGGCGATCTCGCCGCGCTCCAGCAGCACATGGTCGATAGAGCGCTCCGCGAGGCAGCGGCTCATCGCGAGCCCCGCGTGCCCCGCGCCGACGATCGCTGTGGTGACGGAACTAATCGCACCCTCTCATCAGGAGAGTCTACGGTTCGAAGCGCCTTTCAATTCACCACGACCGTGACGTTCGTCGGATTGGTGACAATGTCATAGACCGCCGACCGCTTCTGCGACTGAGCGACGATAGCCTCGATGTCCTCGCGCTTTGCGTCGGCGTCGATGTTGTATTTCACCGTGATGCCGCTGAAGCCGTTGCGCACGTCGCTGTCGATGCCGAGAATTCCGGCGAGATCCATGTCGCCTTCGATGGTCGCCTTCACCGACTTCAACTGGATGTTCCGGTTCTGGGCAACCGCGGCGATGCCGGCGGTCAGGCAACTCGCCAGTCCGACCAGCACGTATTCGACGGGCGTGGCGCCCTTGTCCTGGGAAGCGAAGACCTCCGGATGGTCTGCGTCGAATGTGAAGGTGGTCTTGCGATGCTGATCCTCGCCGAGACCGTAGAAGCTTTCGACCGACGAGTGGCTGTGGGTGCCATCCTTCCATTCGCAGGCCGCGCGCCACTTGAACTGCGCTGCCTCCGGGGCGTTGGTGAGCGCTTCGCGTGCGCCGAGCAGCGCCTCTACGTTAACACCGTTGTTTGCCTGTACTTCGGAAGCCATAATTATTATCCTCCCTACCTTGCACTGGCTCAAAAACCCGACCGATCTCACTGACCTCAGATTTCACCATGGCGCGGCATGCTATGGGTCGCGAAGCGTTTCTTCAAGTTGTTTCCGCAGCGGAATGTTCGCCCTCGTGTGCCGAGTTGTGCCTTTGCAGGCTCTGGCGCGATCACGACCTTCAGCGCGGTCAATTGCAGTGTCTGCTTCCGGGGGAGGCAAAGTTCGCCTCTATGGCCGACATTGCGGCGCAAAGCAGCCATACCGCCGTCGCGTGCGAGACTCTGCTTCGGGTCACAAGCAGAACAGCAGCCCCCTACGGCTCGTCCCTCTCATCGCGCAAATTAGACACAACGCGGCGGTTCTGCGACCTGCAGGCGGTGTCGGGGCACTCGCGGACGAGCCTGTCCTTGCCGTAGCCCTTGGCCCACATGCGGTTGCGGTCTATGCCGCCGGCGGCGAGGTAGTCCATCACCGCATCGGCGCGCTGCTGCGACAGCGCCATTTCACTTGCGCCGGGGTCGTCGGCGAAACCCTGCAGCTTGAGCAGCCAGCGCGGATGCTTTGCTAGCCAGGCGATCTGGGTGTCGAGGGTGGCCTTGGCGACAGAATCGAGCGCGGCCGAACCTTGCGTGAAATAGGTGCGGCGGCCGACATTGAGGATAAAATCCTCCTCGCTGCCCGGCTGCACGTTCTGGAAGCCGGCAACCTCGGTGTTGGTGACGTCGGGTGTGGGAGGGGCCAGCGTGTTGCTGGTCGAGCAGGATGCGGCCAGCACGAGCAGGCCGGCGGCGAGCAGCCGGCGCGTGTTTTCAATGATGCGGTTCATGAGGCGACAATCATTCGACAGTGGTGGAAGCGGGCGCCTGGTCGGCGATGTGCGGCAGGACCTGCACCGCGGTGCCGATCGGGCACCGCTGGTAGAGGTCGATGATGTCTTCCGGGAACATGCGGATGCAGCCGCTGGAAGCGTCGGTGCCGATGCTCCATGGCTCCAGCGTGCCATGCAGGCGGTAGCCGATGTCGGCGCCGTCGCGGTACAGATAGAGCGCGCGCGGCCCGAGCGGATTGTTGGACGCGCCGCCTGCGACCATGGGCGGTAGGTCCGGCCTGCGCTTGCGCATTTCGGGGGGCGGGACCCATTGCGGCCACAGCGCGCGGCGGTCGATCGTCGCGCGGCCGTACCATTTGAAGCCGTCCTTGCCGACGCCGACGCCGTAGCGGATGGCGGTCTTGTTTTCCATGATGACGTAGAGGAAATGGTGGCGGGTATCGACCACGACGGTGCCGACCGGCTCGCTACTGAAATACTTGACGATCTGGCGGTGCCATCTCTTGTCGATCTTGGCGAAGTTGGTCTTGCGATACACAAAATTGTTGTCGCTGGCGGTACCGGCGAAAAAGGATTTTGCCGCCGCGGCTTGAGCAATATTGCTGGTTGCACCCACCGCGACCAGCGCCAGGCCGCCGAGCACGACACCCCTGCGTGATAAAACCATCGGCAATATTCCCCCTCATGCCAAAAGCCTGGCGGACCATAATTGAGAATTACTTCGCCTCAAAGTGGAAAATGCTGCGTTGCTTCAGTCCGCCGTGTCCGGACATTCGTCATTGCCGGGTTCGGGCGGGTAGACCGGGTGATCGGCAGATTGCTCGACGAGCGTGGATACAGGTGGGTTGCAGTCGACCTCGACGCCAAAAATGTAGAGCGGTCCCGGAAAGAACGTCTACCGGTCTTTTTCGGCAACGCTTCGCAGGAGGAGATGGTGGCCGCCGCGAAAATTGCATGTGCAAAGGCGCTGGTGATCACTCTGGACGACCCCGAGGCAGCCAAATCGGTTCTTGCGGCGCTGAGACGCAAACTGCCCGACCTCCCGTCAGATGCGATGGCGGAGCGCCTCAACGATCACCGCCATCGCAGGCGAGAGCTGTCGCCTGCTCGGGTAGTAGAGGTGATAGCCCGCAAACGGCGGACTCCAGTCGTCAAGCACGAGCCTAAGGCATCCCTTGGCGATGTGCTGGCTGACGAGGTTTTCCGGGACATAGGCGATCCCGAAACCGCTTATTGCAGCCTCGATCATGGGAATGGACGAATTGAAGGTGAGTTGGCCCTCCACCCGCACGCGAAGGTCGCGGCCATCCCTGGCGAATTCCCAGGCATATAATCCGCCGAACGTCGCCTGCCGCATATTAATGCAGTCATGATCGACCAGATCCTGGGGTGCGGTCGGAACCGGATGGCGGGACAAGTACTCCGGCGAAGCCACGGCGACGAGCCGCCAATCCGGCCCGATGCGCACTGCGATCATATCCCTGTCGATGCTCTCACCAAGCCGCACGCCTGCGTCGAAGCGCTCCTCCACAATGTTCTTCATGCCGTTG
>NZ_JAMYND010000083.1:0-9304 GCF_040318885.1 Mesorhizobium sp. M0998
GCGACAGGGCGAGGCCTTAGACGCCTTCAAAAGACGCCCAGTAGGCCAATCAGGTTAAGCACACCCTTCATGCAAAGCCCTCACAGGGGGAGAAGGGGACGCGCTCCTATCGCCGGGTCTGATAATCCGCCGGTGCGGCGCATGGCCGGCGCCCGGACGTGCACATCCGTCTTGACGCAAGCCCGAACTGCGCCGCACAATCGCTCGCAGCAGGCGAAGGGAGGCCAGTCGCCTGCGGGAGGATATACCCATGACGGAAGCGATCAGGCTCTACTGGGGCCGGTTCGGACATGTTTCTGTCCTGAACGTCGCCAGCGACTTCGTCACCCACGCCCATGTCGAGGCGCATATCATCATCTGGCTGGAAGGCACCGCCGGCGAGATGACCATCGGCCGCGAGACGGTGCGGCTTGGACCGGGCACCGCCGCCGGCATCAATTCCTTCCAGCCGCACAGCCACGCTCTGTCCCGCGACGGCACGCCCGGCCTGTTCCTCGCCTTTTACATCGATCCGGACTGGGCACGAAAACGCCGCGAGCTGCCTTCCGCCGCGCCGCTGTTCTCCGCCCCGGCAATCACGCTCGAGCCTTGGCTGCACAAGGCAGCGGCCAACCTCCTCGACCATCTCAGCGACAATGAGAGCATCGACGACATCGCCAATTACGAGATCGAGCGCTTCATCGACAGCGTGCTCGATGCGGCCGATGCCTCCGCACCGCAGACGGTGCGCACCCGCGTCAACACCATGCAGGATTTCCGCGTCCGCAAGGCGATCCAGCTGATGAAAGCCAATGTCTGCGAGCGTATCTGCTTCGACGACGTGGCGCGCAGCGTCGGCCTGTCGCGGCCGCATTTCTTCGCGCTGTTCAAGGAACAGACCAATCTGACGCCCAATGTCTATTGGAACACGCTGCGCATGGAGGAAGCGGTGCGGCAGTTACAGTGGTCGCAGGAGCCGCTGATCTCGGTCGCCTGCAATCTCGGCTTCACCACGCAAGGCAATTTCTCGCGCTTCTTCCGCGACCATGTCGGCGTCCCGCCGACGCTTTACCGCGAAGCGGCGCGGGCGATCAGCTGAGCGCCCGTTTTTTCAGACTATTTGATAGGCGTTCAAGACGCATTGATAAGCGCCGCCGAGCCTGCCGCCCTACCCTCCCAGGCAGCTGATTTGCGAGGGAACGTTCAAATGGCGAAAGTCACCATCTCCAGCGTCATCGACGCACCGGTCGAAAAGGTCTGGGCGCGCATACGCGACTTCAACGGTCTGCCGACCTGGCACCCGCGCATGGTCGAAAGCCATATCGAAGACGGCAAGGATGCCGGCACGATCGGCTGCGTGCGCAATTTCCAGCTCGCCAGCGGCGCCCGCCTCCGCGAAAAGCTGCTCGATTTCTCCGACGAGAATTTCCTCGTCAGCTACGCCATCCTGGAGACGCCGCAGCCGCTCACCAACCACAAGGCGACGTTGCAGTTGCGGCGGGTGACCGACGGCGACCGCACCTATGCCGAATGGACCGCCAGCTTCGACGCCGCTCCCGAGGAAGCCGATCAATTGGCCGAAGGCATGGGCGCCAACGTCTTCCAGGGCGGGTTCAACGCCCTGAAGGCCCATTTTGCCGGCCAGAGCCAGGCGTAAAGGGAGCGTTCCATGGCGCTTGCACTGCAGAGTTTCGCGACGGTGAAGGACGCCGGCGCGGCGCTGAAAGCCGCCGGCACCCGCTACCTCGGTGGCGGCACGTTGGTGGTGCGCGCCGCCAATGAAGGCGACGTGTCGATCTCCGGTTTCGTCAGGTCGACCGAACCGGCGCTGTCGGTCATCCACATTTCCGGCGGCGAGGTCCGCATCGGCGCTTCGGTGACCAAGGCGGCGATCGCCCGCCATCCGGATCTCGCCCCGCTGACCCACGCCGCGCGCGCCGTCGGCGGCCCGGCGATCCGCAACATGGCAACGGTCGGCGGCAATCTCTTCGCGCCAACGCCTTACGGTGATTTCACCGTTGCACTGCTGGCTTTGGATGCAACTGTCAGCACCGGCGACGGCGAACTCCCGATCGAAACCTTCCTGGCGAAACGCGAAAGCAACCACGCCATCGTCACCGCGGTCGGCTTCACGCTTCCGAAGGAAGGCGGCTTTCGCTTCCTGAAAGTGTCGAGGGTCAAGCCAAAGGGCATTTCGGTGCTGAGCATCGCGACCGTGCTGGAGCACGCATCGGACGGCACCGTGTCGTCAGCGCGGATCGCGTTCGGCTGCATGGCCGACCGGCCGATCCGTGCCAGGGCGGCGGAGAAGGCCCTGATTGGCCGGGAACTCACGAGCGAGGGCATCGCACCGGCACTGGCTGTTGCCCGCGACGGCACTTCGCCGCGAACCGATCCGATCGCCAGTGCCTGGTATCGCAACGAAGTCCTGCCGGTCCATCTCGGCCGGCTGCTGCTCGCCTGAAAGACCGTGGCATCCGCCTGGCTGCGGCGAAAGGAGTAAAAAGATGGCAAAGGTCCCGGTTCAGTTCACGCTCAATGGTGCCGAAAAGGCCGAATTCATTGACAGCGGCACAACGCTGCTTCATGCGCTGCGCGACAAGATCGGCGACACCTCGCCGAAGGGCGGCTGCCACCAAGGCACCTGCGGCGCCTGCTCGGTCATCATCGATGGCGAGCTCAGGCTGTCCTGCCTGACGCTGGCTGAGACCTGCAATGGCGCAACCGTCACCACCACCTCGGGACTGGCGGAAGGCGGCGTGCTGCATCCGCTGCAACGCGCTTTCCTCGATGCCTTCGCGACCCAATGCGGTTTCTGCACGCCGGGCATGATCATGGCCGCCAAGGTGCTGCTCGACCAAACGCCGAACCCCAGCCGCGAGGATGTGGTCGAGGCACTGTCCGGCAATATTTGCCGCTGCACCGGCTACGAACCGATCATCCAGGCGGTGCTGAGCGCCGCGCGTTCCAATTCGCAGAACGCGGCTTGAGGGGAGTCAAAAAGATGGAACTCCGCAAGAGCTACTTTGCCGACCAGCGCAAGGACGATCTGCACGAGATCGGCCAGCCGCGGCCGCGTTCGGATTCGCCCGGCCATGTCACCGGCAAGACCGCCTATTTCGCCGACCGCAATTTTCCCGGCATGCTGCACCTGAAGATGGTGCGCAGCCCGCATCATCACGCCCGCATCCGCAGCATCGATACGTCAGAGGCGGAAAAGCACCCCGGCGTCGTCAAGGTGCTGACCGCCAAGGATGTGCCGCACAATGTCTACACCATCCTGATCCTGATCCAGATCGGGCCGCAGGACGAGACGGTGCTGGCCGACGGCAAGGTGCGCTGGAAGGGCGAGGCGGTGGTCGCGGTGCTGGCCGAGACCGAGCGTGCCGCCCAGGAAGCCGCCGCCAAGGTCAAGGTCGACTACGAAGTGCTGCCCGCCGTCTTCGACATGGACGAAGCGCTGAAGCCCGGCGCGCCGATCGTCAATGAATATCACGGCCGGAATTATTACCTCTACGATAGCGGCGAATGCCGCAAGGTGCGCTTCGGCGATGTCGAAGCCGGCTTCGCCGAGGCCGACCACGTGCTCGAACAGACCTACCAGTCTTCACCGATCGAGCATGCGCCGACCGAGACGACCGGCTGCATCGTCGCACCCGAGGGTAACGACCGCTTCACCTGCTACACCAACACGCAGGCGATGTTCTTCACCCTCGATAACGCCTCGATCATCCTGCAGATGCCCGGCAACAAGCTGCATTTCGTCGGCGGCACTGTCGGCGGCGGCTTTGGCGGCAAGGTCGACGTCATCGTCGAGCCGATTGCCATCCTTGGCGCCAAAATAACAGGACGACCGGTCTGTTTTATCTACAGCCGCGAGGAAGAGATGCAGATTTCCTCGCCGCGCGCCGCCGAGAAAGTCGTCATCAAGGACGGCGTCATGAACGACGGCCGCATCGTCGCGCGTAAAGTCACGGGCTACACCGATGCCGGCGCCTATTCGCGCCATTCGCCCTACGGCGCGCAGAAGGGCGCCGGGCATTATCCCGGCCCCTATACGATCCCGAATGTCTGGATCGACACCTACTGCGTCTACACCAACCGCACCCCGTCCTCTGCGATGCGCGGCTTCGGCGTCACCATTGGCGATTTCGCGCTAGAGGTACAGATGGACAAGCTCGCCCGGCTGATCGGCATGGACCCGCTCGAATTCCGTTTCATCAACGCCTATCGCGATGGCGACATGAAAGCACATCGGCAGCCGACCGAGGGTGCTGCGCTGATCGAGTGCATGCAGGAAGCCTCGCGCGCCGCCAACTGGCCGGTAGCGGAAAAATTCATGGCGATGTCGTCTTACGCGAAGGGAGCTTGAGATGGCGATCAGGCGCGGACGCGGCGTCGCCGCGATCAATTATCCGACCGGCATGAATCTCGGCGGCGACCCGACCCAGGCGCTGGTGCATTCGACGCCGACCGGCAATTTCATGGTGACGCTGTCGAGCGTCGATCTCGGCCAGGGCATGAAGCAGATCATGGCGCAGATCTGCGCCGAGACGATCGGCGTGCCGACCGACCGTGTCGTCGTCGACACCGCCGACACCGACACCGGCCCGCACTGCATGGGCACCTTCGCCTCGCGCGGCACACACCGGGCCGGCAACGCCGTCATCCAGGCGGCCAGGGAAGCCCGCCAGGTGATGCTGGAAGTAGCGGCCGAGGAGCTGGAGGTCAATGCGTCGGACCTCGAGACCGATGGCCAGGGCAACATCCTGGTCAAGGGCGCGCCGCAGAAATCGATCTCGATCTTCGATGTCGCGCTGTCGGCGCATTTCAAGCGCGGCCGTTCGATTTCCGGCCGCGGCATGTTTTTGATCCCGCGCTCCTATCCGGAAAAGGAAACCGGCGCGATGAAGCCGTCGACCTGCTACGCCCACGCCTGCACGGTTGCCGAGGTCGAGGTCGATGACGAGACCGGCGAGGTCACCGTGCTGACCGTGAAGAACGTGTTTGAGATCGGCCGCGCGCTGAACCCGAAAATGGTCGAGCAGCAGCTCGTCGGCGGTTCGTGGATGGGCATCAGCCATGCTCTCTACGAGACGACCGAACCCTATTATCCCAATCGCGATCATGGCGGCACCGATTTCAATCAGTATCTGATGCCGGGACCGGGCGATCTCGCGCAAACCGATATCATCGTGCTGGAGAGGCCCTCGGCGGACGGGCCGTATGGCGCCAAGGGGCCGGGCGAAATGTGCGCCAACCCGCAGATCCCGGCGGTCGCCAATGCCGTCTTCGACGCCGTCGGTGTGCGCATCGATACACTGCCGATCACGCCGGAGCGCATTCTGCGGGCGCTGGAGGCGCAAGCCCCGAACTGAGTGCCGGAAATGCCCAAGAGAAGCGCCCGGACTTCAAGCGCAGAGACAGTCGCGACCTCGCCGGAGGCGGTGGCGTCCCGGCTCGCCACCTCGCGCTATCTCGCCGATGAAAGCCTGGCCACCGCAATCTTCCTGGCAATCAGGCTGGGCAAGCCGCTGCTGCTCGAAGGCGCGCCCGGCGTCGGCAAGACCGAAGCGGCGAAGGCGATAGCCGAACTGCTCGGGCGCGATCTGGTGCGGCTGCAATGCTATGAAGGCATCGACGCCGCACATGCGCTATACGAGTGGAACTACCAGCGCCAGCTGCTCGCCATCCGCCATGCCGGCGAGCACGAGGTCGACATCTATGACGACCGTTTCCTGATCGCGCGGCCGCTGCTGCAGGTGCTGAAGGTGCCGGAAAAGCGCGTGCTGCTGGTCGACGAAATCGACCGTTCAGACCATGAATTCGAAGCGCTGCTGCTGGAGTTCCTGTCCGATTTCCAAATCAGTATTCCCGAGCGCGGCACCATTCGCGCGACGGCGCAGCCGATCGTCATCCTGACCTCGAACCGCACCCGTGAACTGGCAGAAGCGCTGCGGCGGCGCTGCGTCTATCACTGGATCACCTATCCCGACGCCATTCGCGAGGCCGAGATCATCATGCTGCGCGCCGGCGACGTCGCCGAGGCCACGGCCCGCGCCGTGGCTTCCGCCGTGCGCGACATCCGCGCGCGTCCGCTGGCCAAGCCGCCAGGAATCGCCGAGGCGGTCGAATGGGCCAACGCCGCCACCATCCTCGAAAAGGGCGGCAGCCCCTGGCCGGAAGCCTTCCGCCGCGCCATCGGCGTGCTGATCAAAGACGAGGAGGATCTATCCTGCATCGCGCCGGAGCTCGGCAAGATTGTCGAGGAGGCGCTGGCGTGATGCACGATCGAAGCGCGCTAGCGCGATACCCCAGGGCTAGTGCGCGACGCTGGCAGGACAGAGGGGGGCGCGAAGGAATGATGCGTCCGGAAAGTTTGCCCCGTGCGACCACGCCGTTCCTCGGCTTCGCCCGGCTGCTCCGCCGCTATGGCTTTGCTGTCGCGCCGGAGCAGGTCTCCGGCTTCATGCAGGCAGTAACCCTGCTCGGTCCCCGTTCGATGGCCGACATCCGCGAAGCGGCCCTCGCCACGCTGGCGCCGCCGCCCGACCGCCGCGACGAATTCGAGGCGCATTTCCGGAGCCATTTCTATGGGGATGCCGCGGCGCTGGTCGAAGGCGAGGCCGACGAGGAAACCCGCATCAAGGACGATGGTGCAACGGGCGAAGAAGAAATCGAAGTGGTCCGCCAGGAGCAAGGCGGCGAACTGTCTTCGGCCAGCGAACAGTTGAGCGTCCGCGAGTTCCATCGCGACAGCGACGGGCTTGCCGCCTTCCGCCGCAAGCTCGCCACCGCTTTGCCCGCGCGCCGCTCCTTCCGCACTGTACGCACGCATGCGCGCGGCAAGCTCGATCTGCGCCGTTCGCTTAGGGAGATCGTCAGCGCCGACGGCGATATCCCCTCGCCGCTGCTGCGCCGGCGGCAGGCGGTGCCGCGCAAGCTTCTCATCCTCATCGATGTATCCGGCTCGATGAAGCTCTACACATCGGACTATCTCAAGCTGGCGCATGCGGCCGTGCAAGGCGCCGACCGGGCGGAGGTCTTCACTTTCGGCACACGGCTGACCCGCATCACCTCGCCGCTGCGCATTCGCGACCGCGACCAGGCGCTGGCCCGCGCCGCTGCCCAGGTCGACGACTGGGACGGCGGCACCCGTATGGGACCGACGCTGCTCGCGTTTCTATCGGTGCCGCGCTTCTCCGCCTTTGCACGCGGGGCGGCGATCGTCATCCTGTCGGATTCGCTGGAGCGCGGCGATCATGCCGAGCTGGAGACGGCGATGCGCCGGCTGAGCGCCCGCGCCTTTCGGCTTTCGCTGGCGACGCCGTTGGCCGGCGATCCGCGTTTTCGGCCGGCCACGGCAGCACTTCGCGCCATCCTGCCGGTGCTCGACGACCTGGTCGACGGCTCGTCCATCGCGGGCGTCACCGAGTTCATCCTGTCGCTCGCCCGCCCCGCCCCGGCGGCCGCGGCAATCTGGAAGAGGGTTTCGTGATGCAGAAGGCGATCGACGCGCATTTCCACATCTGGCGCCAAAAGGACCAGCCATGGCTGGTCGGGCCGATGGTGCCGCGCATCTTTGGCCCTTACGAGCCGATCCGCCGCGACTATCCGATCGAGGAATTCCTCGCCGACGAGCAAGGCTCGGGCGTCGAGAAGGCGGTCTATGTCCAGACCAACTGGGCCAAGGAGGATTTCGAGAACGAGGTCGCGTTCCTGCAGAAGACCGCGGAAGAAACCGGCTGGCCGCACGCCATCGTCGGCTATGCCGACATGACCGTGGACGACGTGCGTTCCCAGATCGACCGGCTGATCAAATACCCTCTGCTGCGCGGCGTGCGCATGCAGCTGCACTGGCACCAAACGTCGGCCTTCCGCTTCGCCGCCTCGCCCGATCAGGTCATTGACCCGAAGGTGCGGGCCAATGTCGCGCGGCTCAAGCGTTACGGCCTGTCCTTCGACCTGCAGCTTTTCCCCGCCCAGATGAAGGATGGGCTGACGCTCGTCGGCGAGAACCCGAGACCAATTTCATTCTCACCCACGCCGGCATGCTGACCGACATGGAGCCCGAAACCACCGAGGCCTGGAAGGCAGGCCTGCGCACGCTGTCAGCGGCGCCCAACCTCTATGCAAAGCTGTCCGGCCTCGGCACCTTCGTCCACCGCAACGACCCGGCGCTGATCGGCTATATCGTCGACAACGCCATCGACATCCTCGGCAGCGACCACCTGATGTTCGGCTCGAACTTCCCGATCGAGAAACTGTGGACCAGCCATTCCGAGTTGATCAAGGCGCATCGGGAAGCGGTGGGCAAGCACGGCACGGCGGCCGAGGCGGATATCTTCTGGAACACTGCGGCGAAGGTTTATCGGCCGGTGTAGCGCGCATCCCTTCTCCCCTTGTGGGAGAAGGTGGATCGGCGCGTAGCGCCGAGACGGATGAGGGGTGCTGGAAGAAACGCGGCGGAGAAAATCCCAGCGATTTGAAGCACTTACGTCTCCAAGGCCGCGATCCGTCCAGCACCCCTCATCCGACCGAGCTTCGCTCGGCCACCTTCTCCCACAAGGGGAGAAGGGAAGGCGCCGCGCCTCACCTCACCGCACCTCGAACTGCGGATCGACCGGTATCTGCATCGCGGTGACCATCTGGTTGGTCTGCCCGGCCAGCCCGATGATCGAGACCAGTTCGCCATGCTGCGCATCGGTCATGCCCTTGGCCCGCGCTGTCGCCGTATGCGAATGGACGCAATAGGAGCAGCCATTGGCGGTCGAGACGGCGATATAGATCATCTCCTTGGTCAGCGGATCGATGGCGCTGTCGGCGACCATCACCGCCTTGAGCTGTTCCCACACCCGCTTCAGCGACGCCGGATCATTGGCCAGCCCGCGCCAGAAATTGTTGACGAAATCGGATTTGCGCGTCGCACGGATGTCGTCGAATACCGCCTTGACCGCCGGGATTTTTTCCACCTCGGCATCGCTCAGAAGTTTCGTCGTGGCCATGGCTTGGTCCTTTCGTTTGGATCGTTATGCGAGGTCGTTGAATCAGGTCGGGAGAAAAGGCGGCTAACCGCCTTGGATGAATCAGCAATTGACGCGCTGAGGCAAGACCGTAAGGCTGGCCGAGGCCCCTCACCCTCGTCATCCCTGGGCGAAGCAGGAGCGAAGCTCCGTCGCGGAGACCCTGGGATCCATATGTGGACGGCGCCCTGCCTGCAACGGTTGTTTTGCGTCGTTTTCGATAGTGATGGGGTGGACGCCCCCTCGACGGCATCGATGTGCCAGAATGGTGGTGTTTGACAGCCACCGTAAGAGAGGGAGCG
>NZ_JAMYND010000084.1:0-9047 GCF_040318885.1 Mesorhizobium sp. M0998
GAGAAGCGGCGCCATGTGGAGCTCGCACTCGAGCAGGCACGTTATGAAGCCGCCCATGCACGCCGCCAGTATGACGCCGTCGACCCGGACAACCGGCTTGTAGCAGGCGAACTGGAGCGACGCTGGAATCCGCGCTCGTAGCCGTCCGCGAGCGTCAGGACGAGCTTGACGCGCTCGACCGCCACAAGCCTGAGGCTCTGGGAGAAGAGGAACGGCGGAGCCTGCTGCGCATGGGCGCCGATCTCGAACTGGCATGGCATCATGCCAACGCCACCGCCACCACGCGCAAGCGGATCATCCGTGCCGTGATCCGCGAGATTGTCGTCGCCATCGAAGACGACCACATCAAAATGCTGGTGCATTGGCAGGGCGGCGACCATACCGCGCTTTCGGTCAGGAAGAACAAGGCAGGCCATCACCGTTGGGGCGCCCCGCCGGACATCGAGGACCTGATCCGTGCCCTGGCACGCCAATTGCCGGATAGAGCGATCGCATCGCTTCTCAACCGGCTCGGCAAAACCACGGGTCGTCTGAACGGATGGACGCAGTCCCGTGTCTGCACTTTCCGCAACCAGCACGACATCGCCGTCTACAAAAAGGACGAACGGTCGGAGCGCGGCGAGTATACATTGCAGGAAACGGCCGCGAAGCTCGGCCTGCGGCCAATGACCGTGCTGCGCATGATCCGCGCCGGCGATCTGAAGGCCGAGCAGTATTGCAAGGGTACGCCCTGGATCATCCGTCATGAAGATATCGAGCAACTCGATATCCAGCACCATTCCGGCAGGAGCGGACACAGTCCATTATCACAATCACAGGATCAGCAGATCCAGCTTTTTCAATAACATAGCGAGGTGTGCATTATGTCGTGGGATCGGTAGGTCCAAGCAACAGGACCGTGTCGCCATGAGCAATCCAGCGGCAGGTCGCCAGCTCCCGGATTTGGCGCTGATCCAGCGACGGCTGCGCGTCGAAGTCGAAGCCGTCGAGTTCGCGCACAAACGGGAACTGCGCGATCTTGCCTGCCATGGAGATGCGCCGCTCGTCGCGCCTCGCGATCTCGCGCGTCACCAGGAAGGCCAAAGCCTCGCGCAAGGTCATTTGCGAACGCGCCGCTTCGTCCAGCAGCGTATCGAGCTGATCCCGGATCGCGGTCAGCTTCAGCCGGTCGAGCATCGCGATCAGCATCTCGTGGTTGAGCTGGCTGACGACCCTCTCCAGCCGGCGGCGCGCCTCCTCGGACTCACCGAAGGCAGCCTGGTGCTCGGCCAGGGCCGCTTGCGTCCGGGCTACGAGCGCCTTCAAACGCTCGTTCTCTTCCTGGGGAACCATCAGATTCATCTGCTAAATCAATGAGAGCCGAGAACACCATCCCGCACAATGCGTCTGAGTCACTCTGCCGAATTCATCCGGCACGCTGTGGACGCCGCGCACGCTCGGGGCGAACCAGCCGCCAATCAAGCCCCTCGAACAAGGCGCGAACATCGCCGGCGACATGCGCATCACCCCGTCGCGATCCTGTGGGCAGACGAATTTCGAGCCCTCAAGCCGCTTTGTGAACGAGCACAAGGCCGATGCGATCCCAGACCAAAATCTTGATCCTGTCAGCCCTTTTGGCACGGAAGATGAACGCCGCGCCACCGAACGATTATGTGGCACGCCACATAATGCAGAGCGTTTTTAGCTTGCCGTCGCGCTGCAAGGCGGGTGGCGAGAGTGCGCTGGGGTGGATCGCGGCGGTGAGCTAAAAACGTGTTGGACTAAGCCGTCGGCACGGGTGGCCGCTATGGGTTTTCAATTGGGGCCGCACCCATGAACAGGGATCGCGTGGCGGTGCGGATGCGTCGCGGACGCGGCGATTGAAGGCGTGGCGTGCGCCGAAAGCGGCACGGATAGCGGTTCCGGCATGTGAGGATCGGCACCGCGCCCTGCCTGGGAGAGGTTGCCGGTGATGACAGCGCACACTTTTGCGGGACCGGCTCAGTGTGGCTTCCAAGCGGGCCGGCGCGATGCTGGTGGCCATAGGAAGGCGACGTCCCTGCTTCATGACGTGTCCTGGTATGGCGGGTGTCCGGTGACGCAGTCGAATGTTTCGATGATGATCATCTGGCCTTGACGACAGGCGGGGCATTGCCTGAGGGAATGCCCGGTGAGGGCCTCGTAGCGGTCGCGGTAGTCCTTTGCGGATCGGCTGTCGGACGGCTCGGGAACCGGCATGCCGAGCAGGTCACGACAGCAGGCGAGCTTTTGCGCGCGATAGCGATTGCCGAGGAAGCCGTAATAGCGGATGCGATGGAAGCCCTCGGGCAGGACGTGTAGCAGGAAGCGACGAATGAACTCATCGGCCGCCACGGTCATGACCTTCTGCCCGACTGCCGTGCCGATAGTCCTTCCAGCGAAAGGCGACCGCGCCATCCTCGATGGCGACGAGGCGATTGTTGGAAATGGCGACTCGGTGCGTATAGCGGCCGACGTAGTCGAGGACCTGTTCGGGTCCGGCGAATGGCGGCTTGGCATAGATGACCCTTGCGACAGGCTAAGCCCTGGAAAGGAGAATGGAATGTAGATCCTGAAAGCTTTCGAAGCGATCCAGAGGGTTCGACCCCCTCCCGGCAAAGGCGCAGCCCGCCAGCCGGAAGCGAGTCTTGCATGGGCGACGGCAACGTCGCTCGTGAAGCGTAGTCAGCGGATGCTGAAGCCATGTGTCAGCCTCGAGATTATGCGCATGCGGAGGCCTTCAGCGTGGGTAGCCCGGGGGCAGCATCGTCGGAACCGCCAGGGCGAGGTTCTGGCGGCTCGGCCGGGGTCTTGGAGCAGGGCAAAGGCATGGGATGGATCGCCAGGGAAACTGTGAGATCCCGCTCGCGTCCACAAGCGAAGTACGCCGGAACAGGGACCGCCGGTTGACCATGGGTCCAGGCTCGATGAGCGTCCTCCACGCTCATCGGGAGCGCCTCGGCGAGCACAAACATGGGAGGCGCATGTGGGGCCTGTGACCGAAACTATAAGGGAGCAGGTATGCGTGAGCGGGAAGTCGTAGCGCCTTCATAATAGCGGTGAAGACGGGGAACTGGGCTCACCGGGACCCGACGGAGCGAAGGGAGGCGTCATGTGTAGAGAACCGTTGACCTGAAACGTGGGAGGGGGCTCTGAACCCCACAAACCTCTCTACGAACCGACAACGGATAGCCGAACTGGCGAGGACGAAACGGGGTGTGGCGCTGTGCTCCCTCCACCATGTCATCGATCTGGACTGGATGAAGGAGGCCTACCGGCTCACCCGCAAGGATGGTGCCCCTGGCATCGACGGCGTCATTGCGGCGGACTATGAGGTGAACCTGGAGACCAGACTTCTGGACCTCCTGGAGCGCATCAAGTCCGGCCGATATCGTGCGCCGCCGGTCCGGCGGGCCTATATACCTAAGGCGGATGGGTCGCAAAGGATGCTCGGCATTCCGACGTTCGAGGACAAGGTGGCGCAACGCGCCATTACGATGGTGCTGGAGACCGTCTATCAGGAGGATTTCTACCCCTGCTCGTATGGGTTCCGACCGGGCCGCTCGGCCCATCAGGCGCTCCGCAACATGCAGAACGTGCTGTGGGCAAAGCGGCTCTATTGGGTGATCGATCTCGACATACAGAAGTACTTCGACTCGATTCCGCACTCGCACCTCCGGGCGATCCTCGACCAGCGAGTCACGCACGGCCTCATCCGACGGATGATCGATAAATGGCTGAACGCAGGAGCCGTCGAAGACGGTCTTCTGCGCCGAGCGGCCGAAGGATCCCCGCAAGGAGGCGTAGTCTCGCCCTGCCTCTCGAATATCTTCCTGCACCATGTGCTGGACGAATGGTTCGAGACCGAGGTGCGGCCTCGGCTCCGTGGGGGCTGTACCATTGCCCGCTACGCCGACGATGCGCTTGATGGCGTTCGACAACATCGTCGACGCCCAGCGTGTCCTGGCAGTGCTGGACAAACGTCTTGGACGGTTCCGGCTTACGCTCCATCCCGACAAGACGCGTCTCGTCGACTTTCGCCCGCGAAGGACGGAGAGCACACGGCATCCGGAGACGGATGGCACCAACTTCGACTTTCTCGGCCTGACCCACGTGTGGGGACGGTCGCGCAGAGGCAAGGACATGGTGATGCAAGTCACGGCCAAGGGCCGTTTTGCTCGTGCGCTGGCTGCGATAAGTGACTGGTGCCGGAAACACCGGAACTGGTCGATCCGGGATCAGCATCGCCATCTCTCGTCCATGATGCGGGGCCACTTCGCCTATTATGGCGTCGGGGGAAATGCTCGGCGATTGCGATGGTTCGCCCACCAGGTCGTGAGGATATGGCAGACTGGCTATCTCGGCGAGATCGTCAAAGCGTGTTCCGATGGACTCGCCTTAACGAAATCCTGAAACGCCATCCGCTGCCGCCGGCCAGGATTCTTCATTCGTTTGCCACCGTGAGCGAAACTCTACCATGAGGAACCGGATGCGGGAAAACTGCACGTCCGGGTCTGTGAGAGGTGGGGGCAGTAACGCCCCCACCTACTCGGCACTCGGCCTTTCGTAGCGGCGCCAAATAGCGCCGGAAGGCATCGCGCTTGCTCAAGGCCTGCAAGTCAGAGAAGAACTTCAACTGGCCGGCGTTGAAGGCTTTCTCCAGGTGCTCTAGAAACAATCGTCGGAACAGGCGCGAGAGCACCCGGACCGGCAAGAAGAAACCGGGCTTGCAGGCGGCCCATCGATCGCCGTCGGCAGAAAGGCCGCCACCTGGGACGACGCAATGCAGATGCGGATGATGAAGCAGGTTCTGGCCCCAGGTGTGCAGCACGGCGAAGAAACCGATCTCGGCGCCGAGATGTCGGGGGTCGGCGGCGATCGTCCGCAACGTCTCCGCGGTGGCGCGAAAGAGCAGGCCGTAGGCGAGTGCCTTGTTCTGATAGGCAATGGCGGCAATGGGCTCCGGCAGCGTGGAGACGACGTGAAAGTATTGGGTGTCGAGAAGCTCGGCGCGACGATCCTCCAGCCATTGTGCTCGGGCCAGCGATTGGCAGCGGGGGCAATGCCTGTCGCGGCAGCTGTTGAAGGCGATGCGCCGGTGGCCGCATTGATCGCATGCTTCGACGTGCCCGCCGAGCGCGGCGGTCCGGCACAGTTCGATCGCCGTCATGACGCGGCGCTGGGCGGTCGACAGCGACGCTTCATGCTGTGCGCGATAGGCTACGCCGTAGCAGCGGAAGATATCCGCCACTTCCGGCCCCGAGCGGGCCATTGCCGCGACCGCTCAGAAGTACTGCGGCTTGGCAGGCGGCGGCACGGTGGACGCCGGACGCGGCAAGAGCTCGAAGGGGCTCGACGTGGCGCAGACCTTGTTGGTGGCAATCCGCAGGTAATGGGCGGTGGTCGCGAGACTCCTGTGACCGAGCAGCAGTTGAATGGTGCGCACGTCGGCACCGGCCTCCAGGAGATGGACGGCGAAGGCGTGGCGCAAACTGTGGGGCGTGACCGGTTTGGACAAGTCGGAGAGGTCGCGCGCTTTCGCGCAGGCGTGTCCCACCGCATCCCTGGTGATCGGCTGGTCGGCACGATCGCCGGGGAAGAGCCATTCCTTCGGTCGCCGCATCTTCCAGTAATCGCGCAGGATCTCCAAAAGCTTGGGCGACAGCATCACGTAGCGGTCCTTCTGGCCTTTGCCCTGCTCGACGCGGATGACCATCCTCTGGCTGTCGATGCCCGTGGGCTTCAGCTGAACCGCTTCCGAGATGCGTAAGCCTGCGGCATAGCAAGTGGTTAGGATGGCGTGGTGTTTGACGTCGAGGACGCAACCGAGGAACCGCTGAACCTCCTCGGGACTGAGGATGATCGGCAGCTTCTGCGGCTTCTTGGGAAGCGGCAGGACCTCTTCAAGCGCCCAATCCCTCTCGAGCGTCACCTTGTAGAGAAAGCGCAGCGCCGCAATGGCGGTGTGAATCGAGCCGGGCGACAGCTTCTTCTCGTTGGCCAGATAGACCTGATAGGTCCGAATATCCTCTCGCCCGAGCAAGTCCGGAGACTTGCCGAAGTGGCGGGCAAATAGCGAGACCTGTTGCAGATACGACAGCGCTGGGTGTTGAGCGCGAAGTTGCGCACCGCCATGTCCTCGCTCATGCGCTGGCGAAGGTGAGTCATGACAAGCTCCTTTGTCCGATGGAATGGCTGCAAGCAGCCACTCCATGCTGACGCAGTCCGAGCTTGTTGTGGACACATGACCACCAGCGCGACAGACGACGCGATCAAGACCACGCCGGCGGCACACACCCTCCTTGCCGCTCCGCAATCGCGGAGCGGGTTAGTCCAACCGTTCTTATGCGTCGGGCGAGATTATGTGGCGGAGCCGCCCTGACGCCCGTCAGGGCCGGCCAAACCCAGCTTGCCTCCGCCACATATTATTTCGTGTCTCTCTCACGAGCGCGGGATTCCCCTGCGCCGCAATGTCGGAGGGGCAGGATGCTCGAGTTCTATTTTTCGTATCGTGGGGTGCTCAAGCGCCTGCGTAGCGGTGCGTTCGGTGGCGAGATGGATCGCATCGCGAAGCATTTTTTCACGCTTGGTTACAAGCGAGCGTCCGCCAAGATTTACCTGAGCCGCATAGCGCGCTTTAGCCAGTTTGCCGGGCCGCGCAGTGGTCCGATGCCGATCCATCAAGATGTCATCGATAGCTATTTATGCACGTTTACTACGGATACTCCGCGCATTGGGGCAGGATCGGCGCTGGGACACGCACGGCGAGTGGCTCCTGAGCGTTTCATTGTTTCCGTTCCAAGTGTAGAGGATGATCCGGTTGCCCCACTTCTGGCTTCCTTTTCGGACCTATCTGCGCAGGGTGCGGGGCCTGGAGCCGAAGACCCGCGAAGGCGTTCTTCTGGGCGGCCGCCGCTTTCTGGATTGGTTCCGCCATCACCATCCCGGCCAAGACCTCGAGGCGTTGACGGCTGAGCACGTCCTCGCCGCCGTTGAGCATCGGCTGTCGCTATCGGCGACCTCCGCCACCCGCACGGCGGCGACCTCTCACATCCGAACATTTCTTCGGTTTTTGTGTTGGGCTGGGCACCACGACAAAGATCTTGCCTGCGTCGTCCCAAGGACGCCCCATTGGCGTTTGCGCACTTGCCGCCGCGCCTTGCATGGGATGACGTTCGGCGCGCAATTGATGCGATCGGCGCAACGACGCCGGTCGACATCGCGATCGAGCCGTCCTCCTGCTACTCGCCACCACGGGCATCCGCAACGGCGAGCGACGCGCCATTCAGCTGCAGGATATCGACTGGCGTGCTGGCGAGGTTTTTGTCCGGCGCATCAGGGGCAAGCGTGATCGCGTGGTGCCGCTTCTCGAGGAAACCGGCGCCGCGCTCGCCGACTACATCCTGCGCGCTCGACCGAAGGTGGATGGTCCGTATCTGTTCCTGTCCTTCACGCCGCCCGTAGGACCGTTCAAGTGCGCGTCGCCTGTTCGAGGATCGTACGGAAGCGGTTGCGGCATGGCGGGGTCGAACTCGGGCGGGTCGCAGGTGCGCATCTCCTGCGCCACAGCCTTGCCACCCAACTCGTCAGGCAGCGAAGGCCGATCAACGAGGTCGCCGATCTTCTCGGGCACCGGAGCATCAACACAACGGCGCTGTACGTAAAGGTCGCGGCCTCGCAGCTCGCCGAGGTCGCACTCCCTTTTCCGGGAGGCGTCGCATGACCGCCTTTGCCCGATTCCTCGGCGAGAAGGCCGAGCGTTACATCGAACTGCGCCGCTCCCTTGGCTACGGCTTCAGCAAGCAAGCCGGCACGTTCGGGCTTTCGTCCGCCACGTTGAGCGCGCTCAGCTCGATGCCCCCGCCACTCGAGCGATGGCGCTGGATTTCGCCTTGTCATTCAGCGGCGCCGCCAACAGCCGCGCCACTCGCCACGGCGTGCTCCGCCCGTTTTACGAGTATCTCGCCGTCTATGAGGTCCGAACCGAGGCCTTGGAGCGCAGAGCTTTCCCCAGATCCAGAGCGATTCCGCCTCCGCGTATTCTCAGCGAGGCTGAGTTGGCGTCGCTCATCGACGCATGCCATCGCATTTCGCCGGAGGTTCCTCTCAAGGGCCGGACCATGGCGACGCTGATCGGATTGTTGGCGAGCTCGGGGGTGCGATCGGGCGAAGTGGTCCGGCTTGATCGTTCCGACGTCGATCTGGCCAACGGGGTCCTCCTCATTCGGAAGACGAAGTTCCGCAAGGACCGTCTCGTTCCAGTTCACACGACAACCCAAGGTGCCCTTGGTTGCTATGCCTGTGAGCGTGATGCCGCTTTTCCCACGCCCAAGGACCAGGCCTCCTTCCTCAGCTCCCGAGGCAACCGTCTGTCGGCGACTGGGCTGCAAAACGGCTTCGCTAAGGTCCGCAAGCTCGCTGGCCTTGATGACGGCAAGCCTTTGAGACCGCACGATCTCAGGCACCGGTTCGCCGTGACCCGTCTTAGCCTCTGGCACGAACAGCGCGCCAACGTTCAGGCGCTTCTGCCTCTGCTTGCCACTTATCTCGGCCACGCCAGCTACAGCGACACGGCCTACTACCTCACTGGCTCTGCGGATCTTCTCGCTATTGCGGCGGAGCGCGCCTTCCTCGATGAAGGTGCAGCATGAGCGAACACCTGCTGCTGGCGCCGCTCCTGGAGTCCTACTTTCGCCGGCGCCTGACCAAGCAGCGCAACGCGACTCCCGCGACCGTGGCCAGCTATCGCGACGCCTTGCGCATGCTGATCCTTTTTGCCGCCGCCCGGTTGCGGAAGAAGCCGGCGGCGTTGACGCTCGAAGAGCTTGATCGAGACCTTGTTCTCGCTTTTCTCGACGAACTCGAGGAGAAGCGGAACAACTCCATCCCCACGCGCAATGCCCGCCTGGCCGCGATCCGATCTTTCTTCCACCACGTCGCTGCCGCCGACCCGGCGTCCTTCGGCGTCGCCCAACGCGTGCTGACGATTCCCATTAAACGGACGCACATTGAGGTGACGTACCACCTCACCACGGCCGAAGTGGACACCC
>NZ_JAMYND010000085.1:0-8841 GCF_040318885.1 Mesorhizobium sp. M0998
TCTCGCGCAAGCATTCGGCGTCTCCGCATGATCGACGCAGGATGTTTGCTGCAAGAGTGATGCATGATGGACAGTGGTGGGGCACTTACCTGCACGGCGGGAGGCACGCAACGCTCGATGCGGATTTGCTGGAATGGATTATGCGGAGGCAGCTTCGAGTTGCCGCGCCGGCTCCTGGTGCGGCGCAGCATCTGTTCCCGCGCCAACGCCGGCCGGTCATGTTCCTTTAGGCCGAGCGCGGTGGCTTCAGTAAAGGCGTCGACAAATGCCAGCAGGCGTGTGGTCCGGTCACGGTGACGCCGGCGCTCACGGCCGATAACGTGCAGGCCGCTGTTGAGCGCCAGCAGGTGGGGCCGCGGTCTTGCGGCGCTGCCGCAGCATGCGAGCGACTAGAAGGGTGCCGAGCCAGGGTTGATGCTGGAGTGGACTGATGTCTTCCCAGGCGTCCGAGAGCATCGCAGCAACAGCACTTGATGAGATCGGTTATCGTGCTATATATGTAATCATCCTCACCAACCCAGCGGAGTGGAATATTATGGCACATACCAATGACACCTTTGAGCTATCGGGATTTGGCGCGCTCACCGGAACTCCGAAGGAGGTTGGTGACCAACTTGATCGGCTGACTGCGGAGCAAGTCATAGCGCTAACGTTCGAGCATGGGAGTGAACCCGCAGTTCGCGCCCTTGCGGACACGGTCGTCAGCATCGCGCCTCTGGTCCGTACCATCCTGATGAGTCGTCAACGTGAAGCCATTACCTTAATAATCGAGGCCCTGGTCCCTCAGGTGCCGCCCCCGCAGTACATGCTTGTCGAGGCGCGGATGACGGCCGAGGCGAGAAAGGCAGTGCTGGAGAGCGGCGATTGGCTGACCGCTCCCCAAATCGCCAAAATGGCTGGGTTCAGCACAAGCAACCTGAGTGCGCAGCCAAACAAGTGGAAGAAAGAAGGCCAGATCTTTGCAGTTCGGCATCGGGGCGTAGACTATTTCCCTGGGTATGCTCTGGATTCCGCCGCTGGATATCGGCCTATCAAAACGCTCGCTAAGGTTCTGAGCGTCTTACACGAGAAAAAGGACGACTGGGGGCTCGCCTATTGGTTTGCATCGGTCAATAGCTTCCTTGGGGGCAAGCGTCCGCAAGATGTGCTCCCTGCGCAACCCGAGCGCGTTCTTGCAGCCGCCGAGGATGAGTTGGTAGGCGCACTCCATGGCTAAATCAAAGATTGGACGGGGACCTGGGATTCCAGTTCCCGTTCCATCGCACGATTTGCAGGATATCATCACCCGAACGATATGGCCGGCGGACCAAGTTATCCATCGTATCCATTTGAATCTCTATGCCGGCGTCGAGTTCAATCCAGGCCTGAAAGGCAATGCCCGTTTCAGCCCGATCAAGAATGCAACTGGGGCCAATATCCCAACTCTGTACGGCGGCACGACCTTTGACTGCGCGGCGATGGAAACCGTCTTCCACGATGTGCCATTCGCGCCGGGCCTGAAGACCTACGACAAGGGGAAACTGGCGGATCAAGTCTATTCGCAGGTGGCGCCGCAGGGCGAATTGGTCTTGGCTGATCTGAGCGTCACAGCGCTGAGGAAACTCGGCATCAAGCGCAGCCAGATCATCGACACCGAGAAGGACCGCTACCCAGCAACACGCCCCTGGGCTGAAGCCATTCACGTACAATGCCCAGATATCCAGGGACTTTGCTGGATTTCTCGGCAGGACGACCGGGCTCTCGCCGTGATGCTGTTTGGCGATCGAATTCCGGCAAGGACGTTGGTGCAGTCCGGCGTGTCGCTCGATTTGACCGGGAATTCTGACGTCTATTCCGAATTGCTCGAACTCGCCGATCGTATCGGCGTAAAGATCGTAGGCATCAGCTTCTGATGGCGGGACAGGAGATCATGGCAATTCTGGGGGCACAACGAGGTAGTCGCTGACCTCCCCAGCCGCGCCTTCCGGCAACCGTCTGATCAGAGTGTGCCGTTGCGGTCATGGCCGCGCCGAAGGCGGAGGGACGGTTGCGGGTAAAAGCCGTCCGTATGCGCCGTGCACCGTGCGCTGGCGGCTGTCGAGCTGTTCGACGTGATTCAATGGCGCGGTTTGCGCGGAAATTTTGCAGCCCCGGGGCCTGCAGAGCGCGATCAAACTGGCGGTGCGCGCCAGGCCCGTCCGCGGCCGCAAGAGCAGGAACGCTGTGACCGCCGATATTCTGGCCGCCCTCTTGAAACATGCGCCGGTGACCGTCTCGTCGACGTCGGGGATCGCGCGATTCTCATCACGGCCTTCGCCTGCAGCGGCCGGCGTCGCAGCGAAATTTCTGCTCTTCGCGTCGAACAGCTGGTCGACGAAGACCCGGTTCCGGCCGATCCCAACGCTCCCGGCGGCGATAAATTGCCGTGCCTGTCGATACGGCTCGGCCGCACAGAGACGACGCAAGCCGACAGCGACGCTTTCGTGCTGCTCGTCGGCCGGCCTGTGCTGGCTGGAACGCGCCAGGATCAGCGACCGCGTCGTGTTTGGCGGCATCGACCACTGGGGCAATCTCGAAGCGCGCGTCCTGACGCCGCAGGCCGTCAATCTGATCCTGAAGCGGCGCACCGCCGAGGCCGGGCGCTCGATCCGGAAGCCTTCTCCGCCCACAGCTTGCGCTCCGGCTATCTCACCGAAATCGCACGCCGCGGTATTCCGCTGCCCGAAGCCATGCAGCAGTCGCAGCATCGCTCCGCGCAGCAGGCCTCAAACTATTACAATGACGCGGAACGCACGCTCGCGGGCGGCGCGGATAATCGCCTGAGTCGCAATTCGATCCGACCCTTGCGGCGTTAGCTCCAGACAATTGGTTCCGAGGCAGCCGGCCTTCCGGATCGATCACCTTGACCTGGTGCGGGAGCCCCTCGCCCCAGCTCCATAGCACGAGGTTCTGATCGGATGTGCCGGCACCTGGGGCGAAGCTGGGCACGAGAATGCCGAACTTGCCTTCAGCAACCAAGCGGTCGTGGATGCTCCATGACGGCGGCCGTTTGCCATCGACGAGAAAATCCATCCAGGCACAAGCCATATCTTCGAACTGGGCGTCGGCCTGGCCTTGCGCCGTCCTCAGATCGACAATGTCGCCCCCGAAACCGGCCAAATGCACGCACAACGTCCAGTTCTCTCGATCGGCCGCCCATTGGCGATCCCCGCGTCTCGACGGAGGATCGGGCGACCGACGCCCGACGAGGTCAAGGCGGCTGGCTGCCGCCTCGCCCACCAGGAGCACGGCTCCGGCGCCTCGCCCTCCCGGCCGGTGCTGGCGAAGCTGATGCGCGAGATAGCCGTATGTGGGACACGCCGCTATGCGATATAGCGCCCAGAATCTCCAGGGTCGCCGCCGGCGATAGCCTGCCAAGACGGTCACCCACGCTTGCCGTGGGCACCCGTAATGGAAACGATGGCGGGCGCTACCGTGACGAACAGGATATAATGCTCACCGGCAGCAAGCTGGTTGAGGAAGGCCCCACCGTCATGAAGCCAATGAACGAAGAGCACCTTGCGGTCATACGCAGGCACATGGTCGAGATGATTGCAATCCATACCGACCTTGCAAGCGAAGAACTCGGCAAGGCAGCGCTCGATGAGCGGGTGATGGCGGCGATGCGGCGAGTGCCGCGGCATCGCTTCGTGCCAGCCTCGGTTGCACCTTATGCCTACCAGGACATGCCGCTGCCGATCGGCTTCGATAAAACCGTCTCGCAGCCATTCATCGTCGCTCTCATGACCGATCTCCTCGCTCCCCAACCGCACGAGGCGGTCCTCGAGATCGGCACTGGCCTGGGCTATCAAACCGCAATCCTCGCGGAACTCGCCGGGCAGGTTTGGAGCGTAGAAATCATCGAGGAATTCGTAAGCCGTGCGGAGGCTCTCCTGCAGGAGCTAGGCTTATCCAATGTCGGCATTCGTGTCGGAGACGGGTCTCGCGGCTGGCCCGAGCACGCCCCATTCGACAAGATCCTGGTCACGGCGGCGGCTGAGCAGACACCGCCGGCTTTTCTGAAGCAACTCAAGCCGGGGGGACGGCTGGTTCTGCCTTTGGGATCTAAAGAAGCACAGTTTCTGACTGTCATCGACAAGGATGCGGCAGGGCAGCTCGAGACCCGGAAACTCATCCCGGTTCGGTTCGGCCGGCTCGAAACCGTCTAGTGAGGTGCGACAACTAACGCGACCGCGCTTTTCCACCGTCAATCAGATGCCAGCCTTCCGCGTTTCTTCGCCCTTTGTGAACGCGAGAAACAACACGTCGCAGACTTGTGGCACGCTTATCCGCAGCGTGGCCTGAGTTAACTGCGACATACGGCGCCAGCATAGTCTGCTGAGGAAGCGCAGTCTTCGGCGGCCTCGCCTGCGGGCGAATGCCTGTCCGCGGGATTTCCTCACGACCGAGGTGCAAAATGATTCCGCGACATCTGTCATTATGCACGACGACACGCGCGTCGAGGAGGCCCGCCATACGGCCCTCGATACCACACTTCTGCAGGCCTTGCCGTGGATCGTCTCGCTCAAGCGGGGAGACTTAACCACCTGATGCTTGCAACACCTTGATCTAAACGCAGTTTACCTCATTCAAACAGACGAGGACATTAGGCCACCCCTCCCCTACGGTAAGAGGTCGTTCGGCCGACTTTATCCGGGAGAAACTATTGTAGTCGTATGGAAATAAAATCAAACTCGCCGATTCTTCATGCAGACACTATTGGAGTTCATGTGCTCGCATCCCATAGGGGGAACGTTGTCGAAGGACGAGTGGGGGAACAACGATTTTCTCGGTGTTACCGCAAAAACCTATAAACCCCATTCGGTGATATGCCGCCAGGAAGACGACAACGGTGAGATATTCATTGTAAAATCGGGTTGGGCTATACTTTATCACGCGCTGCCAGACGGAGAGCGGCAGATCATAGACACTCCCCTCAAGGGGGACGTTGTCGGTTACCGTGGATTGGACGGACCCCGTCTTGCGTCGCTGGCGTCCATAACCGAACTAGCTGTCTATGAAATTTCCAGTAAGGAACTGGTCGAGGCGATCCTGTCGGACGGCCGAATCGGGAAGAAGATCGCCTCCTCGCTGGCGCGCCTGAACGCCATCCTTGCCGAACATCTGATAAATACCGGGCGGCGGAACGCGATGAGGCGTACCGCCCATTTCCTGCTCGAGTTGGAAGAGAGGCTCTCCATGGTTGAGCTGTCGGTTGATGGAAGATATGAGTGTCCTCTTGCCCAGCATGAACTGGCCGACATCCTCGGAATGACCACGGTTCACGTCAACCGAACGTTAAGGGAGCTCCGCAAGGCCGATCTCGTCTCTTTCAAGTCAGGCCATGTAGAGGTGATCAACCGCAAGAAGCTGGTCGAAACAGCCGGATTCGACAGCGAGTACCTCAGGTAGCGGCTATCTCTCTTTGAACGCCAGCGCATGGACGCCAAAATGAAAACGGTCGTTCCGTCGCCGGAACAGTTCGAGACGACATTTATGGAGGGCTGGTCGTGCGCAGGACGCCTGACGTCTCGACGACAGCGGTATCCGGCTCGAGGCGGTCGACGGTTGGGCCGAGCGGAACGCAACCCGTTCGTGCTGACCAAGTGTGACAAGGGAGATCATCGTGGCCGCGGCAACTCGGCCTATCGCGCGAGTGCGACGTGCTGCCAAATTATGCGCAGAGGGCCGCTTACCAAGGCCTGCTCGATTAAAGTGGGGAGCCAATGCTGCCAGCACTGTCCCCCGACAATGTCAACGGCACTTTCGGCGGTTCTGGTCTGCCGATGAAATGTCGGAGGCACACGCTGATCCAGATTCGGCTGTCTGCTGGGCTGAAGATGGCTGGGTGTCCAATGCATGCGCCTTTCGCACAGAATCCAGCCCTTTGGGTCCAGCTTGGCATCGGTTCCCTGAAAATTACCAAAAAAGCAATCTATGTTAGAGACTGCTTATAAATAACCCCTACACTTACCCCACGCTGGGTATCACTGGGGGTTGGGGAACTGACAACGACGCAAATGGGGTAATCGAGTCTCGACCCTTCAAAACGCGCAGTACCAAACTTTCACTGCGAGAGAATGCGGAAATCATGTCGGCCAGCGCAAGACGGCTTGTGTGGGAAAGAGGGAGTATTGACATGGGTGCCACGGCAGGACTGCACAATTGTAATTCGGCCAGTCAGTCAGAAGTTCCGTCCGGCGGGCCGGGAATCGACCAAGGGCAGACAGGCAGGGAATGCCTCCTCATCTTGGACGGAAGGGCTCTGGACCGCGAGTGTCTCGCATCGGCTCTCGTGGACCACGAACTCGGCATGGATGTCGCCGCCTTGGCGTCCGTCGAGGAATGGCGCGTCAGAAAGAGATCGGCCCCTCCCCTTGCAGCCATACTCTTCAACCTTGGCAGTCGGAAGGTCACCGATCGTGGCATCGCTGACGAGATCAGGCATATTTCGGGCGAGTTCAAATCAGTCCCTGTGGTCGTCCTGGCCGACACCGAAGACCTTGCCCAGATACTGACCGCTCTCGAATGCGGTGCACGCGGTTACATTCCGACCTCTGTTGCAATCAATGTCTGCGTCGAGGCCATCAACCTTGCGGCAGCGGGAGGCATCTTCGTGCCGGCGAGCAGTGTCATTGCTATGCGGCACCTGATAGATTCGGGCAGCCGCGACACGCAGCCTTTGGCAGGCATGTTCACGCTTAGGCAGGCCGAGGTTGCGCAAGCGCTCCGGCGCGGCAAGGCGAACAAGATGATCGCCCACGAACTGAATTTGCGCGAAAGCACGGTGAAGGTCCACATCCGCAATATCATGAAGAAACTAAAGGCGACCAACCGCACGGAAGTCGCCTGCAAGGTCAACGACCTTCTCGCAGAAGGAACTCTGGCTGAGTAGTGAGCCCAAGCGCCCAAGCGTAACACTTCCCAACTTGCGTGAGTCCCGCAGCCGCATTCTATTGCTGAACGTCCAAGGGCGGAATCGGCAGCTGAACTGCTGTCTAGCCAGACCTCGATCGTATCGAAAATCTTGTGCTGGCCCTTGATCGGGAACGAGGCTTCGGAAAGTGAATGCACCAGCCAAAACGAAGCTCTGTCGCAGGTCAGATAGGAGGACGATTGTCGAAAACGAGGTATGCATTTTTTGCTTCAAGTAGATCATGCCGATGGTGAGATTCCTGAGGTACCACCGTATCGTTCCCCGGCGCGCCGTTGCCAGTCGGTGGAGTAAGCATACCATGATTCATCGCCCAAACTGCAGCCTGTGTTCGGTTGCGGACTCGAATCTTTCTAAGTATGGCTTTGACGTGTACCTTCACCGTAGCTTCGGCAATGTTGATTTGGCGCGCGATCGCTTTGTTTGACTCCCCTTGGATCAAGCGGCACAGAATACAGTTTTCGCGATTCGACAAAATTACCAGTTCTTTATCGCTACTCTCCACTTTACTTTCCACCTTTGGTAACTCATAAGCTATCGGTTCATCTTTCGAACCTTGCCTTATATCTTGAATAATCATCGAAGTTTCCGCAGGTAGTACCGTTTGCCCAACCATAACCAATTCGAGGGCTTTGATGAAGGTGTCGTAAGCAGCGATCTTTGTCAGATACCCGTCAGCCCCCGCACGAAAGGCTGAGACTATATCGGTCGTGCGACAGTGATCAGCTAGCGCAACGACATGGCTGGCTGGGTAAATCGCCTTAAACTCAGCAATCTGCGCGAATTCAGCTTCCGCATCAGCACCGCCGATATCTATGATTAGCAAGATCGACCGGTGATGCGGTAACGGCTTTTGCAGAAGATCGTTAACAGAAACCGTAGAGAAAAGAACGCGAAAATCTTCTTCATTCAGGATTCGACTAACACCTTCTCGAAGTAACTCGCTTGGCCCGACAAGCACGGTTACGAAAGATTGCCTTGTCATCATCGCTTCTCACCCGGCGCGATTGGTTACACGCGTCGATTAGGTGCTCCATGCGCCAACCGTACAGTTTTCTTTTTTTAACCTTACGCCAGGAAAGCCGTACACCAAAATACCCTCTTTAGGCGTAGGGCAGCATCATCGAGGCGTATCCCGAATCTTCAACCTGGGGCTTTTGGTCAAGAACCCGAGCTCGTGGTTTCAAAGCAAGCGAGACGAACGACAGTGAAAGACCTACGATCAATCCTGCGCCTGACGCATGAGCAAGGCCTCTCGGTGCGTGCGGTGTCGGAACGGCTGAAGATCAGCAAGACTTCGGTTTCGACCTGTCTGTTGCGGGCGCGTGAGGCTGGCATCTCGGACTGGCCGCTTCCGCCGGGCTGTGACAATGACGTATCGCTTGAGAGGCTTCTGTTTCGCCGGGTTGGCCGTCCGCCGCAGGATATGGACGAGCCCGATTGGGCGATGATCGCGCGCGAGTTGAAGCCCAAGGGCGTGACGCTGACGCTGTTGTGGCAGGAATACCGTGCGGCGCATCCCGATGGTTATGGCTACACGTGGTTTTGCGACCGGTTCGGCGCTTTCCAGCGCCGGGCGAGCGCAACGTTCCGCAACCGCCACGAGGCGGGCGCAGTGATGCAGACCGACTATGCGGGCCACACCGTGCCCGTCGTTGATCCCGATACTGGCGTCATCTACCAGGCTCAGATCTTCGTTGCGGTGCTGGGCGCCTCGTCCTTCACCTTCGCCCATGCCAGCTTCAGCCAGAAGCTGCCGGACTGGATCGAGGGCCAGTGCCGGGCACTCGCCTTCTTCGGCGGGGTAACGAAGGCGATCGTCTGCGACAATCTGAAGGCCGGCGTCGCCAAGGCGCTGTGGTTCGAGCCGACGCTCAACCAGACCTTCG
>NZ_JAMYND010000086.1:0-6858 GCF_040318885.1 Mesorhizobium sp. M0998
CAAAGAAAGCTTGACGCCGGCACCGCGGTGCTCAGGTGCTCATGGCCGCCGGATACACGTCTGCGGTCTTCACCGGATGGGTACCATCGCACCGGCTGGATGGAATTTGCTCCGCTAATGGGTCGCGAAGGGACGCTGTTGCTTTAGTAGCCCGCGATCGCTTTTGTCTCTAAGAAGTCTTCCATACCGAATCTTCCCCATTCACGGCCGTTTCCCGACCTCTTGTATCCACCGAATGGCGCGGCCAAATCAGGAAACACCCCTTGAATGTTGACACTGCCCGCTCGTATCTGCCGAGCAACGTTGCGAGCACGGTCTACCGATCCAGACGTAACGTAGCCGGCAAGACCGTACGGGGTATCATTGGCGATGCGTATCGCGTGCGCCTCATCCTCGGCCTTCATCAGCACCAAAACAGGGCCGAAAATCTCTTCCTGCGCGATTGCCATATCGGACGTTACATCCGCGAAAATGGTTGGTCGAACATAATAGCCTTTATTAAGGCCCTCTGGCAGGCCTGTGCCGCCTGCGACCAACGTCGCGCCGTCTGCAAGACCCCTTTCAATCCACGCTTGAATTCTCTCCCACTGAGTCCGATTGACGACGGGGCCGTGGGTGGTGGCTACCGCTCGCGGATCCCCGACCTTCATCTGGTCCACAGCCATTTTCGCTATGCGCGCGGCCTCCCGCATCTTGGCTGCGGGGACAATCATTCGACTGGGTGCGTCGCATGACTGGCCAGTATTAAGCATCATGTAGGCGACACCGCTGGCGACAGCCTGCTCAAGATCTGCATCATCCAAAATGATATTGGGCGACTTTCCGCCTAGTTCTTGGCTGACACGCTTGACGGTGGCGGCAGATCGGATGGCCACGTCTACGCCCGCGCGCGTCGAACCAGTGAAGGACATCATGTCGATGTCAGGATGCTCGCTCATTGCAACACCAACCTCAGGCCCCAAGCCATTGACGAGGTTGAATACACCGCGGGGCACGCCAGCCTCATGCAAAATCTCTGTGAAGATCAATGCGCAACTTGGCGTAAACTCAGAAGGCTTCAGGACCATGCTGCAGCCAGCCGCGAGCGCTGGCGCGACTTTGGCCCCGATCTGGTTCATGGGCCAGTTCCACGGCGTAATCATCCCCACTACACCAATCGGTTCTCGCACGATCAGCGACGAGCCGATTGTCTCCTCGAAGCTGTACTTTTCAAGAACACTGCGTATCGTTTCAAAATGGGCCAAGCCCGCTGCAGCGTGTTCTCTGTCTGCAAGCCCCAAAGGTGCGCCCATTTCGTCGGAAATGGATGCCGCAATGTCTGCAAGCCTTGAACGGTAAACATCGATAACTCTTCCCAGGAGTGCGAGGCGCTCGTGGCGTGATGTGTTGGAAAAGTAGTTGAATGACCGTTTGGCTGCATCGACCGCCGCATCTACATCAGCCTTCGACCCGAGAGCTATCTCATACATTGTCTCTTCGTTTGCAGGATTGACTACGGCCATTCGGTTCGGCGACGCGGGCTCTGTCCATATGCCATCGATGTAGAATTTCATGCGCTGAACCATTAACCGCTCCTAAGTTTGATCGAATCTTTTGGGAAAATCAAAGACCGTTCGCGATTGAGATTGGCTTGGATGTATCGCGTAGCGCGCTCTCGCTGCCGTCCCCGTCGCCTATAGCTAAAGTCCTGAAACTGGATGTGGCACGTACGGCGCCTCGAGTAATTTGACCTCATCTTCCGATAGCTTCACGCCGACGGCCGCGAACGCGTCTTCGAGATGTTGCGGCTTCGTCACGCCGACGATGGGTGCAGTCCCCACCGGCTTCGAAAGCAGCCACGCCAAGGCAAGCTGCGCATGAGGGAGGTCCCGTGTTTGCGATAGCGACGTAAGACGGTCGACGACGATCTTGTCCGCTTCTTGCGTTCGCGCGTAATTGCCCGCGCTCAATTCGTCGGTCCGCCCGCGAAGGGTGTCTGGCTCTTCCTGCCAAGGGCGCGCGAGACGCCCCCCCGCAAGCGGACTCCACGGTAAGACGCCAACACCTTCGCTCTCGCACAGAGGGAGCATCTCGCGTTCTTCCTCGCGATAGAGGAGATTGTAGTGCGGTTGCATGGAGACAAAGCGGGTCCAACCATGATTGCCAGCGAGTTGGAGCGCTTTGCAGAATTGCCATGCAGCCATTGAGGATGCACCGATATACCGAACCTTCCCGGATTTGACGACGTCGTGTAGTGAGTCGAGCGTCTCTTCGATCGGAGTAGCGTCGTCCCAGCGATGGATTTGGTAAAGGTCGATATAATCGGTGTTGAGGCGGCGCAGGCTCCCCTCCACCTCCGCCATGATCGCCTTGCGTGAAAGGCCGCGTCCGTTTGGATCGGCCCGCATCGGGTAGTAGACCTTCGTCGCGATCACCACCTCGTCGCGCCGGGCAAAATCATGGACAGCTCGGCCCAGAACCTGCTCACTCGCTCCGTGGCCATACGTGTTGGCGGTATCGAAGAAATTGATTCCACCTTCGATCGCCCGCTTGATGATTGGTCGGCTCTGATCCTCGCTCAAACCCCAGCGCCGCTCAGTTAAGCCGAAGCTTAAACAGCCAAGACAGATCCGAGAAACCTTGAGGCCGGTCCTTCCAACGTTGACGTAATCCACCCCGTTCCTCCCCAACTTGAGCTGGTCGATGCAACCCAAGGCTTACACGACCGAAGCGACGTCACAGATCTCCGATGGCACCGGGTGCGAAAGACGATGCCGTCTGCCTGAGGACTAGCATGGCCACTGGAATACGTGCGCGGGCACCAACGTACAGCGTGTTTCGGCCCCAGATCTGGCGCGACTTCACGCTACGGGAAGACGCACTAGGACCTGGCCGCTTTCCACCTTCGTCTCGAACACGGTGATCGGGCAGTCAGCCGGGCCTTGAACCACTTCACCCGAGGTGATTTCAAATTGAGCACCATGCAAAGGGCACTCGATAATGGTCCCGTCCAGCCAGCCGTCGGAAAGGAGAGCGAACGCGTGTGAACACACGTTGGTGGTCGCATATACTTTGTTGTCGATCAGGTAAATAGCAATCCGTTTATCGTCGATTTCGACCGGCGTTACGGAGTCCTCTTGAAGATCGGAAAGGGCGCAAAGAATTATCCATTCAGAATTTTGCGGCGCAGTATCTATGTTCTTTTCTGCTGTTGTCACAGTTCACTCCGATTGGCGTAATTAGCCAGCTGCCAGGTATAAGTCAGACGGATCGACTTCCTCGGCCCGGCTCATAATATCCGGAGATATGGGCTTGGCAGCCTTTGCGTCTCGCCGGAGCTGCGTCATGTCACGACCAGGGTTGACCCCCACGGCACTGACAAAACGTCCATGGTCATCGGTGCCAATCTCCAGCCACCGTTCGCTCGCGACGTCCCCGATGCGATACAGGCGCGTCGCGAGGGCTGGCAGCCCGAGTGACTGGAGGGTTACGCCGCACTGATCGGACCAGAACCATGGTAGGTCCTGATACTGTGCATCCAGACCGCACATGACTTGTGCGGCCACAACTGCCTGATCGCCGGCCACAGTCCAGCTCTCACTGCGCAGCCGCCGGCCAAGCGCGGGCACAGGATAGTTCGTCACTTCTCCGGCAGCATATATTCCCGGAACGGACGTTTCGCAGCGTGCATTCACAACGATCCCGTCGGCGGTGTCGATGCCAGCGTCAGCGGCGATTTCCGCATTTGGCCCGATCCCAATGGCAATAAGGACCATGTCAGCAACGGCCGACCCTCCATCCCAAGTCAGAAGGACCTCGCCCTTTGAATTATTCGCCATGTGCAGATTTGCACAGTTCAAACGCAGCTCACCACCTTCGCTCGCGTGGCGCGTCGCGACCCATTCTGACAAGGAGAGCGAGGCGCTGCGCGGCAGCAGTCGCGGCGCCAGCTCAAAGACCGTTGTTTGACAGCCCAAGCGGCGAGCGATCGCCGATACCTCCAGTCCTATAAAACCGCCGCCGACAACTGCCAGCCGTCGGCCTCGCGCAAGAGCCGCGCGTAATCGTAAAGCGTCTGCTTCAGTGCGCAAATAATGAACTTGTGCTGGGTCCACATTTAAGCTCTCCAGCTGCCGGACCCGAGATCCCGTTGCGATCAAAAGCTTGTCGTAGTGTTCCGGATCACCGTTGTCAGTATCGACGATGCGTCGAAGAGGGTCGATGAGAGTGGCCTTCGTTCCATCCCGCAAAACGACGCCCTTTGCATACAGCTCAGACCCTTTCAGGGTCGGCCTCTTGCCCTCCAAGAGAAAGTCCTTGGACAGCGGCGGCCTGTCATAGGGTGTCCCGCTCTCGCCATGAATCAGGACCGTGCGCTGCTCAGGACACAGCTCGGCGAGCGTTGTGGCGGCACGATGTCCTGCTAGCCCTCCTCCGATGATAACGACCGTTTCCATAAACATTCCTCAGCGCCTGGCAAATTTGAACGTTGCCAATATGACAAAAGAAACAAAAATCTGGAGATGCACCAGCGTCAAATTCCTGCGAATTCGTTCAGCACAGACGGCCCAGCTTCCAAAGCAAAACCTCGAAACGCCTCCTTGCCAGGAACTGTGCTCCGAGGAATAGGTGGCTTTTGTGCATTTTGCCGGTCCAGAAGGATCCATATTGTCCGATCGCCGGCTACGGCGGTGCAGAAGGCTCAATCACCGCGACGGATCGGACTGCCACCCATTGTACGTTAAAAGGTAAAACGGCTTTCTTGTGCAGACACCGCAGGTGCCAGTTACGATAGGAATTCCAATCCTATGAACCATGTTCCCAAGACATCGGCTATGCGCCGCTACGAATTTGTCGTTGACCTCATCAAGCGCCGCATTCGCACGGGGACTCTGAGAGTCGGCGATCGCCTGCCGTCTGTTCGGCAGTTAAGCGAAGATACCGGTTATAGCCCGATGACAGTGCATCATGCATACGAGCTCTTGGAGGCTGAGGGGGTTTGCGAGGCCCGGCCTCGGTCGGGCTTCTATGTCGTCGGTGTGCCGGCGCCAGTGACAGATCCAGGGAACAATACTCACGATGTCGGTGGAGAGGCGGTAAGAAATCTGCCTGAGGCTTTGCTCCATATTTGGTATTCAAATGAGCTTGGCGCATTCGGCAGCTTCTACCCAAGTCCGGACCTATTCGACCGCAACGACATAGACCGGCTGTTGCGCCAGCTCTTGCGCCAAGGCGAGACCAGGCTTGTTGGGTGCGATTCACCGCAAGGCGACGTGCAGTTGCGGCATGAAATTTCGCGCCGCGCCTCAAGGCGGGGAAGCGTCGTATCGCACGGGGAAATCGTTGTCGGCAACACGGGCATGTCGTGCTTCGACATGTGCCTCAATGCATTTACCAAGCCAGGAGACGTCATTCTTGTCGAAAGTCCTTCTTATTTTCCAATGCTGGCCGGCTTGAACCGCAAGAGCCTCTCCGTGGTGGAGATTTATTCCCACCCGCGCTCGGGCATCGATCCCGAACAATTCCTGCATCTTGTCCGCTCTAATTCGGTTCGCGTGGCATTGCTTATGGGCTCCAATCACTATCCCACAGGCGTGACCTATTCCGAACAAACAATGCGCCGTGTTGTGGAAATTGCTCGCCAACACCAAGTACTTATTCTCGAAAATGACATGTTCAGCGACCTGAACTACGATGGCAGCAGACAGCCTTCGTTCAAGCAACACGATCCGTCCGATATCGTGGTGCAATTCGGGAGTTTCATGGCCTCGCTCCCGCCAGCGTATGGATTAGGTTGGATCATTGCCGGCACGCACACACGACGTTTGATGACTCACCAGTATGCACATGGACTGAACAGCGGTGATGGTATTGTCCAGCGCGCGATCGCCACGTTTCTGGCTACCCGTAGTCAGGATCGGCATTTGAGGCAGTTGCGCGGCACACTTGCCGCGAGAATGCAACAGGGCCTCGATTTAATCGCAGAACATTTTCCAAGTGAATGTGTCGTATCGCCTCCCGTCGGTGGGTACATGTGCTGGGTACGAGGACCAGTCGGCTTCGATGCTACTAGCGCTTTGCTTCAAGCGATAGAATCCGACTTCAGTTTTCTCCCAGGTCCAATCTTCTCGATTGAGGCCTCCTTCCGAAACTTCGTAGCGCTTAACTTCTCGTTCCCATGGATCGCTCAGAACGAAGCTTATCTGGCGAAATTGGGCGAGATGATGCACAGGTCGGTCGGTCGGCGATGACCATCAGACCGAAGCGTCCCTGAACAAGCCTTTCGAAAACGCAGCACGCTTTAATACGGAAGTGGGTTGCGCGGTAGTCAAGATCGAGGGCGATTAATTTGCGGACAGCGATGGGCGGCCAATATTGCACGCCGAAAAACACCCAAGAACGATGCTTTGGCGGCGAGAAGCGAGAAACAAGGATCCCGCCCGAAAAAGTTGCGGCTGTCGCCGCGGGTGCGTAGGATTGCGCCCGTCAGGGCCCCTGCGCACGGCCCGGGCCGACGTGGATTGCTCCTCCTCCATCGTGATGGACTTTCACCATCTACTCCTTGCCGTTCTCCCGGCGCACCTTCATAGGATCTGAACAGTTCGCCAGTTCGATCGTCGCCGCCGCGCACTCGCTATCCTCCAAATCCCTTCGGAGCCAGTGAATCACCACTGCGCATGTGGCATGAATTCGTTGGCAACCGTTGATCTGGCATCCTGATTAGGGCTGAGGTCGGCTTTGAAATTGCAAGATTTGCGGTGTTTGGGCACTGTTTTCTTGCAATTCGATTTTGCGATTGAACGAAGCCGCTGACGCGGCATTTGGTGCACCGGTTTGCGGATGACGCTTCTGTTTTGAAGGATTGCTGCTGTTGAAGCG
>NZ_JAMYND010000087.1:0-5371 GCF_040318885.1 Mesorhizobium sp. M0998
AGTTGCCGGCCCCGTCCTGGCCGATAGCCGAAAGGTTGTGGCGGCCGCGCTGCTGGCCGATCACCTTGTTGAAGCGGCCGTTCTGGTAAACCCGGATACGGTTCTTGAAGCCGTTCTGGGCGCCGCCAGCCGAATTAGACCAGCCATACTGCTCGATGCTCACGTCGTTGGCCATGGCTGGGGCAGCGACGACAATGCCGACAAGAGCGGCGAGCGCGGTTGCGATGAAAGAATTGCGGATCATGAGGGCGTCTCCTTTGGCGGACGGGACCGCGAGTTGAACGGCTTCGTTTTAGGAGATGCCGTTCGAACCGATGCTGAAGGCGGCGTTCAGCCGTGGTTCAGGAGGAGAAGCGGGAGGCCGCCTACGTCCCTGCCCCTCATAATTGGGCTGATCGCCACTTCAGGCTGAAGAGGGCGGTGGCCGAAAAGCAACGCCACCTCTTCGATCGAAAAGCCAATTTTGAGCATAACGTTCGACATCCGCAGCTTCGTTACGCCATTGCGGCGGCGGACCACGGCAGCTTCTGCCGCGCCGCGCGGGCGCTCGACAATTGGCGCTACTTGCTCGTTCCGATGCACGCTACTGCAACATTTCCTTCGCCGCCGGCATTGTACTTTTCTGAGCGCTGCACTTTGCTCGTAATTCGTATCTCGTAATTCGTATAAAGACCCGAGATTCGCGGGTCTCTATGCTGGACTCCTCGGCCAGTCTGCGGCTGGCGTACTCCTTCCGGTTTAATTGCTTGATTGCTAATGTCCCGCTAGCCAAATCCAAGTGTGTGACCGGTGCGACGTCCGCGCTGCCAAGCCGGCCTCAAGGGCGAAGGTGCGCATTAACTGAAGTGCGCCGTCTTCTTCCACGAGCGCGGCGAAATCCCGCGACCGATCATTCGAAAGCCAAGCGTTCCGCGCCTCCGGCCTCAACCTCGTCGTTAGCGCGATCGTGCATTGGGATCCGGTCTATATCGAACGGGCCGTCACTCACTTGGGCAAAATGCATCGCGAGGTTCCGGATCACCTGCTGAAGCGCGTCTCGCCGCTGAGCTGGGAACACATCAATGTGACCGGCATCTACACATCTACAGTTGGTATGCAGATCATCAGATGCCAGAAGGCTTCCGGCCGCTCAGATTTCCGGCTCGGTTCCGCCACGCCGCATGAAGTTCATGCTCCGTTCGACCTTATCGTGTCGCTGGGAACAATTCTTGTTCCGACCCTAGAAAAGCCTGCCGCTCGTATTTGTGCGTGCTGATCGGACGGCGACATAGTGCGCCGTTGCGCACAGAGGGCCGTGCCCGTCCATCGGCGGGCTGGGCCTGCTATCGTACTGTCCTTGACGAGTTCGAACTGGATGGCCAGATGCTTGGCGTCATTGGCTGTGCGGTCGGTTCTTCGTTCGCCGTACTGGTGTTGAGCAGCTGTCTGCCTGACCGCTGGCCATCGCTGGGATCAATAACCCGCGCGCCAGGAGTGCCCCGCGGTGTCGTCGCCGCGGCCTCAGCTTGCAACCGCAAGCGGCGCTTTCTTCGTGACGGACGGCTGCCGGCGCAAGCGACGCTTGGCTGCGAGCTTGAGCGCTACCGGCGGCTCGCTTGACAGCGCGCCGCGCACTGCATCGACGATGCTATGGGCAACGAAATCGGCATTGATGTCGCCGGCCAGTGCTGCCGCCGCCTGGCTGTCGTCGTTGCCGGCCTCCGACCAGAACGCGATGCCAACCCTGAGCGCCGGCCTGGCGCGCTTCAGCCGGCGCACCAGGAAGCGGGCGTGCTTGACGGAATCGGGGTTGGAGGAAGCCGACAACGACGGTATCGACAGCGGCAAGATCGAGCCGGCGAATGCTCGCCGGGTCCATATCGGCGAAGCCCGCCGTCGACACCGTCGCGCCTTGAACTTCGAGCACCTGCGCCAGCATGGCAGCGGCGGCATCATCAAGCTCGCCGCGCCCGCCGCAACACAGCACTGACATGCCGACGCCATTAGGCAGTTCGATCTCGTCCTCGGCTTCCTTGCCCTCCCCGGCTGTTTCCTTTCCCACATCCGTCTTGCCATACTCGGCGAAAGCCGGCTCATCCTCTTCGACCGCTTCTTCGTGTGCGCTGTCGTCGAGATTTGCCACCAGCGTCAGCGCGCTGGCTGCCATCTGCCGTCTCTGCTGGTCGTCCATGACGCCGCGGACACGATCCTGCTCGCCGAGCAACAAAGCGGGAATGACGATCTTGTCGTAGAACTCGACCAGATATTTCTCAAGCATCTCTTCGGCGTGGTCGGTGGCTTCGTCCGGATCGCCGGCCAGGAGCCGCTGGTAAAGCCGGGCATGCGGTTCGAGCACTGGCTCGTTGCCGAACAGCACGTCGAGGAATTCGAACTGCGGCACGTGCCTGCCGAGCACAACCAGACAGACGGTGAGGGGCGTCGACAGGACCAGGCCGAGCGGGCCCCACAGCCAAGTCCAGAAGATCGCCGCAACGATGATGGCCAATGGCGAGAGTCCCGTGCGCGCGCCATAAAGCCAGGGTTCGATGACATTTCCGGTGAGCAACTCCATCACCATGAAGAGGGCGGCGGTCCACAGCACTAGCGACCAACCGGGCGCCACCGCCAGCGCCAGGAACAGTGGTACGAGCGCCCCGATGACCGGGCCGATATATGGAACGAAGCGCAGCGCCAGCGCCAGCAGGCCCCACAGCAGCGCATTGGGGATGCCCAGAATCCAGAGCCCGATAGCGATCGGTATGGCATAGACGATATTGAGGACCAGCTGCATCAGCAGATACTGGCCGACGCGCTTGCCGGCATCCTGCAGCGCCTGGGTGGTGCGGTGCAGATCACCATAGCCGACTAGGCGGATGAAACGATCGCGCAGATCCTCGCGCTCCAGCAGCATGAAGATGACGACAACGACGATCAGAACCGCCGAGGCCAGCGGGCTGATCAACGGACCCATGAGGTTCTGCAGGATCTCGAGTGGCCGTTCTCTCGCGACGATCTCGACCGGCACGGGCTCGGGCCTCGGCGCGTCGGCGGCGGGCGGTGACGGTTCCTGCAGATCGATCTCCTGCCCGACGCGCTGGATCACCTGACTCAATCTGGCAATGATCCCTCCTCCTGCCCCGGTTTCCTTGAGCGAGCGGATCTTGGTCAGGATATTTGTCTGGTAGGCCGGGATGTTCTGCGCCAGTTCGCTGACCTGCGACGCGGCAATGAAGGAGAACAGAGCGAGTGCCGCGAATGCACCGAGCACACTGACGATGACGGCAGGAAGGCGGGGAATGCCGACGCGCTTCAGAGCCGACACCACGGGCGCGAGCGCGAAGGTCAAAAGCAGCGCAATAGCGATCGGCAGGAACACTTCGCGCCCGAAATACAGCGCCGCAACCGCCGTCACGATGGTAGCGACGGTGGGCAATGAAGTGCGCGGACGGGCATTGGGGGCGAACGGAATGCCCACCAGCCCGGGCTCTGATGGGTAAATTCCGTTTAGACGATTTGCCGCCACTGAATACCTCGCCCTGCCAGCCGCCATGATATCGGGCATATTTAGCTGGCGTGCAACATCAGTGGGTCTACGCGCGCTTGCCGGATTCAGCGAACAGTCCGGCTCGCACGTTGTCGTGCTGCGCCGGTTAGATTCAATCCGCGACACGAGCCGTCAAGTGTGTAACAAGGGCCGAAGAGGAGGCGAAGGCGCCTCCAGATCGGCCTTGAGCCTTGTTCCACCCAATTGCGAATATCGAGGACGCGCAGACGCTGTCGCAGGCCATCGTCAACACGATCGCCGAACCGTTCCTCGTCCTCGACGAAAAGTTTCATGTGCTGGCGGCCAGCCGCTCTTTCTATCAGACCTTCAAGGTCGACCCCGAGGAGACACACGGCGCCCTTCTCTATGCGCTAGGCGACGGCCAGTGGGACATTCCGGCACTGCGCCTGCTCCTAGAGACGATCATCCCTGAGAAGACCGCCATGGACGGCTTCGAGGTCGAGTATGATTTCCCCAACATCGGCAAACGCACGATGCTGCTCAACGCGCGAAAGGTACTTTACGACCACAATTCGGCCGTCACCATCCTTCTCGCCTTCAACGACATAACGGCGCGGCGTGTCATCGAGCGGGAGAAGGAAGAGCTTCTCGGCCGCACCGAAGACCTGTTGCGGCAAAAGGATGTGCTACTACGTGAGATGGAGCATCGGGTTGCCAACAGCCTGCAGATTATCGCCAGCATCCTGTTGCTGAAGGCCCGTTCGGTCACCTCCGAGGAAACCCGCCAGCATCTGAAAGATGCCCACCAGCGGGTCATGTCGGTGGCTGAAGTGCAGCGCCATCTCCACACCTCAGCAGGCATCGACGAAATCGACGTCGGCTCCTATCTGCCGAAGCTGTGCAGCAGTCTGGCCTCGTCGATGATCGGGGATGCACAGCCGATCGCCGTCAAAGTCACCGCGGAAGCCGGCAGGATCGACTCGCAGAAGGCGGTCAGCTTCGGGCTGATCGTCACCGAACTTATCCTCAACGCGATCAAATATGCGTTCCCCCGGGAGAAGACCGCAGCCCTGATCCAGGTGTCTTACGAGACCAATGGCAGCGACTGGAAACTGACGGTCTCCGACAATGGCACCGGCAAGCCAGCCGGCCGCGCACCAAATAGCGGCTTGGGAACAGCCATCGTGGAGGCACTGGTGAAGCAGCTCGAGGCCCGGGTGGATGTTATCAGCGACGCCAACGGCACGAGCGTATCGGTGTCCAGGGCAACGTTCACGTCGCGCATACCGCGGGCGGCGTAGCCCTTCCCACAACTCTCAGACCCAAAAAACAGCAAACCCGAACATCGTATTCTGCGTCAACGGCGTGGGCGACGTGCCTCTGGGGCTGGGACCAGGCCGATTGCGAAGTCTGGTTCGGCGAGCCACGCGGAGGTACGGCGAGCAAATACTATTCTCGAGACTACCTGCTTTGCTTGCTCGCCCCCGCCAATGGCAGCGAGTTCACCTCGAACGCCATCCTCTCCTGGGCGGATCAGAACCGCGTCGAATGCCATTACAACGCGGTGTATGTCCATGCCGATAATACGCACGGCTCCCTCCATCGTTGGTCACGAACAGGGAGCGAGCGGGCAACACGACAAATACGGATCCGCGCTGGCAGCGCATCCGGGCGAGTCGTAGGGGCGGCCAGATAATGTGCTCGAACTCGCAGTTCATCTGCATACGACGGCCTGCCCGCACTAGCGTGCTCCCGGTGCCCCGTGGCCCGGATGCGCCAAGCTTACCGAACCTGACGTACCGAACGATGGCACCAAGAACATCATGCCGGATAATGGCTTCATCGAGAGCTTCAACGGCCGACTGCGCGATGAACTGCTCAACGAGA
>NZ_JAMYND010000088.1:0-5250 GCF_040318885.1 Mesorhizobium sp. M0998
GCGGCTGAACTTCCTTCTTTGCATTCCAACTCTCCAGTTCCGTTAAACACCTTATCTCGGTGTCCACGAAACCGGCAGCAGGCCACTTGACCAAAAGGCCCGCAAAGCGGGCGTGCAATTCAGGATGGGGGAACATTTTGAGGAGTACCTTTCAATTACAAGTAAGATTGCCGGGAAATATGCTACCTTTCCGAACTTCCGCCCGGACTGTTCACAGCTTGAGCCCGGCCAGGCGTTTTGGGTCGTTGGAGAAGATAAATTCGGTAAAGTAGCGCATGTCCAGGCGCTTCGTGTGGATGATCTGGCGTCTACCAACTTGGCTGACCATCTTGAGTCATTGAAATCCTGCTATGTGGATCCTGCAAAGCATGCCGGCCCAGGTTCGTCGTGTGTTTGTGTCGCGCCGACTGCTCGGATCATAAGCGGGATCGCAGCGTATCACGGCGATTTATGGCTCCGAAGTGACCTTAGAGGACAGGGCTTAGCACCCACGCTTGCAGGTGTCGCTTTTGGACTGGCATGGGCGAAATGGGCCCCCGATTTCATCTACGCTCTTGTGCCTTCTTGGCTTATCCAAAAGGGAGTCGCCGATCAGTACGGCTATCCTCACAGAGAAGCACATGGATCCGTCCTGCGTTTACCTGATCGAGACATCGAAGATGATGACTGGCTCATTTGACTAACTCAACACGAGTTATCTCAGCTAATCAAATGCTCGGCGACTGAAACGATCTGACGTTGCCCCCAGTTTCTATCCAGTTTTGAGTTCGTTTCCGGCGTGGGTTGTGCCCTGCTGGGCGGGTGAAGCGACGGGCGCTGGCGCGGAGCCTTTGGCATCGCGCAGCGCGAGCGACCGTCGCAGATTGAAGGTGGTGGCGAACTCGGCCGGCGATTGTTGAACCAGTCGACCCATTCGAGCGTGGCGAACTCGACGGCCTCGAATGAGCGCCAGGGTCCGCGCCGATGGATCACCTCGGCCTTGTAAAGACCGTTGATCGTTTCGGCGAGAGCATTGTCGTAAGAGTGGCCGACACTGCCCACCGAAGGTTCGACGCCGGCCTCCACCAGGCGCTCGGTGTATCTGATAGAGACGTATTGGCTGCCTCTATCGCTGTGATGGATGAGCCCGCTGTCGCACTGCACTTAAATGTGAGATTGCGCCCAGTTCGCTCAACCGCTGCACCTAATCATGAGATTCAATTGTCAAACGGCGTCCAAAACTGACCCCCGATCGGCGTCCAATTTTGACCCCCTTAGGTAATGCGCGGCGGTCAGCGTTCGCCCGGGCGGAGCTGGTCAGGGTTGCGCAGCCCGGGCGAGCGCGGATGGCGCTTGGCAGCTTGACAGGGTGATCAGGCGCGGTTCTTGAAGCGCCAGGATTCGTTTCCGGTCTCGATGATCTCGCAATGATGAGTGAGACGGTCGAGGAGCGCTGTCGTCATTTTGGCGTCGCCGAAGACGGCGGGCCATTCGCCGAACGCCAGGTTGGTGGTGACGATGATCGAGGTCCGTTCATAGAGCCTGCTGATCAGGTGGAAGAGCAATTGCCCGCCGGCCTGGGCAAAGGGCAGATAGCCGAGTTCATCGAGCACGACGAAGTCTAGCCGGGTGAGGTAGTCGGCGATACGGCCCTGCTTGCCGCCGCGGTGCTCGGTCTCGAGCCGGTTGACGAGATCGACGACGTTGAAGAAGCGACCTCGTGAGCCGTTGCGGATCAGGGCGCGGGCAATGGCGATTGCCAGATGCGACTTGCCGGTTCCGGTGCCGCCGATGAGCACGGCGTTGCGCTGGTCAGCGACGAAGGTGCCGTTGGCAAGGTCCCGCACCAGCACCTCGTTGACCGGCGTGCCGTCGAAGTCGAACTCATCGATGTCCTTGGCGATCGGCAGCTTGGCGACAGTGAGCTGGTATTTGATGGAGCGGGCCTGCTTCTCGGCGATCGACGAGACCGCCGCCCACCGCGAGGCATGCTCGCCTTCGTGATCCAGAACCAGCCGCACCGCACGGGCTCGGACCTCGGGAGAGAACTTGTTGGTCGTCTTGCTTGTCATGGCTCCACCTTCTCAGGAGTTGGAGCCTCCGATCAACCCGGGGCGGTTCAATCTGCCGATGAAGCTCGATGAATGCATTGATAGCTTCGATATGGTGAGGCGCGTCATTGCTGATCGCTCTGCGGAAGTCGTCTGTCTAAAGATTTCGAAGCAAGGAGGTCTATCCAAGGCGCGCCGCATGCGGGATATGCTTATAGATAATCGCATCCCCGTCGTTTCCGAAGATAGCTGGGGGGGCGAAAGACTACGGCAGCCGTAGCGCATTTTGCTGCCTCCACCCCCAATGAGTTCCTGATCAATACGACGGATCTGCATAACTACAACAACGAGCGCACCGGCACCCCTGGCCCACTAACCAGTGAGGGGGAGATGTTTGCATCGGACGCGCCTGGACTGGGGGTTGAGCCCCACCTCGAGAGCTTGGGCGCGCCGGGCGCGTCTTACCGGTAGCCCGCCCCCGAGTTTCGAACAGCCTTGGGCACTGGCAGTGCTCGACCCGGTCGAGGCCTCAATCTGGGGACGAGTGTTGCTGAAGGATGATCCCATCGATGCGCGGCACGTGGGCATTGGGTCCAGGCCGGGACGCCCGAACAGATTGCCGACAACATCATAGCGCTTGATGTGCGGCAAGGCGCTCGGCGCATCCGGCGCGCTCGTGACCGGACCGCGAACGCTGTGCGACTATCTCGTCAACCGTTGCCGGCCATTCATCTACGCTACCGCGCCATCGCCGCTGATGGCGGTCGCGCGGCGCGCGAAGCGCTCGCCATGCTGTCCGACGAGCCCATGCGCCGTGTTCAGCTGCATGAACGCGTTGCCCTCGCAGGCCGCCAATTGGCCGATCGCTGCGCCGTAAAGCCCAGCGGCTCGCAGATCCAGCCAGTTGTCATCGGCGATGTCAGGCGCACAATGGCGGTCGCGGCGGCACTGCAGGCCCGCGGCTTCGACATACGCGGCATTCGTCCGCCGATCGTGCCCGAGGGCACATCGCGCTTGCGCATTTCGCTGACGCTCAACGTCGACGAAGCCGCCATTTCGGCCATGGTCGAGGCGCTCGTCGAGGTGTTGGCCCAGACATGACCGGAGGCGGCATGACCAAGCGCATCGTCATCACCGGAACAGACACCGGAATTGGCAAGACGGTGTTTTCGGCCGGGCTCGCTGGGCTGCTCGACGGTTTCTACTGGAAGCCACATGGCGCTGGCGAACGCCGGCATCGATCGCGGCGACATCGGTCTGTTGTTGCTCGCCACCTCGACGCCCGACCACCTTCTGCCGCCCAGTGCGCCGCTGGTCGCACACCGGCTCGGGCTCGGCCGGGCAACGACCAAGCCGGGCTCCTTCAGCTCGTCCATGAGGGTCCCAGGGGTTTGCCGCCGCATTCGAGGACAATGATCCTCAATGTTCGACTTGGCGGAATATTCGAGGCTTTGGCTGCAGCCCGCGCATTCGCCCGGCTCGGGAGCGGTGTCCTTGAGCTACATTAGCCAAGAAGTGGCGGAACGGCGACTTTGTTGCGCGAGTTGTAGTGGTGGTTCATGCGGGACGCTCGAAAAGGGTGCGCGGGAAGGCGCTCATCAGCTCCGCGCCATTTTCGGTTACCCGAACGGTATCGCTCATCATGTAGATTTCGCCGCGCTCGACGAAATTAGACTGGAAGTGGAAAGTCATGTTGGACACGATCTCGGTGTCATTGCTGGTCGTCAGGCTCGGGCCGTCGAGGAAGTCAAGACCAACGGAGTAGCCGATGCGCCCCTCTTTCGTGAGGCCGTACGGCCGGATAGCCGCTTGGAACGCGCGCGCCACATCGGCGCAGGTCGCGCCCGGGCGCATCGCGTCGATGGCAGCGTGGAATCCCGCCATGCCACCCTCGTGCCGATGCTTCAGGTGCGGTGTCGCCGGGCCGAGATGAGCCATCCGCGTCAGTGGAGCCGGGTACCGGTGCCGGCTAGCGGAAAACTCCAGATAATACTGCTGCCCGGCTGCAAATACATCGTCCATCCATATCTGGTGTGGCGCATTAGCGAACTCGCCACCTCGGATGTATGGTGGAAACGGCGGCGGTCCGCCGAAAATGCTCTCTGTCCCCGCGCAGAGCACCGACATGATTGCGGCAGCTGCCTCACAATGCCGCGCGCCGACAGCGATCTTGTCCATGCCAGCAAGCATTGCCCGGTCCGCGATCGCAGCTGCCTCGGTCATGTACAAAAGCTCGCGCTCGGACTTGACCAGCCTGCATTTCGATACCAAGCCGCCACCATCAAGCGGGACTTCAACTCCCAACGCGCCGATAAGCTTGTGGTAGGCTTGCACGCCCAGTCCAGACACTTCGACGGCTACACGCGCAGATGCGCCCATCTTGTCCTTGACGAACTGGCCGATCATTTCCCACGCACTGGCGTCTCCGGAGCCGCCGACATAACTTTCGGCATATGCGACAACCCGATCCTGCGGAAGCCAGCATCCGGCGTCGGTAGCCGTGTCGGCGTCCATCTTACGCAGGATGAAATACGGGTCGTCATCCAACGTCACGAGCGCAGCCTGCGGTTCGGCATCGGAAAAGGCGTCATACCCTAGTAAATAGCATTGACTCGATCCCGAGCTGACCACCAGCGCGTCCATCCCAGCATCGGATATCAACGCACGCAGCTTATTGACCCGAGCTCGATACTCCGACGTCTCAAACGACTGCACAATGTTCTGGCCGTTCATACAGAACGTCCTCTCCTAGTTTCGTTATCCGTTACCAGCTTGTCCAAGGTCCAAGGACCGCATCATCTGTCGGGAGGTTCTCGACAACATCTCTCGCACGATGTCGCGAAGTCGTCCGAGAATGGCTTGTGCCGCCACGGGCCGGGATTACCGGCCCCTCAGCGCGCATCCAATTTGTCTTACGGCGCTCGCCACCCAGCAAACCCTTCAGGAAAAGGCTCGCCGACGCCGCAACTCGCTCCTGCGTGAACAGTCCGCGCATACCAGCTTTCTGTCACGCAGCACTATGCCCACAGTTCCAGCGTGGTCTTGATTGATGCACCCGTCATCCATGTCCTCCGAATCATGGCGACCTAAGCCGCCGCGTCCCGCAATCGAGCCCAGCTCTGGATTCCGCAGCCAACTAGGGCTTGTTGAGATTCATTTGGAGTTGATGACGGCAGCAGCGAGATGAATGATGGCATTGAAGCTCTGGTCGGTTTTGTCG
>NZ_JAMYND010000089.1:0-5233 GCF_040318885.1 Mesorhizobium sp. M0998
GGTGAAGTATCGGCTTGTCCTTGCCGCTGCTCTTCGCGGCATACGACCTCTCGGCCTCTTGGGATCCATTGCAGAGTTTCGGGATTTAGAGAGGTCGGCTGCCTTCAACACTGGGCACCAAGACGGTTTGCGAGCCGATCAGTCATCTGCATCCCAGATGGTCAACATATCGAATTTATGCTTGAAAGATTCGGGTTCCAGGCGCTTCCTTCGCGCTACAAAACAAGAATGGGGAACGGTGATGTTCATAGTATCACGTCGCAAATTTCTGGAAGGCGCAGGTTCGGCTGTGGCCTTCGCTACTGCTGTCTCATTCGCAGGCGGTAGGGCCCGCGCGGCCGAAACGATTACCGCGGTCGAATGGGGCGGTGCCTACATTGAGGAGATCAAAAAGCTCGCTGCGAAGCAATCGGATGTCGAAATCAATTGGCAATTGCATGCTGGCGGCGCCATGGTAATTCTACCCAAGATTAAGGCCAACTGGCCGAGCCCTGGCATAGACCTTCTGACGGGATGGGATCCGTCGTGGCAAGTGATCGCCCGGGAAGGCTGGGCAGAACCCGTCACGGTGGAAAAGGTTCCGAATCTCGCCGACATTCCGCAAAAGCTACTAGTCAAGGATAGCTCAGGGAATGTCATAAACATCCCCCGTACAATATCGACGCTCTTCTGGTTCTATCGGAAAGACGCTACGCCATTCGAGATCGCTAAAATTGACGATCTGCTGGATCCTCGGCTCAAGGGCAAGGTTTGTTTTCCGGCACCCTCGCTGAACTCCAATCTCCAAATGGTATCACTGGCGCTGCACAAAGGCGGCGACGAGAGAAACATGGAGCCGGCGTGGGATTTCGTGAAGGAACTAGCGCGCAGCGGAAATATAGGGCGCGTTGCAAACGCGGACACCGATGTCACAACCACGATCAGCTCCGGCGAAACCTGCATAAGCTTTGCGGCCGGCAACGGCGCCATCGATCTGGCACGCAACTTCGATATCCGTTATCTGACCAAAATGGACCAAGAGACAGGATTTCGGGCGTTCCTCTATCAGGAAGGATGGTGTGTACTGAAAGGCGGGCAATCGGACGCTGCGTTCAAATTTGCAAACTTCGCAATTAATCCGGAGAACAACTCCGAATTTAATCGGGCGGTCGCAGGCATACCGGTTAATGTCAAGGCGAAGATGACGGACGAAATCAAACCCTTGGCGTTTAACAATGAGGAAATGGAGCGGTACGCATACATTCCGGACTGGTCCTATCTCTCCGAACAGGGCGATGCGTGGATAAAACGCTGGGAACAGGAAGTCATTCCTCTGCTTTAATCGCCAAATGCGCTTCCCGAAGCGTTGACTGGAGAGAATGAATGAAGGAGACGAGAGTTCAATTACTGCTGCTGCTTCCGGCAGTGGCAGTATTCGCCCTCTTCCTCGCGCTGCCGATGTTGACGGTACTTAGTGAGAGTTTCCGTACGTTCGTGCCCGGTCGAATTGGGTCACTCGAAGGAGCTCCGCTCACCGTCCAAAACTATACGGAGCTTTTTCTTCAGGTCTATGCGCGGTACTTTGCACAGACCTATCTCCTGGCGTTCTGGGCGTCCGTCATCGCAATCGTCTTTGCCTTTCCGATTGCCTATTACATTGCTAGGAATGCTTCCCCGTGGGTGCGAAAGACGTGGATTTCTGCACTTATCGGCCTGATGTTCTTGAGTGCCTTGGTGCGGGTTTATTCAATTCAGTTATCATTCGGCTCCGCCGGGATAATCAGTTCAGGAATCTCTGCCCTCGGCGTAAACTCAAACGGTCGGAGCTATCTTTATTTTGTCATCGTCGCCGGATTGCTCCACTATGCCATCCCCATGTCCATCCTGATCCTGATGGGGGCGATACAGAACCTCAACCCGCGCTTGACCGAAGCGGCTCAGTCCCTTGGTGCCTCCGCAGTCAAGTCTCATCTCACTATAACGGTCCCGTTGTGTATCCGCGGATTGGTTTCTGCATTTCTGGTTTCGATGACACTTGGCGTAAGCGCGTTCGTGATCCCGTTGGTCCTAGGGCGAGGGCGCGTGCTATTCATTTCGAATCTTATCTATAGCCGCTTCAGCGAGATTGCGAACTACCCAAGCGGGGCAGCAATTTCTATCGTCATGATGGTGCTTTCCGTGCTCCTGATCTTCATCATGTCCAGACTAGCGACTTTTCTTGATAGGACGTGAAACAATGCTCAGCAAGCGAACTGCCGATTCCGTTCTTGCCTTGTGTTTAACCGCTATCGTCGCAATAACGGCAGTGTTCCTGCTGTTCCCTGTAATTGTAACCGTGCTCATGGCATTCGACGCGCGCGACTACCTTGGTCCATTCCCCCCCCTAAATCTGTCTACGAAATGGTTCGGCCGGCTGATTGATAATACCTATTTGTGGTCTGGGTTTTACACAAGCCTGCTGCTGGCGATCGCGACGACGGCCCTTGCGACCGTCATAGGAGCGTTGGCTGCGTTGGCGACCATCCGGATGACTCCAAGGTGGCGCGATCTGGTCACCACAACATTCCTGTCGCCCCTCGTGATGCCGGGCGTGATCATCGGGTTCGCGCTGCTCATGTTCTTTTCGGTATTGACGCCCCTGCCGCCCTTTCCGAAGTTGCTTGCTGGGCATCTTATAATCACGATCCCGTACACGATCAGAATGACCCTGATCGGGCTTACTGGTATAAGCGAAACGTTGCGCGAGGCCGCGTTGAGTCTCGGCGCCAACAAGCGTCAGGCATTCTTCACCGTCACCTTGCCACTCGCCAAGAATGGCATTGCCGCTGGTGCGATTTTCGCCTTTGCGTTCTCCATGGACGACGTGGCGATCAGCCTCTTCCTGAGTGACTTCGAAACATACACCCTTCCCGTCGCGCTCATCGGTCTAATGAGGTCGAGTTTCGATCTCACAATCGCTGCGGCGGCCGTCGCCCTGATGGCGTTAACCGTTGTTTTATTAATCGTGCTGGACCGTGTGCTCGGTCTCGATCGAGCAATCGGTCAAGGTGTCTATAGGGTTTAATCGAATGAATGTTCTGGAGCTGAAAGAAGTAACCAAAAAGTATGGAGAATTTGTCGCAGTTAATAAAGTATCACTGGATATAGAGAAAGGGAAAATTCTTTCTCTTCTGGGGCCAAGCGGCTGCGGCAAGACGACCACGCTGCGCATCATTGCAGGCTTTGTCTCGCCTGATGGCGGTTTTGTAAAGATTGCGGGTGAGAATGTTGGCCATTTGAGGCCCTATGAACGCAACGTTGGCTTGCTATTCCAAGATTATGCGCTCTTCCCTCACATGACCGTTGCCCAGAATATTGCCTACGGGATGAAATATCGCGGAGTGCCCTCGTCGGAAATACCGACTCGCGTCAAGCAGATGCTTTCGCTTGTTCAACTGACCGGCATGGAGGCCAGATACCCCAGTCAGCTGAGCGGTGGACAGCAGCAGCGGGTTGCGTTAGCGCGGGCGCTCGCAACTGATCCCCAGATCGTTCTTCTTGACGAACCTTTGTCCGCGCTTGACGCGAAGCTTAGGCTGGAACTGCGCATCGAGCTGAAAGAGATACTCAGATCAGTGGGCGCTACCACCATCGTTGTCACGCACGATCAGGAGGAAGCATTGAGCCTAGGCGACGAAGTCGTCGTAATGCGTGAAGGTAAGATTGTTCAGCGTGGAACGCCCAGGCAAATCTACGAGGTGCCTGCAGACAAATTCGTCGCGGAGTTTGTGGGGAGATCCAACTGGCTACATGGGTCACGACGTGGGCGATCCGAGCGGGGCGTCTGTTCCTATTTCACGGGCGACGGACTTGAGATCCGCACGAAGTCCGCGCAGTCCGACCCGGACGGCAACGCAGATCTGTGCGTCAGACCAGAAAACATCGAACTCATAGATGACGCTGTCGGCAAAGTAGCCGAGGATAACGAATATAACGCTCTGCCTGGTGTCGTGCTCGACGTGGCACTGCTCGGCGCCGACGTGCACGTCGTTGTCGAGCTCGCGGGGAAAAAACGACTGTTGGCTATTCGTAAGAATGTTGGAAGGTCTCCGGCACTTGTGCCCGGACAACCCGTGCACGCCCTTTTTTCAGCGTCGGACGTCCTCGTGTTCTAATCTCTCATGTTCCCTGTCAAGGGTGAAGGCGAGAGGGAACAACTGCTTGGTGCAAGTGTGCAGAGCAGCCGGATTGGCTGGAACTGCACAGGCCGGGAGTGGAGCTCAGAGACGACGGTTGGTCAGACTCTCATCCGCGGCTTGGATACCGCCTTCCGTCTCTTCGTCTCGGGGCTTTCCTCGGGCTAGAGGGCGGGTGTCGGGGGGGATTGGCTCGGCCACATAACGTCTAGCGACGGGAGTTCCCCACCGTGCCCGACCCCCCGCCCTGTGCAGCGGGCTGGGTCGAGACGCGTCTATGACGGTTCAACCTCCTGCCCAATGGCCACAGGAAGGCGGCCATCTCGCGCGCGATCGCGGCCACGACCACCGGTGGCTTCTTGCCGGCGGCGTTGGGGCGACGATAGCGAGCGCAGAGCCGGACCTGCACCTTCCAGGCGATGTCGCGGACAGCTTTGGGTAACCCCTCGAGCCGGAGCCTCAGGGCAGGGCCTCGCTGACCCTGGCGGGATGGCGGTAAGTCCAGGCCGCTTCGACCAAGGCGCGGCGAGCGCGTCGATTGCCGGCGAGTGTAAGGCTCGACCCGCGGACCGTGTCGCCGGTCGAACCGCCCCCCGGAACCAGGCCGAGAAAAGCCATCAACTGCGACTGCGACGCGGCGATCAAAGTGAGGTCTCAGGTGACCGCATTTATCTGCGGATTCCGAAGTTAACCGGTCGGGTATTCCGATTTGAAGCCGGCCACCATTCCGGAATGAAGCCGGCCACGCATTCCGATCAATATCCGGCCAATTTGAAGGTCTGAAGACAACCACCTGGGTCAGCAACTTTGGCATGACGGTCCTTTTGAAGAAGGGGCGGGCAATGCCGGCAAAGAGAAGGCTGACCATGAGACAATTACGACAGATGCTCCGGCTTGCCGGACACGGGACGAGCACCCGTGACATTGCGCTGACGCTTGGCGTGGCACGCAGCACCATCCAGGATAAAGCGAGCGGCAGCGGCGGGACTGAGCTGGTCGACGGCGTCATACTGGCGGCGTGCATGGGCGGCTTCATAACGTGCCTGCTCGAGTGCGAGCTCCACATGGCGCCGCTTCTC
>NZ_JAMYND010000090.1:0-4569 GCF_040318885.1 Mesorhizobium sp. M0998
AGGTCGGCTTCGATTTCCTCGAAGCGGGGAACAAGAGATTGGAAAAGTCGCTCGCCGGCCTCGGTCGGTGCGACGCTCCGCGTCGTACGTGTCAGCAGGCGGACGCCAAGACGAGCTTCAAGCTCCTTGATTGTAGAGCTCAGGGTCGACTGCGAGGTTCCGAGCTTGGCCGCCGCCTTGGTGAAGCTGCGCTCCCGGGCGACCGCCACGAACCAGAGCAGATCCTTCATGCCATCGCGCTGCATAGGGCACCTCCCGTCTGACACTTATATCACAAGCAGATAAGTCCATGCGAATTACTCAGTCTAATAGAATGGCTCCCTCTGCAATATCTTCTGGCATGGCGACGGGGATTGGCGATCCGCCCCAGTCGCCTTGCAAGGATGCCAATTATGGAAACGACGTACGACACAAGGCTTGTCGAAGACCGCGCCGCATGGGGCGCGGTGTTGTCGATGGCGCTGTGTGTTTTCGTGCTCATCGCGTCGGAATTCATGCCGGTCAGCCTGCTGTCGCCGCTAGCGGCCGATCTCGGCATCACCGAGGGCCGCACGGGACAGGCGATCTCGATTTCGGGCGTTTTCGCCGTCGTGACCAGCCTGCTGGTCTCGGGCCTCACACGCCGGATCGACCGCCGACTGGTCGTGACCGGCTTTACCCTTCTCCTGATCGTGTCCGGGCTCGCTGTCACCTTCGCGCCGAACTACGCGTTCCTCATGGTCGGCCGGGCGCTACTCGGCATCGCGATCGGCGGGTTCTGGTCGATGTCGACCGCGATCGTCATGCGCCTCGTGCCGCAAGACATGGTTCCGAAGGGTCTCGCCATGCTAAACGCTGGCAATGCCATTGCGGCCACCATCGCCGCGCCGCTGGGCAGTTTTCTTGGCGCCTATGTCGGCTGGCGCGGCGCTTTCTTCCTCGTCGTGCCGCTTGGGGTCCTGGCGCTGGTCTGGCAGTGGACAAGCCTGCCGGCGCTGCCCCCGCGCCGGAGGAACCGTCCTGGCAATCCGCTGGCGCTCCTCGGCGGTCTTCCTGTCGCCACCGGCATGGCGTCAATCATGATGCTGTTCATGGGTCAGTTCGCGCTCTTCACCTATCTGCGGCCCTTCCTCGAGAGCGTCACTCGGCTCGACATCGCCGAGCTTTCGGCGATCCTGCTGGCGATGGGGCTGGCGGGGGTGCTCGGCACATGGTGCGTCGGCCGGCTTTTGCGCACGCGCCTGTTCAGCATCCTCATCGTCATCCCGCTTGTCATGGCCGCGCTGGCCGTAGCGCTCATCGCCTTCGGTACGATGCCAATTCCTACAGCGCCGCTGCTCGTTGCCTGGGGCTTTTTCGGCACGGCCGCGCCGGTTGGCTGGGGTACGTGGCTCAGCCGGACGTTGCCGGACGACGCAGAGGCCGGCGGCGGGTTGCAGGTAGCCGTCATCCAGCTCGCCATCACCGGCGGTGCCGCCATCGGCGGCACGCTCTTCGATAGGGTCGGCTGGTGGGGAGCGTTCGCTCTAGGCGCGGTGCTGCTCTGCGGATCAGCGCTCGCCGCCTTTGCCGCATCGCATATGGCCCGGAGATCTTTGCCATGACTATCGAGCGTGCGCCGCTCAGCCGCAGGACATTGCTTGGCGCCGCGCTCGCGGTGGCGGCCCTGCCTCGCGCAGCCGCCAGCCAAGAAGGCGAAGCCCCTGTAAGCCAGGAGCCAACTGACATGAAGATCAGGATGATTTTCAACGGCCGCACCATGACCGCCACGCTCTACGACAATCCGTCGGCGCGCGACTTCTTCTCCATGCTGCCGCTCGACCTCAAGATCGAGGACTACGCGCATAACGAGAAGATCGCCTATCTGCCGCGCAAGCTGACTGAGGAGGGAAGCGGTCCGTTCGCCAACGAGCAGCCCTATGACCTGTGTTATTTCATGCTCTGGGGCAACCTGGCCATGTTCTACGCCGACTACCGACATCCCGGGCTGATCAGGCTCGGCCGCTTCGACGAGGGCGAGCAGGCCCTGCACCTTCGCGGCGAGTTCCCGCTTCGCATCGAACGCATTTGAGGACACAAAGGAGATCACCATGGACATTCTTCGCGCAGGCACAAGGCCTTCCGCCAAGGGGCCGGCTGACTGGTTCACCGGAACGGTGCGGATCGATCCGCTCTTCAATCCCTTCGATGCCGGGCGGGTCCAAGGCGCACAGGTGACCTTCGAGCCCGGCGCCCGCACCGCCTGGCACACGCATCCGCTCGGCCAGACGCTGATCGTCGTCTCCGGCCTTGGCCGCGTGCAGCGCGAGGGTGGCCCGGTCGAAGAAATCCGTCCGGGTGACGTCGTCTGGTTCGCGCCCGGCGAAAAGCACTGGCACGGCGCGTCGCCTCAGACCGCCATGACCCACATCGCCCTCCAGGAGGTCAAGGACGGCAAGGTCGTGGACTGGCTGGAACATGTCAGCGACGCCGACTACGGCGCCTGATCTTCTCGACTCGAAAGGAACCAAAATGCTCGCAACTGTTCTTCACAAACCGGGCGACATCCGCTGCGAGGAAATCGCCGATCCGAAAATCATGCGGCCAACGGACGCCATCATCAAGCTCTCGGCAAGCTGCATCTGCGGCTCGGACCTGTGGCCCTATCGCGGGCTGCAGCCGGTCGACGGCCCGATGCATATGGGCCACGAATATTGTGGCATCGTCGTCGAGGTCGGCGCAGAGGTGCGCACCGTCCGTCCCGGCCAGTTCGTCGTCGGCTCGTTCTGCCTCTCCGACAATACCTGCCCGCATTGCCGCTTCGGCTTCCAGTCGTGCTGTGTGCAGCGCGAGTTCATGTCGGGCGCGCAGGCGCCTTACGCCCGCGTGCCGTTGGCGGATGGCACACTGGTCGCCACCGCCGAGGTGCCGCCGGCCGAACTCATCCCCGACCTGCTGGCCGTGTCCGATGTGCTCGGCACCGGCTGGTATGCGGCCGACGCAGCCGAGGTCCGAGAAGGATCGACGGTGGTGGTGGTCGGCGACGGTGCGGTCGGCCTGATGGGCGTGCTTGCGGCCAAGGAGATGGGCGCCGAGCGCATCATCGCCATGAGCCGGCACGCCAGCCGCCAGAAACTCGCTCGCGAGTTCGGCGCCACCGACATCGTCGCCGAGCGCGGCGAGGAAGGTGTGGCCCGGATCAAAGAGCTCACCAAGGACGTCGGCGCGGACTCGGTGCTGGAATGCGTCGGCACGGCGGAATCCTTCGACCAGGCGCTGGCCTGCTCTCGCCCCGGCGGCACCATCGGCTATGTCGGCGTGCCGCACGGCGTGAGCTTCGACGGCCAAAAACTATTCTTCGGCCAGAAGCGCATGTTGGGCGGCCCCGCGCCAGTGCGCCGCTTCCTGCCCGACCTTATGGACCGTGTGCTGCAAGGTCGGATCAAGCCCGGCAAGGTCTTCGACCTCAAGCTGCCGTTGGCCGAGGTCGCTGAAGGCTACCGCGCCATGGACGAGCGGCGCGCCATCAAGGTCATGCTTTCGGTGTGAGCGAAGATTGGACGGACGGCCTGTCCGCACCCACAACAATCAGAAAAGGAACAACGCATATGACGATGAGATTGAAGATCGCCGCCCTTGCGCTTTCAGTTATCACGCCGGCTTTCTCGCAAGAGTCCCCGATCATTGGCGCATGGCGCATGAGGTCGCTCGAGGCCGGTGCCGATGGAAACCTCAAGCCCGTGCCATATTCCGGCCAGGTCATCTTCATCGAGGCCGGCACCCTCTCGGTGCAGGCCCAGAACCCCGACGCCAAGGCGCCGGACACGCCTTATACAGCGAATGGCTACGAAGCCTATTACGGCCCGGTCGCCATCGACGACCAGGACAAGACCTTCGTCATCACGATCGAGTCCTCCCTGGTCCGCAACCTTGTCGGTAAGAGCATGAAACGCAAATTCGAAGTCTTGGGCAACAAACTGGTCCTCACCCCGGACAATCCGGCCGAAGGCTGGCGCGTAACCTACGAACGTTACTGATCGGAACAGCCCGACTGTCAACCTGTCATCGATGGCCACAATGGCGCGGACTTCAGACCGAAATGGCGCGACAGCGGAACTGGCGCCAATCATGGCGGCTGTCTTCGCCGGCTTCCTCCTGATCGGCTTGGCGCTACCCGTCCTGCCGCTGCATCTTCACCAGCAGCTCGGCTTCGGCCCCTTCGCAGTCGGGCTGGTGACGGGCAGCCAGTTCGTCGCCTCGATGCTGTCGCGCATTGGGGCTGGAAACTATGCCGATGGGCGCGGCGGCAAGCGGGCCGTCGTCGTCGGCCTCATTGCCGCTGCCCTGGCGGGGTTCATTTACGTCGGCTCGCTGGCATTGCTCGACCGGCCCGTAGCGTCCGCATCGGCGCTCTTCGCCGGCCGGGCGGTACTGGGCGCGTCTGAGAGCTTCATCATCACCGGCGGCGTCGCCTGGGGCCTTTCCCTTGCGGGCGGACAGAACTCCGGAAAGGTCATAGCCTGGGTGGGCACGGCGATGTTCGCGGCGCTCGCGCTAGGCGCGCCGATCGGATCTGCGCTTTATGCGGCGAGCGGCTTCGCCGCGATCGCA
>NZ_JAMYND010000091.1:0-4317 GCF_040318885.1 Mesorhizobium sp. M0998
GCTCAACGCGAGCGCGACGACCGGTTCTTGATCTCTACCTCAACCGCAGGCGCCCCTCCCGCGCAGCGGGTTCGTTCGTCGGCCCCGATTCGGTCATTTTGAAATACAGCCCTTTGATGACTGCTTGTGGCGCTCCTTGCTCCTCCCGATGGACAGGACGACCGCACTCAATAAGGCCCTCGCCGACATGGTTAGACACGGTCCAGGAACTCGAGCACCCGCCGCGTGAGCAGTGCGCTGGCAGCCGCGTCGTACGACGGGAGCGAGCTGTCGGCGAAGTGGTGCTGGTCGCCGGGATAGAGGAACAGCTCCGCGTCCTCGACCTTCTCCACGATCTCGCGAGCGGCGTCGATGTCGCCCTCGCCGATGAAGATCGGGTCGTTATCCATACCGTGGATCTGGACCGGGACGTCGTCCGGCCAGGATCCGAAGGCCCACTCGCCGCTAATCGGCAGACAGGAGTGGACGAGCAGGGCTCCGCAGGCACCGGGTCGTGTCTGTGTGAGCTTCTGCGCCGGCAGTACGCCGAACGAGAATGCGGCGTAAACGAGCTCGGGGTCAGTTCGCCGGCGACGCGGACGCCGCGCTCCCGCATGTCGTCGAACCTGATCTCACCGATGTAGGCGAGACCCTCGTCAATACTCCGGAATGTGCGTCCGTCGAACAGGTCCGGCGTATGCACGGTGTGCCCGGCTGCCCGCAGGTCGTCAACGAACGCGCGCACGCCGGGAGTCAACCTTGTGCGTGGTGGAACAGCAGGACCTCGGCCATGGGAGCCTCCAGATGGGACGTGGATTGCGGCGATAATTGCGAATCGCTTCGCAGAACTGCAAGCGATTTCGCTGTGCATCGAAGAACTTCCAAATGATGATAAGCCTCGGCGTATCGTCTTTTCCCGGCGTGACGACTCGGGGAAACCGATCTACACCAACAGATAGGCGGCGACGAAAATGCTTCGGCGTTACCCGCGTCCGCCAGACGGACGCACCGCGGCGGTAGTGTCTTGGTTCGAATTTCCGCCAAGGTTGACCCCGGCCGATGCGCGAAAGGCAGCTTGAATGAGCGCCATGAAAGTCGCTTTGAGCGCGTCCATTCGTTCAAGAACCTTAAGCTGCCGAACGACCGAAATCGACGGCGAAGGACTGGCTGGGGTGGATACTATTGAAAAAGTCCGGCGCACCGCAAATCGCCACCGATCTTAGAATCCAGTTCCACCCTGGCGCATTGCATGGAATCAGGATTCAATTTTGGGGTCTCTACGAAACGCCATCCTACGAAAGTGCCACGGGCGACCGCGACGCGGACTTTTTTGAACAATATCGGTATCGGTGGAGACCGGAAGTTCGACGCGAACCCAACAGAGAGCTCGCCGGCTGTTCACAGCTGCTCTACGGGCTCGGTCCTCGGACAAGCCGGCCAGAGAACTATCCTTCCAGAAGCGACGCGGGATCAAGGGGCGCGTCGCCTTGCCGGACGTGACGCGCAGGGGAGGGCACCTTTGCAGCCGCGACGATCACTCCGGCACGCCGGCAATACCCAACGCTTCGACGTAGTGCTCGGCGAACACCTTGTCCCGCCACGGGTTGATCTGCCTCTGCAGGCCGAGCGTGTAGGTCGGGAACGCCTCCATCAGCCGCCGCGCCGCCGCCTGCGCTTCGTCCGGCCGGTTGAGTTTGACCAGCGCCATGATCACCACCCGGTGCGAGGAGCCGTAATTCGGCATCTCGCGCAGCGCTCGTTCTCCCCAAGCCAGCGCTTCCTCGTAGCGTTCGAGCATCAGGTAGCTCATCCCGATGCCGGAGAGCGCGATGCCCTTCTCGGGGTCGACCGGACTCAGCCGCATCGCCCTGTGGAAGTGCTCGATCGCGACGAGGGGGTGGCCGGAATGGGCGTTCACCCAGCCGCTGCCCGTATGGCCCTGCGCCGAATTGGGGTTGAGGAGCAGGGACCGTTCGATCGTGTCCAGCGCCGTCTCGTAATCCTTGGCGCTGTAGGCGATCACCTGCGCGGCGAAACGCAAGCTTGTCGGGTCGTCTCGCGCGTCCGCCAGCACCTCGCGGGCCATGCGCACGGCGACGCGGATATCGTCGGGCTCGTGCCAGCACTGACTCACCGACAGGCTGCGGATATAGGCACCGAGTGCCTTCGCCAGGGTGAAGTCTGGGTCGATGCTGAGCGCCTCGTTAGTGAGCCGGCGTACGTCGGCGAAGCCTTCGCGCGTCATGCTGTAGAAGCGCGGCAGCGCACGAAGGTAGAGGTCGTAGGCCCCGATGTAGTCGGTCGGCTTCATGCGCGCCTGCTTGATCTCCTGCAGCCGGATGCTCGGTTCGACAGCGCCGACGACGCTCTCGGTCACCTTGTCCTGCAGGTCGAAGATGTCGCTCACGTCGCCCTCGAAGCGGTCGGCCCAGACATGGTGTCCGCTGATCGCGTCCACCAACTGCCCACTGATGCGCACCCGCGATCCTGCTCTGCGGATGCTGCCTTCGAGCACGTAGCGGACGCCCAGCTCGCGCCCGACCTGGCGCAGGTCCACCGCCCGGCCCTTGTAGGTGAAGGACGAGTTGCGGGCGATCACGAAGAAGGAGTTCACCCGGCTCAATCCCGTGATGATGTCCTCCACCAGCCCGTCGGCGAAGTATTCCTGGTCGGGATCGCCGCTCATGTTGGTAAAAGGCAGAACCGCGATCGAGGGTTTCGCGGGCAGCGGAGGCGATGCAGCCACCGAGGCGCCCGCGTCGGTCTCGACGCGGTAGGCGCGCACCGGCCGCTCGATGTTCTTGAGGCGCAGATTGCCGAGTGGCGTGAAGCCGCAGTCGAGCTTGCCCTGAAGGTGGTCGTAGGCGGTGCCTGAGACGACCACGGTGCCGGGGTCGGCGATGCTGTCGAGGCGGGCTGCGATGTTGACCCCGTCGCCGTAGAGGTCGCCGTCCTCCTCGCAGACCACGTCGCCGAGATTGACGCCGATGCGGAAGCGAATCCGCTCTTCCTCGGGCATCTCCGCCTCGTGTTCTGCCAGGGCCTGCTGGATCGCCATCGCCGAGGCCACCGCGTTGACGACGCTCGCGAACTCACACAGCATGCCGTCGCCGGTGAGCTTGACGATCCGACCCCGGTGCTCAGAGACCAGCGGTTCGAGGACGTCCTTGCGGTAGATCTTCAGCCGCTCGAGCGTGCCGCGCTCGTCGCGCTCCGTCAGGCGCGAATAGCCGACGACGTCGCACACCATGATCGCTGCGAGGTGGCGCTGCGTGGTCATTGCACCGCTCGGCCAAGCGCCTGCACGCGGGCCGCCCCGCGTCCATGTCCTGCCAACTTCCTGACTCCCCGTGTGCATGGTATCCATCTCTCCCAACCGTCGCCCGTCGCCGATAGAGAACGGAAAACGCAGCTCGACCTTGCCTTCACGAGATTTCGCTATCCCGCTTGCGAGGCGTGGAGCGATCCAGTCGCCGCGCTAACAGCCAACCGGCGACACGCCCACGCAGCCTCTGGGGACGCTGACACGCCACTCCCAGAAGGCCGGAGATATTTACTGCCCTTGGTAACCGGTTGACGCCACCGTGGCGGTGCTTTTGTCACCGCGATGTAACAGTGAGATGCCTACGAACGTGCGCATCGGGCATCACACCAGACGTTCACGCTTAGAGGTGGTGAGGTCGGAAAGTGGCGCGATCGAGGCGATGCGGACTTCGCCTACTCGGCAGCTGCCAGCGTGGGTCAAACGGCTTGGTTGGATAGAAACTTGCCGCATGGCGCGGCCTGTCGGAACAGCGTGATTGCGGCAAGGAGCCGACATCGAGTGGCCCCGCGTTGAGGCTTGCTCAAACTAGTCGCTCGCGGGCCGTTGAATCGAAATCACGAAGCCTAGACCTAAGGGCAGACGTTAGTCCTCCGGAATTTCGGTGACAGTGCACTTTGTGTCGCGTTCGCCCGACCGTCGTGTGTCGATTGACTGCGTGGCGGCGCGCTCGCCAAAGTGCTGCGTAGGACTATCCAACGCGCGGCAAAAGAGCACTGGGCATGTTTTACAAGCCGCTTCGCGAAGTTGCCACGGACGATGATGACCTAGGAGCCTTAGGACATCCGCCCGCAATCACCAAAATCCTCAATCAACGATCGGCACGTGAGGTCGCCGCCACAAAGCTGTGGCTAACCGACCTTCCACGTTCTCGCCGATACCCTCGTCACACCAGTCGCTGGCTCAGGCACGCGTCGCCATCGCCCTGTGACGCGCCGACTACAATCCTGTTTCATAACACCCATCTGTCTATGTCGTTGAAGTGAATAGGTTTTGCTGATCTGGATGCGATCCCG
>NZ_JAMYND010000092.1:0-3897 GCF_040318885.1 Mesorhizobium sp. M0998
CGCCGGCGTTGCGATAGGCGACTTCAACGGCGACGGGCTGCCGGACTTTACCGACTACAAAGACCACATGTTCATCTCGGCGCCCGGCGCGGGCAATCCGAACCTGCTGCGCAATGTCGTGACGGAACTGGGCGGGACGGTTGCGGTGGAGTATGCGCCGTCGTCGACCTGGGCGAACACCTACCTGCCGCAGGTGGTGCATGCGGTGTCGAAGCTATCGGTCGGCGACGGGCGCGGCCAGACGGCGGTGAGCACGTATGCTTATGCCGGGGGCAAATACGATCCTGCGGCGCGCAGGTTTCTGGGCTTTGCCTCGATCGTGGAAACCAGGCCGCTGGCCAATGGCGAGACGGCGGCCTCCAAGATCGAGACCACCTACCGGCAGGACCTGGCAAGCTACGGCCTGCCGTCGCTGACGGTCTGGAAGGATGGCGCAGGCACCGTGCACAAGCAGGTGGCCGAGACCTATGCGGTCAATACCGCGACCAAACCTTACACCGTGCAGAACACCGCGACCGACACGACGCTGACCGAGAATCTTGCACGTACTCTCAGGGTCGAGCGCACGTTCGACGCCTATAGCAACGTCACCAGCATCAAGGACTATGGCCGCACCGACGTCAGCGGCGACGAGACCTGGACGGTGACAAGCTTTGCGCCCAACACCAGCGCCTACATCGTCTCGCTGCCGAGCAGCCAGACGGTGCGCGCCGGGATGGACGCCGGCTTCCCCTATATCGGCTATGACGAGACCTATTACGACGGCAACGCTGGCGCCAACGCGACGCCGCCGACGAAGGGCAACGTCACCCGCAACCGCAGCTTCTCCAATTACTATGGATCGCCGCAAAAGGAGGTGAACCAGTATTTTGCCTATGACCTCTATGGCAACCAGGTCTCGGCCGCCAACGGGCTCGGTCACAAGACCGAATGGGATTATGATGCGACCTATCACCTCTATCCCATAACGCAGCGCAGCCCCCGCTATTTTGCCACCGGCGGCCAGAGCGCCGACACCCGCTTGGTGTCCAGCGCTACCTACAATGCCGTCTGCGGGCTGCCGGCGACGAAGACCGATGCGAACGGCCTGGTAAAGACCTTCACCTATGATCCGTTCTGCCGGCCCTACCAGGTCTCGCAAAGTGTGACCGGCGCCTATTCCAAGACGCGCTTCGAGAACGAGGGCAATCCGGCGACACAGGCGCTGGTCAAGTACACACCGCTGCCCAATGGGGCGGGCGAGGATTTTGTCCGCTCCTATTATGACGGGCTTGGCCGGGTGTACCGGATGGAGACGGCGGGAGAGACGGCTGCCGGCGCAAAGCGCATTGCCGACACCGAGTACGATCTGCGCGGCAATGTCCTGCGCATCGCCTTCCCGCGCTTTGTCGGCGACACCGCGCAATGGACGACCAACAGCTATGACTGGGCCGACCGGCTGACAAAGACCGTCTATGCCGATGCCAGCCAGACGATTTTTGCCCACAGCCTCGACAGCGGCACCGGCACCAATCCGCGGCTTTACGCGGTCACCCAGACCGACCAGATCAACGCAACAACCACACGCCAGTCGAAGAGCGTGTCCTCGACGCGCGGCGATGTCGTGCAGATCGTGCGCGATCTCGGCGGGCTCGGCCTCACGGAGGGCCGCAGCTACGATGTGCTTGGCCGGCTGACCGGGGTCAGCGATCCCGGCGGCTCGAGCTGGAGCTACAGCTATGACATGCTCGGCAATCGGCTTTCTGCCTCGGATCCCGATCTCGGCACATGGTCGTACATCTATGACGGCGCCAACCGGCTGACCAGCCAGACCGATGGCCGCGGCACCGTCACCACCTTGGCCTATGACCAGATGGACCGGCTGACGCTGAAGACGGCAATGGCGTCAGGCGGCAGTGCGGTGACGCTGACGCAGAACACCTACGACCAGGCGGCGGCCGGCTATTACAACATCGGCCAGCTCACCACCTCCACCAACCCTGCGGCGACGCAGGCCATCAAGTATGATGGCTTTGGCAAGGCCGCCCGCCAGGACGTCACCATCGGCACGCTGACCCACACCACGACCAGCGTGCGCGATGCCTCTGGCCAGACGCTGCGCACCCAGTATCTGCCGGTGCCGCTCGACTTCGGCTCGCTTGCCGCCCCGCTGCAATACACGGCCGCCAACAAGCTGCTCTCGGCCTCGGGCTTCATCACCTCGACGATCTACGAGGCCGACGGCCAAACCAGGGAGATCACCTATGCCAACGGGGTGAAGACGTCCTTCACCTATTCGCCGACCCGCCGCTGGGTCACCCGCGTCACCACGGCCAAGGGTGCCACAATCCTGCTCGACGACCAGTATGCCCGCGATCTCATCGGCCGCATCACCGGCACGACCGGACTGACCGCCTCCGACAGCTGGACCTATGGCTACGACAAGGCCGACCGGCTGACGGCGAGCGACAATCTCGGCAACAACACGCTCGACGAGACCTTCGTCTATGCCGCCAACGACAATCTGACCTCGCGCACCCGCGTTGCCGGGACCTATGTCTATCCCGCGGCGAGTGCCGCTCGTCCGCACGCGCCAACAGCGGTCGGCGTCAAGACGCTCACCTATGACGCCAACGGCAACATGACCTCCGACGGCACCAGGACACTCGTCTGGGACGAAGCCAACCGCCTGAAGACCGTCACCCAGGCCGCCAACACCGTGTCGCTGTTCTACGGACCCGACGGCGCGCGCACCAAAAAGACCTCGTCCTTCGCCACCACGCTCTATCCCGACGCGTCCGTCGAGATCGATCCGGCGACGCCTGGAGCAGAAATCTACACCCGCTACCCCCATCCCGACGTCAAGGTGACCGGCGCCACCAAAGCCTTCCTGCACCGCGATCACCTGGCGTCGGTGCGCCTGGTCACCGATACATCAGGCGCCATCGCCGAGCAGACCAACTACGCGACCTACGGAGAACGCCTCAACACCGGCTTCCAGACGCAGAAGTCCTACATCGGCGAGCGCTTCGATCCCGAGACCGGACTGCTCTATCTCAATGCACGCTACATGGATCCAGTGCTCGGCAGGTTCATCTCACCAGACGACTGGGATCCGACACTGCCCGGCGTTGGAACAAATCGCTATGCCTACGCCCAGAATGATCCCGTCAACAAGAGCGATCAGAATGGGCATATTATCGACACTGTATGGGATGGACTTAACCTCGCTTACGACGTCGGCACGATCGGCTATGGGTATTTCGCTGACGACCAAGAAGCTTGGAACAACGGTTGGGTTGACTTGAGCGTAGATGCCCTTGCAACTGCCATACCAGGTCTTCCAGCAGGGGCGAGCAAACTTACGCGCGCTCTGCAAAAGGCCGAAGATGCTGCAAAAATTGCCAAGACTGTAAGAAATGCAGAAAAAAAGGGGGCTGTGAAGCCAGGCGACACCGGCTCATATGGGGAACTGAAGGCACAAAAAAAGGAAAACGGCGAAACTGAGCCATTGGACATAGATCACCAGCCGTCATTTGCGGCGCAACTCAAAGCTAAAGAGGATGCTTTGGGTAGAAAACTGAGTCCTGAAGAACAAGCTAAACTTCGAAAAGAAGCACCTGCTGTTGCCTCACCTCGTGAGGTGCACCGAAAAACAAGTCCGACATACGGAGCAAGAAATACGAAGAAAAAAATTGACGAGGATGCTAAAAACTTGAAAGCTGCAGCCGCTCGCGATAAAAAGGCATTTGACAAAGCGATGGCAGAAAGAGGGTCTGGTGACACTGGAGGTAAAAAAGTAGATGGCAATCCTAATTACTAGGTATCTAGGGGAGAATTCATCAATTCTTTTGAAGTCTCCTCCATTTAATTCCTGGAAGTTCAAAAGATCAGTCGCATCGGATCTGCCTGAGATAA
>NZ_JAMYND010000093.1:0-2894 GCF_040318885.1 Mesorhizobium sp. M0998
GCGAATGCTTCATGATGCACCTTTCCTTGATCGCCTGGTCCGTTGCAGTCGGCGTTGAAGTTGATCGATCTGGTCGCTGGAAAGGCTGATCTGCCAAGGCTGGCCTTTCGTGCTTTGCCGACCGTGGACAAGGCCCTGGGCGAGGTAGTCGAAGATGGTTTGAGCCGTCACGCCGATTGCAGCGGCTGCGCCCTGTACAGAGTAGGTTCCATCAGGCCAGCGCGGCGGATTGGCTGCGACGCCGTTGATCTTGGCTGTGGGGACTCCCCAACGGTGGCGTAAGAGCCAGATGTTCTCATAGCTGAACAGCTTGCCTGGCGCCGAGCGGACGCCCTCGTCATTCAAGATTTTGGCGATTTGCCTGTCCATATCGCCCGCAGCATTGAGTTCCGTGATCCGCTCACGCACAAGCTCGAGTTCGCCATAGTCTCGATCGTAAGATGAACTCGGCGTTGGATTTGATGTTCGCTGGTTGCGCCGGTCTGCCAAAGAATCCTGATGGCGACCTGGCCGCGTATCTTCTTCTGATCGAGAACGACCTCCTGCACGATGAAGCGCAAGATACGTTTGCGGTCTTCTGGCTGGGTGGTTTCTGAGTGCCAGATAGCCGGCAAATTCTCGGCGAGTTCCTGAAGCGCCGCGTGATCCTGTGCCTGTAACACCAAGGGCTCTCGGTCTCTCCACCGACGATATTCCTGCTCGATCTCATCGACCAAGCGCAGGTTGTCTTCCCAAGCCTTTTCCAGGGTTCTGGCGACGAGACGATTTTCCGGTTCCACGGTGTCGTATTGTCGTCGAGCCCGTTCGGCGTCATACCGCGCACGTTCCCGCCGTAGCGCCCATTGTTTCTCGAGGCTCCGCGTTTCCTCCGCAATCTCGTTGAGCGCAGCGATGGCGATGGCGATTTGGTCAGGTTCCAACGCCTTCAGGAGGATCCGGGCGACTTGTTCATCTATTGCGGGCGCCCGAACCTCCTGACAGAGAGAGCTGCCGGTCTGGTTGCGGTCCGCCAGGCAGCAGTAGACGGGGCATGCACCGTCGGGGCCACTATAGCGCACGGTCATCCGCCGTCCGCACTGGCCGCAGACCGCTAAGCCCTGCAGCAAAGCAATGCCCTTGCGTGGCGCGCCGCGGTGGCCGGCCTCGTATCGATTGGTGTTGTCGGCGAGGCGTCTCTGATTGGCCATGAACTCCTCCCAGTTAATATACCAGGGTGTGCGTCTTTGATGCAAACCTCCCAGTCGTCAATGGCCACCTTCGAGATTGCGCGGTGCGAACCCGGACCTTGGCGGACCGCATTTATTCGGCGCCGGCCGCAGACATATGCGCCGGCATAGGCCGGGTTGTGCAAAATATAATGGACGTGGGCGATGGTGGCGTCTCGCCACACCAGCTCATGGGGCGCCGGCCCGCGAAGCGGCCGCACCGGTACGCGTAGGTCGTGCGTGCGCAGGTAACGCATAACGCGTCGCGCGGTCTGAAGCTCTCTAAATTTGTCGAAGATCAGACGCAGCCGAGCCTGAACCTCTTCAGAGGGTTGAACACGATCTGGCCGGAGCGGTTGTAGGCCAAGCCACCTGGCAGCGGTATGCGAAGCTCGCCCCGCGCCGCTTCTGCCGCTCCCCTTGATGCAGGCGGATACGGATCTGGTGCAACTCCGCTTCGCTCATGATTCCCGAGAGCCCTAATAGCAGCCGGTCGTGATAAGCGCAGGGATCGTAGAGACGTTCACCATCGGCGATGACAACGCCGAACAATGAACACAACTCGAGGAGTTGATGCCAGTCCCGGTTGTTGCGCGCCAATCGAGATGCATCGAGGCTGACCACCAGACCCGCGTTGCCGAGCCCGATCTCGGCGATGAGCCGTTGGAAGCCGCCGCGCTCGACTTGGCCGTTTCCTGATTTTCCAAGATCCTCGTCGATGACGACGACACGATCCGGCGGCCAACCCAATCTGACGGCGCGGTCCACCAAACTGTACTGAAGTTCGGTGCTTTCCTGGTGGTGGCGCACCTGGTTTATTGAGGATTGGCGCACATACACGTAAGCGAACTTTGAACGTCGGACGGCCGTGAGCCGCTCGTCAGGACTGCTCGGAATCGCCAACATCAAACCGCTCCCTCGCCGCTGGCGTGTTCGGCGGCATCCGACGGATCAGAGTCGCGAGCATCTGCGCGACTTGGTGCTGAGATGCCGGTGGGAGATTGTTCCAAAGGCTGGGCGTATCTGGCTTGATCCTTACCAGTGGAACACTGGTCTCCGGTAGAGACACCGCAATCCGATGCGCCAAAGCATGAGCAACCATCGCAACTCGCCATTGAGTTACTAAAGGTGATTCGCGCATAATACTAAAGGAAGCAAAGTCCGAACGGATATTAACTTTCCCGCCATGCTACGATGTTCACGATCATCATCGCTAGTAGGCGACAAATCCGTCACTGACCGGCGGATATTGCGTGACCGTCCATCCGGAAGGCGGATGACTACAAAGGCAGGTCCGCGCCCTGACCGAAGTGATGCCACCTCAAACCGCTGTCCACAGAGTGCGTGTCGACGGTCAACCACCGTGACATGAGACACCAACCGATCAACAAGAGGGGTATCCTGCGCTGCTCGGGTCGCCAAACACGCTGCCCCATTCGCCCACCGAGCGATTGGAGGTGATCAGGATCGATCCCCGCTCATAACGCCGCGACACCAGCTGGAAGAACAGATGCGCGGCATTGGCTTCGAACGGGAGATAGCCGAGCTCGTCGATGATCAACAGTTTCGGCCGCGACAGGGTCGTCAGCTGCTTTTCGAGTGAACCGTCGACGCCAATATGGGCTTGCCGAGCGAGCGCGGTCCCTTGGCTGGAAAGACGCCATCGTCATCGATGAAGATCTCGGTCGT
>NZ_JAMYND010000094.1:0-2682 GCF_040318885.1 Mesorhizobium sp. M0998
GCGGCAGCGCAAGATCGTTCATGGTGGGTGTGGTCTCCGGGAAATGGTTCGGATCGGCTTAAGCAACCAAATCCTACGTCATTTCAACGGCTTGCGCCACATCCACCAACCCCCATGAATTTGGTTAGGTTGATGCGGCGTGCCGCCGCCGTGAGGCCGCGCTCGCTCAGCAGCGCGTCGAGAACGACGAGAAGATTCAGATCGAGCCCTTTGAAACGCATGTCTTAGCTATCCATAGCGTGGATGCATTTGATTGAAACAAACGATTTTACCAATTTTCCGGAATGTCGCATGGACTTGGCAGGACCTCACGTGCGCCGATCACTGCCTCTATCGCGTGGCGAGTCCCTTGAGAAGAGCCCGAAAGAGGAAATCTGTCGCATGCGGTGGAGATTGTACTGGGAATGAGAGGCAGCGCTCCGATCATGTCGAACTCTCCGACGAATGGCGGACCGGTACAATAGTTGATCGCAACTGGTCCGGAGCTATGAAACATCTCGATTACATATGAGGTGCCGAGTGAATACGCTGACAGCACCCACCGTCGCAGCGTTTAGCTGACGTTTGACGACGGTTCCTATCCATTTACACGCAGATTCTTGATGTGCTGGCGCAAAAGCGGGAGGCCGGCGACTGTTCTTCGTCATCGGGCTGACGCCGCAGAAGCCGGAACTCGTCCGGTTCCTATGGGCATTGGGCTTGGTCGGTCGCACAGGCTCTATGAGGGGCAATTTTGGCAACGCGACGCGACTCGGGTTTTGAACGACGCCGAAAACGCAAGCTGGAAAGGAACAAGATGGCAGATCAACTCGCCAACGAAATAATCGCCATTATCAAGAAGCGCGCCGCGTCGGAGGGCGGCATAGCGCCTGCCACAGGCGGCGAGATAACGGCTGCCACGGGACTGACTTCGCTCGGTATCGATTCACTGGGATTGGCGGACGTTCTCTGGGACCTGGAGCAGGCCTACGGCATCCAGATCGAGATGAATACGGCCGAGGCATGGTCGGATCTCCAGAATGTTGGGGACATGGTGGAAGCCGTGCGCAGCTTGCTCGCCAAGGGGGTGTGAATGGACAGGCGCGTCGTGATTACTGGGATTGGCGGTATTTGCGGGCTTGGGACCAACGCCGCCGCCATTTGGACAGAGATGCGAGAAGGCCGCTCCGCCATCGGCCCAATCGTCAACTCCGAGCTCCATGAATTGAGGGTCAGGATCGGTGCCGAGATCAAGGCGCTGCCGGAGCATGACATCGACGGCAAGCAACTCATCTCCATGGACCGCTTCAGCCTGCTCGCTGTGCTTGCGGCGCGCGAAGCCATGCGTCAGGCCGGACTTTCCTCCAAAGAGGGAAATAGCTATCGCTTCGGTGCGACGGTGGGCGTTGGCGGCTGCGGGTGGGATGCGATCGAGCAAACCTACCGCGCCATCCTTCTGGGCGGTAAGCGTGCCGCTCTCTTGACTGTACCCAAGGCGATGCCGGGTGCCGCTGCCGGCCAGGTCAGCATGAGTCTTGGTCTGCGCGGGCCGGTCTTCGGCGTCACGTCCGCCTGTTCCTCGGCAAACCATGCGATTGCCTGCGCGGTGGACCAGATCAGGCTCGGCCGGGCCGACGTGATGCTTGCCGGCGGCAGCGAAGCGCCGCTCATATGGGGTGTGCTGAAGGCATGGGAAGCGATCCGCGTGCTTTCGCCCGATACTTGCCGGCCATTCTCGGCCGATCGCCAGGGCCTGTCGCTTGGTGAAGGCGCCGGCATGGCGGTGCTGGAAAGCTACGAGCATGCCCTGGCTCGGGGCGCCACCATCCTTGCCGAAATTGCCGGTGCCGGCCTTTCCGCCGATGCGTCCGACATCGTCGCGCCGACTGTCGAGGGGCCGGAGGCAGCAATGCGGGCCTGCCTTGCCGATGCCAGGCTGGACGCCGAGGATGTCGACTATCTCAACGCGCACGGCACCGGCACCAAGGCCAACGACCAGATCGAGACGGCGGCGATCAAGCGCGTCTTCGGTCAGCACGCCTTCTCAATGTCCATTTCTTCTACCAAGTCCATGCACGCGCATTGCCTCGGCGCGTCCGGCGCGCTCGAGTTGATCGCCTGCGTGATGGCTATCCGCGAGAGCGTCGTGCCGCCGACTGCCAATTATCGTGAGCTGGACCCCGATTGCGATCTCGACGTCACGCCCAATGTGGCACGCGAGCGCAAGGTGCGCGTGGCACTGAGCAACTCCTTCGCCTTTGGCGGCACGAACGCGGTTCTGGCGTTCAGGCAGGTGTAGAAGCCATGAGAGATGCCTCCGGCAACATTATCTCTCGCATCCAGATGCTTGCCGGATAACTATTGTGAAGGGCGGGTCATTGACCGCCTCGGCGAATGCGGGAAGTGGCAGCGGAAGCTCGACGATCCGGGGGTATCGTCTTTGCGAAATTCTTAACTGTTGAAGCGGCTTGGACGTACCGCCGCCCCGTAAAAGGTAAGCGAGGCCCTGCGGGCTCGGCTTGAGGGTCTGAAGCTGTACACGACAATGTCTGGAAGCCGCAGGGTCGGCTCTGCGCCCGTTATAGTCGCCTGAGTGCTGCCGGCCCGGCCGCGCCGCGGGCGCCGTCAACGAACTCCTTGAACCTGCGGACCTTGCCTGTCTTGGCCGACGCTTCGAAGCGCGCCGTCGTGCTGGCCTCCAGA
>NZ_JAMYND010000095.1:0-2651 GCF_040318885.1 Mesorhizobium sp. M0998
TTGTACAACACGACGAGAGAACGCCCACGGGACCGAGGAACGCAAGTTTCTTTATCCATGGCATCCCTGGGCCGGGCGTTGTGTTCACGTTCATGAGGTGATCGAGAAGGCTGACCGGGAGGTTTTCCGCTGCAGTCTCTCTGGCCACGCCTCCGATCGGTGGCTGGAGGTTCCGGCCTGGATGTTTGATCGCGCGGTCTGCACCGCGTGGCGCATTGCCGCTGCCCCACATGTCGATCCCAGAACGCTTGGCGTCTTGGTGACACTGCTGCAGGACGCGACGGCCAATTCCCACACCCCATCGCAATTGGAGGTTTCGGGCGCAGCATCGGATCCTCACGACGCGAATCGGGGAGAGGTCCATGCCGCGCCAGCCCACGACATATCAGTTCGATCTGTTCTCCAACCCGCACGATGCGGAGACCGCGCAGATGCCACCATGGCAGGCGCTGCCGGAAGAGACGCGCCTGACGCTGACAAAGCTGATGGTGCGCCTGATCCTCGACCACGTCGACGGCGAGCGCGCCGTTCCACGGGAGGAGGCACGCCATGATGCATGAGAAGATCCGGCCCCACCATCTGGAGCGAAAGGCGATCCTTTATGTGCGGCAGTCCTCGGCCCATCAGGTTCTGCACAATCGTGAGAGCAGCGCCCTGCAGTATGCGATGCGCGATCGCCTGGTCGCGCTCGGCTGGTCTTGCATCGAGACGGTCGATGACGATCTCGGCCGCTCTGCTGCTGGCGGTGTCGCGCGAGCGGGCTTCGATCGGATGGTCGCAGCAGTCTGTCTCGGCAAGGTTGGGGCGGTTGCGGCGCGGGAGGTATCGCGCTTCGCCCGCAACAGCCGCGACTGGCAGCAGCTCATCGAGATGTGCCGCGTCGTCGATACCGTGCTGATCGACCAGGAGACGGTCTACGCACCGCGCCAGGGCAATGACCGGCTGCTGCTGGGATTGAAGGGCAGTCTCAACGAGTATGAGCTCGATCTTCTGCGTCAGCGCTCCTTGTCGGCCCGCTATGAGAAGGCCCGGCGCGGTGAACTCGTCGTCGCTTCCCCGGTCGGCTTCGTGAAGGTCGGCGACCGGCTGGAGAAGGATCCCGACCGTCGCATGCAGGAGGCCATCACCCTTGTGTTTGACAAGGTGGCGGAACTCGGCAGTGCCCGCCAGGCCCTGCTCTGGTTCCTCGAACATGGGCTGGATTTGCCTGCCAAGCGCAACAATGGCGATGTGGTCTGGCGCAGGCCAAGCTATGCGACCATCCACCGAATGATCGAGAACCCGATCTACGGCGGCGCCTATGCCTATGGTAAGACTCGTGCTGCGTCGGGATATGATGCAACAGCCATTCGTTCGCGCAGCCGCCGTAAGGCGCGTGATGAATGGCTGGCGCTGATCCCGGGTGCACACGAAGGCTACGTCAGCTGGGAAAGGGCGGAAGCGATCCGCAAGATGGTGAGCGACAACGTGCCCACGAGCCGGCATCACGGGGCGCCCAAGCATGGCGACGCTCTGCTCGCCGGCCTTGTCCGCTGCCGGCGCTGCGGCCGCAAGCTGACGGTCCGCTACACGGGAACCAAGCACAACATTCCGCGCTATTCCTGCTGGCGTGGTCTGCTTGACAATGGCGAGCCGCGTTGCATCGCCTTCGGTGGACTACGCGTCGACGACGCCATCGAGGAAGCTCTTCTGCGGGTTGTCGAGCCGGCAGCGATAGCCGCGGCCGTCGAGGCCGAAGCGCAAGCGGCCAGTCGCCGCGATCAGGTCCGCGATGCTCTGATGCGCGATCGCGAGGCGGCACGCTACAACGCCGATCGGGCGTTCCGGCAATACGACGCCATCGATCCGCAGAACCGGCTGGTCGCGGCGGAACTGGAGTTGCGATGGAACCGGGCGCTTACGCGTGTCGGCGAGATCGAGAGCAGGATTGCCGCGCATGATGCCTCGACATCGGAGCCATCACTTCTGTCGCCAATACACGTCACCGCGCTCGCCGCCGATCTCAAGGCTGTATGGGCGGCGCGGACGACGGATGCAAGGCTCAAGAAGCGCATCGTTCGCACCGTCATCCGGGAGGTGGTCGCCGATATCGATGACGAAGCGTCAGAGATCGTTCTTCTGATCCATTGGGTTGGCGGCGTCCATACTGAACTGCGCCTGCCGAAGCGGCGCCGTGGACAGCGCAACAGCACGTCCGGCGATATCATCGCGGCCGTCCGCCAACTGGTGCTCATCGCCAATGATGATCTGATTGCTGGCATCCTCAACCGCAATGGACTGGTGACCGGCCACGGCAATCGATGGACACGCGAACGGGTCACCGCGCACAGGTCGCATCATAAGATCCCTGTCTTCCGGCCAGCGGCGGACGGCAAAGAGCCATGGCTTAACCTGAACAAGGCGGCGCGCCTTCTCGGCGTTGCACCGAAGACCCTCAGGCTCGCCGCCGAGGCGGGCGAGATCGAAGGCGTTCATCCTCTGCCGGATGGTCCATGGGTCTTCAGCCGATCAACGCTTGGCGAACCTGCGGCACAGCGCATCGTTCATCGCGCGCGGCAAAACCCAAAATACCCCACGGGATCGCATCCAGATCAGCAAAACCTATTCACTTCAACGACATAGACAGATGGGTGTTATGAAACAGGATTGTA
>NZ_JAMYND010000096.1:0-2608 GCF_040318885.1 Mesorhizobium sp. M0998
GAAATCCCCATAACCATCGCCTGTGGCCCGCGGGTTCCTTCCTCGGGGACTTTCGTACGCCTGCCGGCGCCCGAAACTCTTCACGCAAGCAGATCGGCAGCTTTCGAGCATCCCGTTGGCAAAAGCAGTCATTCAGCTCACGTGAAGAGTTTCGGGCGCCGGCAGGCGTACGAAAGTCCCCGAGGAAGATGCTCGTTCGCCCTTGGCCGAATCGCGCCCCTGACCCATTCCAGACATCCGTCGGATCCTAGACCGAACATGTAGCTTGGAACTCAAAGGGAGCCACCGAGCCGATACGACCGGACTAGGAAGCCAATTGACCACAATACTTGCCTGATATGCTGCCCCGGTTGCGCGCTCCAGAACGATCACTCGTCGAGCCAGTATTGGCGGGAACAGCCGAACTGGCGCGACGCGACAGATTGGCGCTTGGCGACAAATGCCGTTGCGGAGAGACTCCGGGGCGAGTTGTTCGCTTTCGCACCAGGCACGATCGTGTAACCCTGATCGACCAGTTGCAATTTCAGCTCCCAGAGATGCCGTTTGAAGCCGTTCTCGATTTGGCTCCGAGGATAGCGCCATCCATTCCTGCACGCTCGGATGAGAATATCGGAATACAATTCCGCACTAACCGCTCTCGTGGCATCTTCGGAAATCAGCTTGCCACCAGATTGCATGCCTTCGGACAAGCATGGTCCAGCCGACAAAGGCAGCACCAGCATTGCGGCAAAGATTGAGGACTTTGTCATGGATACCTCCTGTTACAGAATGGATTGGGGGCTCTGCGACCCTACGAAACCGTATCGACAGGAAAGCCTAGAATTGCTGGCGGTCGGATGGCATCGTGCAAATGCTGTGTTTTCGGGATCGCATCTGTAGTATTTTGCCGTGCCGGGTCGGCCACAACTCGTAGCGGATCGGAGACTTGAAGCGATGCTTCGCGCCGTAAGCAATCCTCTGACCAGTCTGTCGGACCGGGAGCGGGTGGTCGCTGCAAAATTCGCCGAGGGGATGACCTATCGTGAAATCGGCGAGACGCTCTTCATAGCGCCGACTACCGTTCGGACCCATCTGTCGGCCATCTATCGGAAACTCGATATTCGCAACAAAGTGGCGCTTGCAACCTTGCTTGCCAACCAACACGAGCAAGACACGGGCCAGGCACCATCCGGTGGCCTTTCGGTAGAGGGCTCAGGGCCAACAGTCGTTGCGGTTCTCCCTTTCGACAATCTGAGCGCGGACGAAGCATGGAACCGCTTGGCCGATGGCTTGTCGGCGGACATCATGGTCGACCTCGCTCGCTACCCCGACCTTGCGGTCATCGCCCGCCAGACCATGCTCTCGTACAAGGGACGGCGCGATGACGTGCGATCCATCGGGCGGGAACTGAATGCGGATTATCTACTTGAGGGGACCTTGCAGGCGGCAGCGCAGCAGCTGCGGATCTGCGTCCAACTCGTCGACGCGCGCACTGGAGTCGATTTGTGGACGGCCCGCTATGATCGATCTGCGGAAGACCTGTTTGCGATGCAGGACATAGTCACCGAAAACGTCGTCAATGTCCTTGCTAGCTGTTGCGGCAAGCTCGCAAAACTTCGACGTGATGTTGTCCGTCGAAAACACCCCGCCAGCCTTCGTGCCTATGACTACTATCTGCTCGGCGTCGAGCAGCACAATTTGTACACGCACGCTTCGAATGCGGAAGCGGTGCGGCTTCTGACGCGTGCCATCGAGCTGGACCCGGATCTTGCCAGAGCCTGGACAGTCTTGGGGCTGGCGCATGCCGTCGCCGCCATCAATGCGTTTACCAATGACCCTTCCGCCGCAAAGGAGCGCTGGAAACTGTGCCTCGAACGAGCTTTGGCGCTCGACGCGGGTGATACCCATGCGCACATATGTCTAGCCGAGCTTCGAGCCTTGCAGGGCGATCTCGTTGCCACAGCAAGAGAACATGATCTTGCCTTGGCGGCCGCCCCGCACGATGCCGATACCCTTGCCTTGCTTGCCGGAGGAAAGGCATTCGTGACAGGCGACCCGCAGGAAGGATATGAACTGGCGAAGCGCGCGATCCGTCTCAATCCACATGTTTCCTGGTACTATAGCATGCTGGGCCGGTCGAGCTTCGTTATAGGTCTCCACAGGGAGTGCCTGACCGCGTTCAGCCAAGCTCCGCCGGACTCGCCTGCAACGCTGCTGTTCCAAGCCATGGCGCACGCCATGCTCGGCGAAACACCTCAGGCAATAAAGATTGCCAACCGGTTGGCGAGAGAATTTCCAGACATTTCGGCCGAAGGATTTATCGGCTCCTATCCAGTCACCAGTCCTCCTGCAATTGCCGCGATCCGGGAGGGCGCCCGCCGCGCGGGGCTGGCCTAGCTTCAATTGAGATACCATTGCGGAGCCCTCGGCGCGACCAAGCGAGTCTTAGCGACAATGTTGATTGCCTATGGCGTCGTAGACGCTGTCGGCTACGCGCAGGCGCAGTATCCGCTCACCATCATTGCACCAGTCTCTGGTCAAACTGTACCCATCCGGTGAAGACCGCAGACGTGTATCCGGCGGCCATGAGCACCTGAGCACCGCGGTGCCGGCGTCAAGCTTTCTTTGG
>NZ_JAMYND010000097.1:0-2534 GCF_040318885.1 Mesorhizobium sp. M0998
GGAATCTGGAGGCTTCTGTGAGGTCCGCATGCTCGACGGAGTGGGCGGACTGGTTGTCGGACCTCATTGCAAGCCGGATTGAACGAAGCCGCGGGACGATCTGGCGCTATGGGGATTGTAGCCTGGAGGAGCGGTCGGGATCGTCTTCGCCATGCTGATGAAGGGCGTTCACGATGCGGCCACAGCGAAGGATGGCACGGTGGAAGGCGGAACCGTGATGGCGCGAGCCGTCGGATAGGCTGCAGTGCCTTCTATCGCCGGGCTGTCTGCTTGCGGCTTTGTGCGGCGGGACAAGGGTCGGGGTGCCGGCGCGCATGGCGACGGGTACCGTACCGGGTGATGTGGACGCACCCGGCGTGGTCATGAGGTGTCGTTCCAGAAGGGGCGCGGCGGCGCCTGGCCGCACCGCCAGATGGCGAGCGTGATCATTGGCTCTCCGCAGCATGGGCAGCGATGCGCCATAGCAAGGCGCTCGGCGGCGACGGCGGCGCTTTCGGCATCCGGTTTGAGCTCGTTCTGCTGCGATCCGGCCAGCAGCCTGTGGCACAGGTCGAGCTTGGCGGCGCGATTACCGTTGGCGAGGAAGCCGTAGTGGCGGATGCGATGGAAACCGTCGGGCAGCGTGTGCAGGAGAAAGCGACGGATGAACTCGTGCGCGTCGAGCGTCATGACCTTGGTCTTGCCGCGCTGGCGATAGTCCCGCCAGCGGAACGCGACCCGATCGTCGGCCGTGCTGATCAGTCGGGAATTGGCGATCGCGACGCGATGGGTGTAGCGGCCGAGATAGGCCAGCACCTGCTTCGGCCCGCCGAAGGGCGGCTTGGCGTAGACGACCCATTGACGGCGACGAGCCTCGGCGAGCAAGCAGACGAAGGCATCAGGCCTTGCCAGGTAGGCGAGATCGCCGAAGAAGCCCAGCCCGCCCTCATCATAGGCCGCTCGGAGTTCCTCCAGAAAGAGACGGCGGAACAGGCGCGACAGCACGCGCACGGGCAGGAAAAACCCCCGCCGGCAGGCGACCCATCGCCCTCCATCGAGGGAGATGCCGCCGCCCGGGACGATGCAATGGAGATGGGGATGATAGGTGAGGTTCTGGCCCCAACTGTGCAGCACCGCGATGAGACCGATCCCGGCGCCGAGATGTCTGGGATCTGCGGCGATCGTGCGCAGCGTCTCGGCGGCCGCCTTGAACAGGATCGTGTACATCGCCGCCTTGTTCTGGAAGGCGATTGTGGCGATCTCGGCCGGCAGCGTGAACACCACGTGGAAGTAGGGAACCGGCAGAAGCTCGTTCTGCCGCGCGGCGAGCCATTCCCGGCAGGTCTTTCCCTGGCACTTGGGGCAATGCCGGTTGCGACAGGAATTGTAGGCCACGCGGATCGCCCCGCAGGACCGGCAGCCCTCGACATGGCCGCCCAGTTCGGCGGTCCGGCACAGTTCGATGGCGCTCATCGTGCGGCGCTCGACGCGTCCGAGATGACCGTCATGAGCCTGCCGATACGCCTCGCCATGGCGGCGGAAGATATCCGCCACCTCCAGTCTCGCCGACATGGGCGGAACCGATCAGCCCGACGGCACGACTTCGATGTTCAACCGGTCGAGCGGGCTTGTCGTGCGCCGGATGAGGCCGTTCGAGACCTTGGTGTAGCGCGCCGTCGAGGACAGATTGTTGTGGCCGAGCAGCACCTGGATAATGCGAATGTCGGTGCCGTTCTCCAGCAAATGCGTGGCGAAGCTGTGCCTGAGCGTGTGGACCGTCACACGCTTGTTGATGCCGGCGGCCGCACGCGCCGAGCGGCAGGCTGAATACAGCACCTGCACGTCGATGGGGCGATTTGCATCCCGGCCCGGAAACAGCCAGCCCTGCGGCTTCGCCAGTCGCCAGTAGACCCGCAGGATGCGCAGAAGCTGCGCCGACAGCATCACGGTGCGATCCTTGCCGCCCTTGCCGTGCTCGACCCGGATGACGCCGCGTTCGCTATCGATGTTGCCGACCTTCAGCCCGACGGTCTCCGAAGCGCGAAGGCCCGCGGCATAGGCCGTCGTCAAGGCGGTGCGCGTCTTCAGGCTCGGCACCGCCTCGAGAAAGTGGACAACCTCGTCGGCGCTGAGAACCACCGGCAGCGTGCGTGGAGCGCGGGCATAGGCGATCCGCTCAGGGATCTCGGCATGACCCAACGTCACGCCGTAAAAGAACCGCAGTGCGCACACCGTCTGGTTCAGCGCCGGCCACGAGATTCCGGTAGAGACCAGATGCACCTGGAAGGCGCGAACGTCCTCCAGGTCAAGCCGGTCCGGGGATCGGCCACAGTAGCGGGAGAACTTCGCTACCGCGTGCACGTAGGATCGTTGCGTGGCCGGCGACAGATTGCGGATCGTCATGTCCTCGATCATGCGCCGGCGAAGCGGGCTCAACTCGGCCATCTCATTGCTCCTGTTCTCAAGGTTGCGCTTCAACAGCAGCAATCCTTCAAAACAGAAGCGTCATCCGCAAACCGGTGCACCAAATGCCGCGTCAGCGGCTTCGTTCAATC
>NZ_JAMYND010000098.1:0-2534 GCF_040318885.1 Mesorhizobium sp. M0998
CGTGAAGAGTTTCGGGCGCCGGCAGGCGTACGAAAGTCCCCGAGGAAGGAACCCGCGGGCCACAGGCGATGGTTATGGGGATTTCGATTTGCGGCTGGTGTCGGCGATGGCGCGACCGCCGCTGGGAAGCGCTGAGGTGAATGCGGACAGACCGCTTCGTTGCGCCTCCGCGCGGTGTTGTCGGGACGGTGGACGGCTGGGCGCGGCTCTGTCGGCGTCGATAATCACCATAGGCGTGCGTCGATCCGTTGCCGGAGGCTGAGTGCCTGCAGCTGAAGGCTGAACCATTCCATGCCGGGTCATGGCGTGCTGCTCCCGGTCGACGGGGAACCGTTTGGCGGTCCGCGCGGCTGCCTCCGTCGTTCGAACACCTCGATCACGATCATGCGGCCGCCACAGCAGGGGCATGGCGGGCGGAAGTTGTCCGGTTCGTCCGTGGTGTCATCGTCGGACGGTGCGGTGACGTTCAGGAGTTCACGAACAAGCGCGAGGCTGGCCCTGCGAGCAGAGCCGGCAAGCAGGCCGCAATGCCGGATGCGGTGGAATCCCTTTGGCAACACGTGGAGCAGGAAGCGGCGGATGAACTCGTCGGTCGCGAGCGTCATGAGCTGCTGCCGGTCGGCGCCGTCGCGGCGGTAGTCCTTGTAGCGGAAGGTGACCCCGTCATCATCGAAGCGGATGAGGCGGCTGTTCGAGATCGCGACCCGGTGCGTGTAGCGCGACAGGTAGGCGAGCACCGCTTCAGGCCCGGCGAACGGCGCTTTGGCATAGACCACCCAGCGCTTCTTCCGGATGGGAGCAAGATGGCGCAGGAATGCCCGCCGCTCGATCAGGTGCGCGATCGACCCGAAGAAGCTGAGCCGGCCCGCCTCGTGCAGCGCGACCAGCCGGGTGAGAAACAGGCGGCGGAACAGCTTGCCGAGAACCCTCACCGGGAGCAGGAAGGCCGGGCGCGACGATATCCACCGGCTTCCGTCCGGCGCGATGCCGCCGCCCGGCACGATCATGTGGACATGCGGATGGTGCGTCATCGCCGATCCCCATGTGTGTAAGACGGCGGTGATGCCGATGCGCGCGCCGAGATGCTTCGGATCCGTAGCGATCGTCAGCATCGTCTCCGCTGCCGCCTTGAACAGCAGGTCGTAGACGAGCGCCTTGTTCTGGAACGCGATGTCGGCGACCTCGGCGGGCAGCGTGAACACGACATGGAAGTAGCCGACCGGCAGCAGGTCGGCCTCACGCTCGGCCAACCACGTCCGTGCGGCCGCGCCCTGGCACTTCGGGCAGTGCCGGTTGCGGCAGGAGTTGTAGGCGATCCGCCATTGGCCGCAGTCCTCGCAGGCTTCGACGTGACCGCCAAGGGCTGCGGTGCGGCAATGCTCGATCGCCGACATGACCTTGAGCTGGGCGAGGCTCAGATGACCTGCATGGGCGGCCCGATAGGCGGGTCCGGCAGCACGGAAGATGCCGGCGACCTCGATCGAGGCGCGCACGGCTCAACCGTCAGGCGAGATCTCTCCCGGCTTGAACAGCCCGAGTTTGTCGAGCGGGCTCGTCACGGCACGCACCGTGCGGGTCGCCACCTTCGCGTAAAGGGCGGTGTTGTTGAGCTTGGCATGCCCGAGCAGGACCTGGATGATGCGGATGTCGGTGCCGTCCTCCAGCAGGTGGGTGGCGAAGCTGTGGCGCAGCGTGTGCGGCCCGACCCGCTTGGCGATGTCGGCGGCCTGGGCCGCCTCGACGACGATGCGATAGAGCTGCCGCGTGCTGATCGGCTTCATCGCGTGCTGTCCGGGGAACAGCCAGCCGTCGCGGTGCATCACGCCCTGCTGACGTCCGACCTTCCACCACTCACGCAGAAGCGTGAGCAGGTCCTCCGAGAGCATGGCGTTGCGATAGCGCCCGCCCTTGCCACGCTCGACGCGCAGCAGCATGCGCTCGCTGTCGACGTCGGCAACCTTCAGCATCGACACCTCGGCGACACGCAGGCCCGCGCCATAGGCGACTGACAATGCGGCCTGGTGCTTGAGGCAGGTGGTGGCGTTGAGCAGCCGGGCCACCTCGTCGCGGCTGAGCACCACGGGCAGGTTGCGCGGATGCGCCAGCCGGACGAGCCGACGCGCCAGGTCCGGGCGGTCGAGCGTTTGGGTGAAGAAGAAGCGCAGCGCCGACACGATGCTGTTCATCGTCGGCACGGGAACGCCGTCTTCCTGCTGCTCGATCTGAAACCGACGTAGGTCGTCGGCGGTCGCTGTGTCTGGTGAACGCCCGAGGAATGTCGCCAAGCGTCCGATATCGCGGAGATAGTTGCGCTGCGTCTCGCGTGAGAAACGCCGCATGTTCATGTCGTCGATCAGCCGCTGGCGCAGCGGGCTGATCCGGGCATCGAGAATAGGATGGTGCATGGTCAGGCTCCTTGTTGAAGAAGCCCGCCATGCTCTGCTCGAGCCGAACGACGCTCAACGCGAGCGCGACGACCGGTTCTTGATCTCTACCTCAACCGCAGGCGCCCCTCCCGCGCAGCGGGTTCGTTC
>NZ_JAMYND010000099.1:0-2269 GCF_040318885.1 Mesorhizobium sp. M0998
TCCGCTAAACACGGGGGCTGCGCGGCGGACACGCCGACGTCACCGCAATGCCACGCCATTTTGCAGAACTTGACGCACACAACTGCTGCCACGGTCACTAAGGCACTTGATGGTGGCGTTGTACTGATGCGATTTTCTGCGATCTGCATCTATCAATGCGTTGGAGCTCGATGCTTACTTTGCTTGGCGGAACCGAGTTAATCGAGAGAACCGGATGTAGATTAACCGGGCGTGGCTCTTCAGAGAGCAGACTAATTCTAACAATCAGTACCTACCCGCTTGAACGACAGTAGTGACTCAGGGAATTCAGTAACTATGGAAAATGACCCTCTCAGCCTTGATGAAATCGTCCGTCACGTGAATGCGAAAGCTGCCGACTACTGCGCCTTAAGCGACCGCATCTGGGCAATGCCAGAATTAGCATTTGAGGAGCATCGCTCGGTTGCAGAGCACATCGCTATGCTCGAGCGCGAAGGTTTTCGCATCACCAGGAATGTCGGCGGCATCGCTACCGCCTTCATCGCCGAGTTCGGCGAGGGCAGCCCCATAATCGGCATTCTCGGAGAATACGATGCGCTTCCCGATCTTGCTCAAGTCTCGAGTGCAACGGAGCCCAGCTCGACCGAGGGTGGACCAGGTCATGGCTGCGGGCACAATCTTCTCGGCGCTGGCTCGGCGCTTGCAGCAGTTGCATTAAAGGACGCGCTCGCAGCCGAACGTATTGAAGGTACCGTGCGCTTTTACGGCTGCCCGGCAGAGGAAGCTGGAGCGGGTAAGGCCTTTATGGCCAGAGCCGGCGCCTTTGACGATCTCGATGTCGCCTTCTGCTGGCATCCGGCGGTGGTTAACGAAGTGCTAACAAAGTCCTGCAACGCCGCAAAGTGGGCTCGTTTCTCCTTTACCGGTCGCGCAGCGCACGCGGCGGCGGATCCACATCTGGGGCGCAGCGCGCTCGACGCAGTCGAGCTAATGAATGTTGGCGTCAACTACATGCGTGAGCACATGCCCTCAAACGCTCGCGTTCACTATGCCATTATCAACGCTGGCGGTGAGTTCCCTAACGTCGTGCAGGCGTATGCCGAGTCATCTTATTCTATTCGTTCTCCGAACTGGGAAGATGCGGAGCGGGTGTTCGCGCGCGTGCAAAAGATTGCAGAAGGCGCTGCGCTTATGACCGAGACATCTGTCAAAGTGCAAATCACTGGCGGCTACTCGAACATTTTGCCTAACAAAGCGCTGTATGATGTTATGTACGAGAACATGCGCCGTGTCGGCCCGCCCCCCTTTGATGGGGCTGACTATGAGTTCGCCAAGCAGCTTCGCAAGATGGCGCTTACGGATGAAGATGCGCTGGCCAGCGTCGCGGGTCGCGATGTTTCGCTTAAGGACAACCTTCTCCACGATAGCCTTCTACCGTTAGGGACAGACCCATTCGAGTTCGGCTCGACAGATGTGGGCGACGTCAGCTGGATCGTGCCCACTGTACAGTGTCAAACAGCCTGTTTCGCCGTTGGTACGTCCTTCCACAGTTGGCAGCTGGTCACTCAAGGCGATCTGCCGGCGGCCCACAAGGGGATGATATTGGCTGCCAAGGTCATGGCTTCCACGGCGGCAGATTGCATACGCAATCCAGAGATCATCGCTCGTGCAAAGGCGGAGTTGAAGCAACAAACGGGGGGGCGCCCATACCTCTGCCCAATACCATTGGACGTCACGCCCAGTGATTTGCGTGGGAAGGCGCTATAAAGCCGAGCTCTCAATATTCGCTCACGCGCACAGCATCGCAACGGGATACAGGGAAGCGCTGGCCGAACTGCTGAACTGCTCCCTTATGCGCAAGGCACAGGCGGTGCCTGGTGACGAAGGACCCGAGTCGGAGTAAGAGTCTGTCTTGAGAGCCGTAGAACCGTCGTTGTGACCACGAGCGAATAGAGCGCATCCGCTGCGGCGCCATGACGTCTATCCGAAACAATCGACGCACGGTGTATCTTCGTATCCGTATGGGGGCCGCCTCCTACTTTGAGGCGTAGTATCCGCAAACGATTAAGTGGAAGCTATCGCCCCCGCCCCGACACGGAAACGGACACCGGCGGAATGGGAAGATCCCGCATCAGGCTTCGTGGGCGGACTTCGTCGTCCAGAGCTCGCCGCAGTTTCATGCATTCCCTTGCTCACCACATCGCACGTACCTCTCCGGCGAGGGCCGCCTTGCGGGAGCATGGCCCGGTAGCGAAGCTGCGCTCTTAAGGCGTCCTTTCGAGCGCAGTTA
>NZ_JAMYND010000100.1:0-2233 GCF_040318885.1 Mesorhizobium sp. M0998
GGGTTCGGGGGGGGGGCGCCGGTTATTTTTGCGGGGGTCTTTAAATTTACCACATTAACCCCCCCGGGGGGGGGTTCTCTTAATCGGGTTGCCCCCCATTTTTTCCGCCCCCCGAACCCGACGCTCGAGACCAACGAAACAGCAAAACAATGAGGGGGTCAGTTCTTCGTTTCGCCCAAGGGGCGCATTGCCTCAAGCAAAATGTTACCAATAGTGTCGCTGTTCCGAATGGGATGGTCAGGTGTTGTCATCCCGATTCGGAGGATGGATGGCAAGGCGGATCAGCATGGCGACACGGTCGGAATTGGTGGAAGCAATTGTCGAGCGGTATCGATCGGGGAGCCGAAGCGATAAGCGCCTCATCCTCGATGAGTTCGTCGCGGTGACCGGTTATCATCGCAAGCATGCGATCCGAGTGCTCCGTCAACGCGCGTCGAAGATACCTGGCAACAAGAGGCACAGCCTTCGCTATGGCGGCGATGTTCGCGAAGCGCTCGTGGTGTTGTGGGAGGCATCGGAGCGGCTGTGTTCCAAACGGCTGCGGCCGTTGATACCTGTCTTGCTGCCAGCGCTTGAACGGCATGGCCGGCTGGAGCTCGATGCCGCGCTCCGCGGCAAGCTGCTGACAATGAGCCCGGCGACGATAGATCGGCTTTTGGCGGAGGTACGTGTTGTGGCTCGCGGCGGCCAGCGCCGGCGAGCAGGAATGAGTTCGGCGGTTCGCCGATCGGTGCCGGTGCGCACCTTCGGGGACTGGAATGATCCGCCGCCCGGTTACGTCGAGGTCGATTTCGTGGCGCATTCCGGCACATCTTCGTCCGGCAGCTTTGTGCAGACGATGGTGTTGACCGATATTGCCACGGGGTGGACTGAATGCGTTCCGGTCCGCACGCGCGACAGCGGCAATGTGATTGTGGCGATCAAGCAGGCCCGCTCGTTCTTTCCCTTCCCCCTGCTCGGCGTAGATTTCGACAACGACAGCGCCTTCATGAACGAGTTCGTCGTCTCCTGGTGCCGCAGTGAGGAACTGGAAGTGACGCGCTCGCGCGCCTATCGAAAGAATGACCAGGCGCATGTGGAGCAGAAGAATGGCGCCATCGTGCGTCGCCTGGTGGGGTATGGTCGGTTTATCGGCGCGGAGGCGACGGCCGCGCTTGGTAAACTTTATGCTGTCGTGCGGCTTTACGGCAATCTGTTCCAACCGTCATTCAAGCTTCAGGAGAAGACGCGGATCGGCGCTCGTGTGATCAAGCGCTATCATCCGCCAGTTCCGCCTGCGGCCCGTGTCCTTGCACATCCGGGTGTGGCCGAGGCCGACAAGCAGCGGCTCCAGGCGATGATGGAAACCGCCGATCCCGTGCTGCTGTTTGCTGGCATCCGCATCTGGAGGAGCTTGGGCGGCGGGTCGATCGTCGTGGCCTGAATACGAAGATTGAGGAGCCGGCCGTTATCGATCTCCAGCGCTTCGCCGCGAATCTGAAGACGGCCTGGAAGAGTGGCGAGACCCGACCAACGCATCGGCGGCCGTATCGGCGGACCAAACCCTATCCGAAGAGACCCAGCATGTACGAGCCGTTCGAGGCGCAGATCAAGGGATGGCTCGAGGAAGAGCCGGCGCTCTCGGCAGCAAGTGTGTTGCAACGCCTGACAAAGATCGACCCCTCGCGCTTCAAGGAAAATAACCTGAGAATGGTGCAACGGCTTGTGAAGGTCTGGCGCATGGAAATGGCTGGGCTGATCATCCTCGATGGCGGTTGGATGAAGAGCTGGCCGCTATCTCCCTCCGCCGCGACGGATGGAGAAAGGGCCCACGTCGGCCCTATCGCGTTCGGTAACATTCCTCGGTGAGGCAATAGGAGGGGTCAAATCCTCACTTCGCTTGACAACTGGAAAACTGGGCAGGCCGGGCCGGGACTGTCAGGAATTCTGTGCGCGAGGCCGGTCTCGTCATTGGCTGACGAACCTCTCGCCGAAGACAACGGCGAACTGGGTCTTGGCCTCGAACCATTCGCGCGGCGGTCGTTTCCATTCCTCAGCCGCATGGTTCAGGACCAGATATAGCAGTTTCATCGCCGCGTCGTCACTCGGGAAGTGTCCGCGGGTGCGGACGGCGCGGCGCAGCTTGGAGTTCAACGCCTCAATTGCATTCGTCGTGTAGATGATCCGGCGCACGCTTTCTGGGAAGGCGAAGAACGGCACGACGTGCTGCCAGTTGCGCCGCCAGCTCTGAGTG
>NZ_JAMYND010000101.1:0-2188 GCF_040318885.1 Mesorhizobium sp. M0998
TCCGGCACTGATCCTCTTCACGCCAACGACGACGACGCTCCGGTCCGGTCAATAACGTCACATGGCTCATGCTGTGCTGCTAACTACGCTCGAAAGGACGACCTTAAGAGCGCAGCTTCGCTACCGGGCCATGCTCCCGCAAGGCGGCCCTCGCCGAAGGGGTACCGATCTTCAATCATCTTGAGTCCGAAGTGCGCAGCTACGCTCGCAGCTTTCCCATCGTTTTCGCGAGGGCACGGGGGGCTCAGCTGTTTGCGCGAGATGGGACAGCCTATCTCGACTTTCTCATGGGCTGCTCGAGTTTGAACTATGGGCACAATCCGCCTACGCTGAAGTCCGCGCTCGCAGACTACATCGCGAGCGACGGCATCACCCATGGCCTCGATCTGTATAACGAAGCCAAGGAGTCCTTTCTGCGAGAATTCCACGAGGCGATTCTTAGGCCGCGGCAACTAGACTACGTCGTACAGTTTCCCGGTCCGACCGGCGCCAACGCGGTCGAGGCTGCCCTCAAGCTAGCACGCAAGATCACTGGGCGCTCCAACGTCATAGCCTTCACCAACGGCTTTCACGGCGTGAGCCTTGGCGCTCTCTCCTGCACCGGCAACCGATACCACCGTGCGGCCGCCGGCCAGCTGCTTGGCGGCGTCAGGCGGCTACCCTATGACGGCTATCTTGGATCCGCTGTAGACACCGCCGATTACCTTGATCGCCTGCTCTCAGATCCCTCCAGCGGCGTGGACGCTCCGGCGGCGGTGATTGTCGAGACAGTTCAGGGCGAAGGCGGCCTGAATGTCGCCGGCACGGAGTGGCTGCGCAAGGTGGCTGCCGTTGCGCGCAAACACGGAGCTCTGCTGATCGTAGACGACATTCAGGCGGGTGTTGGCCGGACCGATGCGTTCTTCAGCTTCGAGGCCGCCGGTCTCCGCCCGGACATCGTCACGATGGCGAAATCGATATCGGGCTATGGCCTGCCTATGGCCCTCGTCCTTATTGATCGACAACTCGACAGGTGGGAGCCCGGAGAACACAACGGAACGTTCCGCGGCAACTGCCACGCTTTCGTCACCGCGCGCGTAGCCCTAGAGCATTTCTGGCGAACGGACAGCTTGGTAGCGTCCGTCAGCCAGAAAGGCAACCTGCTGAAGAGCCGCCTTGATCAGATCGCGCAGAAGTACGATCCAAGCCGAGTGTCAGCCAAGGGTCGTGGCATGATGCGGGGCATCGATCTCAAGTCTGGCGAGACTGCCCGTCAGGTCATCAGCACCGCCTTCCACAGGGGCCTTATAGTCGAGACCTCTGGTCCCAAAGACGAGGTCGTGAAGTGTCTGCCACCCCTCGTTATTGGGGAGGATCAGCTTAGCCAAGGCCTCGACATCCTCGAGGGTGCTATCGAAAGCGTGATCGGCAGCACAATGAACACGGCAGCGTAAGGGGTGAATCATGATCGTCAGGGATTTCAATGAGGAGAAGCTGGCAGCCCGACGGGTCCAGACGTCGCGGTTGCTTCTCAAGAACGATGGGATGGCCATATCACTAGGATCTATCCGGGCGCCCGACTCAACATGCATTATCGGAACCACCTTGAGGCGGTCTACTGCATCTCAGGAACGGGCTCTATCGAGGATTCCCAAGCGGATGAGGTCCATGTCGGCGACCGGGCATCACTTACGCGTTCGATAAGCATGACGCCCACCTGCAGTGTGCCGAGACCGAATTGGTGTTGGCCTACGCCTTTGTACCTCCGTTGGCGGGCCGCGAGGTGCATGATGAGACCGGCGACCTCATGTCGCCCTAGGAAGTTCAATCCATGTCGGCAGCGAGAGTCGGGTCCTTCGCCTCCGCCGTCGGTCGTCATTCTAGCCGCCTTACACTGGCCTACACGAGCACAGCCGCAGAACCAAAAGTATGACGGCCCGTCGAATTTCGATGGATCTCCCGTGGCGCGGGCTGTCCGGTGGACTTCGCATTGCACGACATTGCGATACGAGAAGCTCGCGACAATTGGCCCTGATTTTCAGTGCATTTCAAACTAACGGTAGAGTACGCTGCAATGCATGACGACGCGACCACACTTGAGGTATCGACATATATCTGCTCGCTTTGGCCTGCTGCCGGTTTTTCGGACACGAGGTTAAGCTAACATAGCTTGTTCCTCGAACTCCACGGGGCTCAGATAGCCCAGCGT
>NZ_JAMYND010000102.1:0-2059 GCF_040318885.1 Mesorhizobium sp. M0998
GCCTCCACTCCAGCCAGCATCTTGAATCACAAAACCGACTGATCCGGAATCCCCTTCGATTCCGTCAAATCAGGAACCGCTCTAGAGGCGGCAGCGGATTCTTCGTGATGTGCAGCCGCTGTAGGGGGGTCCGTCGCCTCTCTTCCTCACCGGCGGCGGGCTCCTTTCGCGAAGGCGGTGTTGGTCAGAGAATCTTTACCGCCATCCAAGTTAGCTAGTTGCCATTGGGGGGAGTAACGTCCCCTCCTCTTTTGCAGCAGCCAGGAACGCCTTGCGAGCCTTCTCAGGTTCCATCTCGTCGAAAATCACGGCCATGCAAACACGCACCGCGACGTCCCACAAGGGCCACGCTTGGTCCAGTTCATCAGTTCCTCGCCGGCTGCCTCGGCGTTGTTGACATTGCGGATGATCCCGAGACGCTCAGTCTTGACAGGGATCGGAGGGTTGAACCAGTGGGTTGTCATGTGGGGAAATGTCGGGCAACTATGGAATTTTGTCGGCCGATTCCAGCTTCCGCAGCTCAGACTGCTCTGAAAGCTCCCGCGCCAGTGTGGCAAGCGTCGGTGTCAGAGTTGGTTCGCCTACAAACCTTAGGAGCCTGCGCAGCTTCCGGCAGTAGTCTTCCGAACTGATCATCCCTCGGAAGGCACGTCCCCTACGCAGCATGGCCATGAGGGTCACTGAAGCTTCCTTCTGGTTCGTCGAAGGCCATAGAAGCCCGCGCTGCCAAAGTGGTGGCGCTCCAATCAACCTCGACCTGCTCTCGCCGCTCAAGCTCCTGCAACAATGCAGCAAGGGACGCCGGCAGTTTCTCGTCGACTTCGAGACCAAGCCTGTTGCGGAGCATCTGACGATTATCTTCTGAGCTGATCAGCCGTTGAAAGGCTGTCCCTGCTGTTGGTCGTGCCGGCATAAGGTCGTTCCCACATTCGGTCTGAAACACTTTCGTTGTGAAAGGGTTCCGAAGGGGAAGCGAATAATTTGGTGAGAATCTCTGAGCCGGGATTGGATGACCAGCTCGCGCGAAGTTCCCCGTGCCGCTCTCGAGGGTTGAACCAATGGGTTGCCATGTGGCTATTCGCGAAGGTCGAACGCGACGAACAGGCCAAAGGCTGGGCCAATCTCGACAATAAGCTCGACCAGCGCGCAGTCACTTTCCACCAGATGCGGCCCGGCTCGGCGCACCGCTGCGATGGTCTCTTTCACGGAGATGATTTGGCCGCGACCGGCTTGTAAGATCAGCTCTTTAACAAGCTTATGGGCAGTCACTTTGCTCGGTCGGCAGTTCGTCCAAACGTTCATACTAGGCCTCCCACCTCAGCGAGAACCCACGCGGAACATTCATGATCCTCTGTCGGGAAAAATCAAGAAGAATGTTTGATGGAAATTTCTTAGCGGGAACCAGAGAAACAAGTACGGAGCGAGCCTCTGTACTCTTCCGCTTTGAGCTCAGCCAGCCCGCAAAGGGACTTCTTCGGTCGGCCCCTCTTTGGTCCGATCAATAGCCGCAAGTAATGACTGAAGGTTTGGCGGCAGTTCTGGTTCGACCCCCAGATTTAAGAACGTTTGTACGTTATGACGATAGTCCTCGGAACGGATCAGTTTCCGAAACGCTTCGGAGACAGACTGATGGTCTGCTTTGTTGCTGGTTGCCATGGAAGTCCCTCCCAATGAGCCGCAACTCGCCCGCAACGAATGGGTTCCATCAGGACGTCGGAATATTAAGTATAAATTTCTGAGCGGGAGATCGCATAACCGGCTCGCGCGAAGACCCCCGTGCCATCTTCGTTTGCCGCAGCATTATCCTCGCTCTTTGAACTGAAGATTCGTGTCGGTTTGGCGTCCGCGTTGCACATCGTGAACGTTGGAATGCTTCTGTCCAATGTTTGCTCACGCTGTGATGCCAACAGGGCAGGCTCTTGCGGCAGCGTGCCGCAAGGCCGCGACGAATGAACGCCGGCCCAGTTCAACCCGCGTGATGTCGTTCAAAGCTGGGGGGATCGATCTCCATCAAGCGGTCTGCGGCCTCGACCGCAGTTCGTATCCTGCTGCACAGCGC
>NZ_JAMYND010000103.1:0-2026 GCF_040318885.1 Mesorhizobium sp. M0998
GGATCTCCAATTCCACGGCAGCAAATCATCGATCCGATGAGCCGGATAGGCGGGCAGTCGGGCGAGGACGTCGGCGAGCCAGGCCTGAGGGTCGACGTCATTCAACTTGGCGCTGACGATCAGGCTGTAGAGAACGGCAGCGCGCTGTCCGCCGCGATCGGAACCGCAGAACAGCCAGGACTTTCTGCCGAGAGCGATGCCGCGCAGGGCTCGCTCGGCTGCATTGTTGGATAGGCAGATCCGCCCATTGTCGAGGAACCGGGCGAAGGATGACCAGCGGCGCAGCATGTAGTTGAAGGCCTTGGTCAGATCGTGTCCGCGCGAGAGCTTGTCGCGCGTCTCGATCATCCAGGTCTCGAGCTCCGCGACCAGCGGCAGGCTGCGCTCCTGGCGCACGGCGTGGCGTTGGGCCGGCGACAGGCCGTTGATCGCGCGCTCGATATCGAACAGGGCATCGATGCGCTTCACGGCTTCGACCGCCAGCGGATAGACCAGGTTGGGCTTCTCGCCGTGCGCCTTCTTGCGCGCCGCCGCTTCGATATCGGCCAGCTCGAACACTTTGCGCCGGCTGTGGGCCCAGCAGCTGGCTTCCAGAATAGGCGCCGGCTGACGACCCGTCGCATAGAGATCGCCATAACCACCAAAGGCATCGGCCTGCAGAATGCCGCTCCAGCCGGCAAGATGCGCCGCGGGATGTTCGCCTCGGCGATCGCGGGAATAATAGAACACCGCCGCCGGCGGATCGACACCGCCGAACGGTCGGTCATCACGCACATAGGTCCATAATCGGGCGGTATCGGTCTTGCCCTTGGCCAGGACCGGCACCGTCGTGTCGTCGCCGTGCAGACGCGAAGCGGCCAGCACATGGGCTTCGAGCCGCTTGAACAGCGGCATCAGCGCCGCGACGCCGGCGCCGACCTGGTCGGCGAGCGTCGACAGGCTGAGCGGCACGCCTTCGCGGGCATAGCGTTCGGCCTGACGGTTGAGCGGCTGATGCTGGCCGAACTTCTCGAACAGGATCATCGCCAGCAAGCCGGGACCGGCCCAGCCGCGCGGGGTGGCGTGGAACGGCGCCGGAGCCTGGCTGATCGCCTCGCAGTCGCGGCAGGTGAACTTCTCCCGCACGTGCTGGATCACCTTCCATTGCCGCGGCACCACCTCCAGCGTCTCGGTGATATCCTCACCCAGCCTGCGCAGCCGATGACCGCCGCAGCAGTGGCAAGCGGTCGGCGCCGGCTCGACCACGCGTTCGCGCGGCAGGTGCTCGGGAAATGGCTGGCGCGTCGGTCGCTTGCGCATGTAAGGCGCCACCTCGGTGGTCCGGGCCGCTGCCTGTTCGGCGGCGATCTCGTCTTCCGTCGCGGTGCTCTCGAGTTCCTCGAAGGTGAGTTCCATCTGGTCGTGCAGGCGGGCTGAGCGTTCAGAACTCTGACCATGCAGCGCCCGCTGCAGCTTCCGGATCGTCAGATGCTGATGCGCGATCAGCGCCGCATCATCCGATGCCTTGGCCCTGGCGACCGCCAGTTCGGCCTCGACCAGCGCAGCGCGCGCGGCCTCGTCTTCGGCTCTGGCCAGCGCCGCGGTCAGCGCTGCTCTCAGCGCGCCAATATCGTCCGGAACAGCATCCTGGGCGGTGGCAACCATGCCCTGGAGTGAATCATAAAACGCGTCCGCTGACTCGCGGAAAATGGCGCAAACTCAAAGAAAAACTCAGCCCGCGCGCTGCGGGCGGAACGTGTGAAGCGGGTTGCGCCAATCGATCCCGTCGAGCATGTAGGCGAGCTGCGCCGGTGATATGGAAACCGTGCCGTCCGCCGGCGACGGCCATAGAAACCGGCCCTTCTCGAGCCGTTTTGCATATAGCGACATGCCGAGCCCATCATGCCAGATAATCTTGACCAGATTGCCGCTGCGGCCGCGGAAGACATAAAGATCGCCGGCATGCGGATCCCGGCCCAACGTCTCCTGAACCTGCAGGGCGAGGCCTTGCATTCCGCGACGCATATCGGTCCGGCCGACCGCCAAC
>NZ_JAMYND010000104.1:0-1916 GCF_040318885.1 Mesorhizobium sp. M0998
ACGCCCGGCCCAGGGATGCCATGGATAAAGAAACTTGCGTTCCTCGGTCCCGTGGGCGTTCTCTCGTCGTGTTGTACAACACCGCGCGGCCGCATTCCCAAATCGCCTGGCAGACACCGGCCGAGTTCGCCACCACCTTCAATCTGCGACGGCCGCTCGCTTTGCGCTGTGCCAAAAGCTCCGCGCCAGCGCCCGTCGCTTCACCCGCCCAGCAGGGCACAACCCACGCCGGAAACGAACTCAAAACTGGGATAGAAACTGGGCGCAACGTCACCTATTCTGCCGAGAAGCAATGCGCCGCTAACCGACATTCGCAGCAAATGCGGCAGCATGCGCTAGCAGTCAAAAGTCCTGGTACCAATCGGGGAGCTTTGTCATCTCGACTTCTTATAGCCAACCGCCCGAAAAACCGGCTCGGTGCAGTCCCGCGATGATGGCCGGCACGCGGCGCATCAGGCGCCACAGGAAGCCCGAGCGGTAGTTCTCTATCATCAGAGTGATCGGCCCCTGATTGATGCCGACGTGGTCCGGCGATACCCAACCGCATGGCCGGCCGTCGGCGGCTGCTATTGTCGGATTGAAGCTTGCGGTGAAGCCGTAAGGGTTGCCCTCTTGCAGGTCGATCTCATGGAAATAGCGCAGTGCCGGCAGAACGATCTCTGGCGCAAAGGGCAATGAGGTAATCGCTGCCCACGGCGACAACGTTCCATCATCAGGGCCGAATGGCGCACCGCGCGCCAGATAGCCGAAGAAGCGGCGGCCACCGACCGTGATTTGACGTTTTGTCGGGCTTGGGCCGTCGCTGGCGGTAATGCCCCAGCAATTCTCGCCATAACCGCTGAAGCCCTTCGGATTGCGAATGGCGTAGTCGCGTTGCAGGTAGGTTGCCTCGCGGCTGTTCTCGAAATAGTCGCAGTCGTGGTTGCGCATGGAAGCATCGCGGATGCCGCGAAAATCGATCCAGATATGCGAGAGCTGGTGGATGAAGAGTGGACCGGCGTAAACCAATTCCCGGCCATAGATCTTTTTCCACTTGTAGGTGGATAGCCAGGCCGCATAGCTCTCGGGCGGCAGCGGATGGGTTGGCGAGCCGAGGCCCAACACATAAAGGATCACCGCTTCGTCGTAGCCTTGCCAGCGATAGCGCAGGAAGCCTTTTCCAGGCCGCCAGCCATGGGTGACGGTAGCGCCGCCGTTCTGCGCCCATCGCCAGTCGGTGCGCCGGTAGAGCGCATCTGCAAGCCGCCGGATTTCCAGTTCGGATTCATCGTCCTCGCCAAAATAGGCGCCGGCGGCCAGCGCACCGGCAAGCAGAAGCGCCGTATCGACCGTGGACAGCTCACACTTCCAGACGCGGCGGCCGGTCTCCATGTCGAGGAAATGGTAGTAGAAGCCCTTGTGGCCCGTTGCGTCGGCTTCGGGCCCTTGCGGCGCGTTCCAGAAGAAGCGAAGCGTGGCGAGCGTCCGTTCAGCGGCGGCGGCGCGCGTCATGAAACCGCGCTCGACACCGACGGGATAGGCCGACAGGGCGAGCCCGACGGCGGCGATGCTGGCCGGTGACCCCGGGGTGTTGCGGTCGGCGATCAGGCCATTCGCCGGGTTGGCCTCTTTGAGAAAATAGTCGAAGGACAGGCGCTGGATGTCCGAGAGAAGCTCGTCGTTCGGCGGGTGGTCGCTCGATGCATCCATCGCTGTCGATATAGAGGGGTTTCGCCGAGCTTCCCACCTTTTTGGTCGACTTGTCGCCTTTGGGTCATGTCACGACGATGCTCGCGCTGGCCCAGGTGTCTCTATAACTAGGTTCGAACACCAGAAGCTGACATTCCGCTAACGTGAAGAGTTTCGGGCGCCGGCAGGCGTACGAAAGTCCCCGAGGAAGGAACCCGCGGGCCACAGGCGATGGTTATGGGGATTTC
>NZ_JAMYND010000105.1:0-1821 GCF_040318885.1 Mesorhizobium sp. M0998
GTGGACGCCCCCTCGACGGCATCGATGTGCCAGAATGGTGGTGTTTGACAGCCACCGTAAGAGAGGGAGCGTCCACAATGGAAGTTAACACGATCGGATTGGACCTAGCGAAGAATGTGTTTCAGGCGCATGGAGCCGATGCGGCGGGCGCCATTGTTTTCCGCAAGCAACTGCGACGCGACAAGGTGCTTGCGTTTCTCGCTGGGCAGCCGGCCTGCTTGGTCGCCATGGAGGCCTGTTCTGGGGCGCATCACTGGGCGCGCGAGATCGGCAAGCTCGGGCACACCGTTCGTCTGATCCCGCCATCCTATGTGAAGCCTTTCGTGAAGCGGCAGAAGAACGACGCCGCCGATGCCGAGGCGATCTGCGAGGCCGCGCAGCGGCCGACCATGCGCTTTGTCGCCGTGAAGAGTGAGGAGGAGCAGGCGAGTGCGGCCGTATTCCGGGCTCGTGATCTGCTGGTGCGGCAGCGCACCCAGACGATCAACGCCTTGCGCGGCCATCTTGCAGAATATGGACTGGTCGTTGCCCAGGGCCCTTCACATACTGCCAAGCTGATGGAAAAGGTAGAGGATCCTGAGGGCGATCTGCCAGAAGCAGCCCGCCTGGCCCTCACCGTGCTGGTCGATACGCTGAGATCGCTGGAGGAAAGGATCAAGCAGCTCGATGCCGAGATTGCACGGCGTGCCCGAGAGGATGAAGACGTGCGGCGGTTGGCAACAATCCCCGGCGTTGGTCCGATAACGGCAACGGCTCTGGTTGCACTGGCGCCTTGCGCCGCAATCTTCCGAAAGGGGCGCGACTTCGCCGCTTGGCTGGGCCTGACGCCGCTGCAACGCTCAACCGGCGGTAAACAGAAGCTCGGTGCAACATCGAAGATGGGCGAGCGTACATTGCGGCGCCTGCTTATCATCGGAGCGAGCGCTGTCGTGCGTCATGCTCGTCGGCGAGGCATTCGGGAAGGATCGTGGCTTGGGCGCATGCTCGCCCGCAAGCCGCCAATGCTTGTGGTCGTCGCTCTTGCCAACAAGATGGCCCGCATCGTCTGGGCGCTCATGGCAAGAGGTGGGACCTACAGGGCTCCGGCCGTGGCAGCATAGCAGCTCGGTCTGAGGTCGTCGCAGGTGTAGGAAGGTCACACGGAGAGGTATGGCGCGACAGTCGATGAGAGACGGATCGGAAAAACCAGTTCAGCACAGAGCGCTTCGAGCGCGCGGTAGTGATATGGATCCGATCGGCGAACTCCCATACGGGCCGGCGGCAAATGGAAGGCCGCATCAGAGGCCGGACAGATGTCAGCACCCGACTACGCGCCGCTATACTGCCTTTCGAAGATTCTTCTTGCGCTCACGGGGGCGTCCACAGATGTGCTGAAGGTTCTGCAAAAAGTTTTGGAGAGAGAACGGGGCTTGCTCTGAGGGGCGAGCGGCCATGGCACGGTGGTGACGTTGCGATCACCGATTCCCGTGGAAGGGGAAGTGCCATGACCAATCGAGACGTTAGACTGAGCAGAGGCGAGTTGAAAGCGTTGCTGTTGTCGGATGAGGACGGCTTTCGCCAGGCATTGCAGAGTGTCGTGCAGGAGGTTCTTGAAGCCGAGATGACGGAGGCGATCGGGGCCGAGAAAGGCGAGCGGACGGCGGAGCGGACGAGTTACCGGTCCGGCTATTACGAACGCAAGCTGGTGACGCGGGTCGGGGTGCTGGAGCTTCGCGTTCCGCAGGATCGGGCTGGCCGGTTCTCGACGGAGTTGTTTGAGCGCTACCAGCGTTCGGAGAAGGCATTGGTGTCGGCGCTGGTCGAGATGTACGTGCAGGGCGT
>NZ_JAMYND010000106.1:0-1670 GCF_040318885.1 Mesorhizobium sp. M0998
GTAGAACCATCTGAGCTCCATCAGGCAATCGTCGTCGACCTTGCGCGGCACGTAGTCGAGCGCGTTTCTGAGGAAGTGCACGTAGGGGCCGTTGAAGAAGTCTCCTCCTACTGATTCAATTGGGAAGTCGTTGATTCTCTGGAGGGTTCGCGATGCTGGGACGCAAGGAGCGCGATCAGCTTGAGCTATTCATGACTGGCTCGCTACGGCAGCTTGTTCCTGATGATCATATTCTCGCGCGGGTCGACCGTGTGCTGGATCTGTCCTGGCTGCGTGACGAGGTGGCGAACCTCTACTGCACCGACAATGGCCGCCCGGGCATTGATCCTGAGGTTGCGGTCCGACTGATGCTCGCCGGTTTCCTGCTTGGAATTGTGCATGACCGCCGGCTGATGCGAGAGGCGCAGGTCAACATCGCGATCCGTTGGTTTGTCGGCTACGGTCTCCACGAAGCACTTCCCGACCACTCCTCCCTGACACGCATCCGCCAGCGCTGGGGCGAGGCACGATTTCGCCGGATCTTTGAGCGCACAGTGCAGGCCTGCATCAAGGCCAAGATCGCCAAGGGCGAGATCGTTCACGTCGATGCTTCGCTGATCCGAGCCGACGTAAGCTGGGACAGCTTGGCGGTTCGCCATGTCGAGGCGGTGAACGCTGCGAACGAGGAAGCGGAAGCGGCGGCAAGGAAGAGCCGCAAGACCGGCAAGTTCAAGAAGATTTGCGTAAGCGACCGGGATGCCACCATGGCGACAAGCGCCCGCAATCGCCGACTTGAGCCGGCCTACAAGCAGCATGCCGTCGTCGATGATCTGCGCGGCGTGGTTCTCGACGTCGCGGTGACCACCGGCGAGATCAACGAGGGGCAGATGATCGTGGAGCGGATTGACGCCGCTGTGAAGGCGACGGGCTTATCCGTCCAAACCGTCACTGCCGATGCCGGCTATGCCTATGCGAAAGTGTTCGCCGCTTTCGAGCAACGCGGCATCGATGCATTGATCCCAGCCAAGACGGAGCCGATCCGCAGCCCGGTCCCGCTGCGTCGCTTCCGTTACGATGCCAAGCACGACATCTTGAAGTGTCTTCGAGGCAAGATCCTACGCCCTAAGCGGCCCTTGAAGTATGGACGTTTCTTCTATTCGCGCGCCAGAGATTGCGCAGGCTGTGACCTTGCTTCCATTTGCCTGTCCAAAGGGCGCGTCAACAAGGCGGTCGTGGTGGGGAATGATTATCCGGCATTGCTGAGGGCGCGCAGGCGTCGTGAGCGATGGTCGGAGGAGGACAAGCATCTCTACCAGCGCCATCGGTGGCGCTCGGAAGGCTACCATGGCGAGGCCAAGACCTGGCATGGCCTCGCCCGGGCGATTCGGCGCGGCCTCGCCAATATGAGAATCCAAGCCTATCTCACGGCGGCGGCGGTGAATCTCAAAAGGCTGGCAGCCGCTTTGTTGGCCCATTTGCTGGGGCTGGTGCTGCTGACGCGGCCAATGGTGCCGATCGAGGAAGCCTGGCCGGCATCCCGACAGGCATGACAGCCTGAGCCTCTTTGGTTCCCACCACGTGCGGGAATCAACTTTCTCAACGGCCCCACGTAGCAGCGCTGCCAGACCGCTTCGGGCAGCACTTCGCGGATTGCCGCCCTGAGCCCCGGATGGTCGTCGGAGACGACGAAC
>NZ_JAMYND010000107.1:0-1602 GCF_040318885.1 Mesorhizobium sp. M0998
GCCAAATGTTCGGCGCTGGCTGCTTTTGCCACCACGATTGCTTTGACATGCTCGCAGACTGCGGCCTCGATATCGCGGACCGCCAGCAACAGGGGCCGATTGATACGAACAAGGATGTCTCGTGTGCCGGTACAAAGGCCGGCGGCCACTCCTTGAACCGCCGGTCCTGCTGCTGTTCTGGCTGGACACATGGCGGCGGCGGCAGCTGCGGTGCTGTTTATCTAACTCAATCGCACGCCGGGGGATCAACCATCCTGAACGCCGCATCACAATCAACGCAAGTTCTACTGTGCGTGGAAACACATGCTTCGCCATGGTCGTGGACGCCAGTTCTGTTGTAGGGGTTGAACACCTATCACCGTGGCAAATAGACGCCGTCGAGGGGGGCGTCCACATGGTGTAATCGCGGGAGTGGGTCGCCCTGAACCAAATCATAGCCTTGGAGGGTGGGCTGTTCCCGATAAGATGGAAATACGGGCTCACGACTGACGTCGGGCCGAAGCATCTAATGGAGAACAGCCATGGAAGAATATATCGGGCTCGACGTGTCGATGAAAGAGACGGCAGTGTCTTTTCGACGTGAAGGCAAGCGCGTCTGGCTCGGGAAGTGCGCTTCCGATCCGAAGCTCATAGCCTACCTTATCCAAAAAACGCGCACCGTCCGTCAAACGAGTGGTGTTCGAGACCGGCCCCCTATCCGTGTGGTTCTATCATGCGCTCCGTCGGATACGCATACCCGATAAACACCTCGCCACATCCAGCTCAGGATCAGGAGGACGGATTCCATTCGAAAACATCTTGACTCATGCATCGCGATTAGACGTAAGCGCCACGCCGCTACCCTCGTGCGGCTCCTGAGTGAATGTGCGAAGAATCCCCCGATCGCGAGAGACGGAGGGCCTACGTGGGAGCAGACGGCAGGATGGACGCCCATTTGCACGTCCCAACAGCTGGCTACGCAGGCCGGTCGAGGTTCTGGAAGGTCCAACGGGACGGCGGGTTCACTCGGAGGCTGAGAGAGCCCAGATTGCGGCCCAGAGCCTGATGCCGGGGGTGCCGGTGGCGGCGGTCGCACGCAAGCATGGCGCGACCCGCTGGCAGGTCTACGATTGGCGGCGTCGCCTTCGTCGGGAACAACTGGCACTGCCGGAAAGCATGGCGCCGATGTTCGCGCAGTTGATGGTGGACGACTCATCGGTGCCTCAGCGGAGGATGAGGCCATCGAAATGGACGCCGGCGAAGGTGGAAATCTGATCGACGACATGGTGATCCGAACGGCGGTTGACCTTGAGCACCTGCCCCAGGTCATCCGTGCGGTTCGGCTTCGCGATGATTGCACCGGGCGCCGATCTCAAGATCTACGTGGCGACCCGGCCGGTCGACTTCCGTCGGGGTCTCGACGGGTTGGCAGCGGCGGTACAGGAGATGCTCGGCCTTGATCCTTACTTATGCGTCGGGCGAGATTATGTGGCGGAGCCGCCCTGACGCCCGTCAGGGCCGGCCAAACCCAGCTTGCCTCCGCCACATAATATTTAGATGCTGTTCAGCAGTTGCAGAACGGCGTCGTTCGGTCGGAAACGCACGCCGTGGTCGCCGGCGACG
>NZ_JAMYND010000108.1:0-1554 GCF_040318885.1 Mesorhizobium sp. M0998
GCTGATCACCGCGCAACTGCCAATCGCCCAGTGGCATGCCATGATCGGCGAGCCGACAATCGCCGACGCCATTCTCGACCGGATCATCCACAACGCCCATCGCGTCACCCTCGAAGGCGACAGCATGAGAAAACAGAAACCACCGCCGCTCTTGACCGACGCCGAAACGCTTAGCACGAATGGTTAATCCTTCGAACTGGCCACAACCTTCGCCAATTGCCGGGCATAGTGTCGCCGGTGGCAAGGGCATGGTTCAGCCAAGGATGAGACCAACCAACAGAACGGTAAGAATAAAGGACAACACGACGGCAAGTAGCCCGCATGCTTCCAAAGTGTTGGTTTGCCAAGCTTTCGTCGGGCGCCTCCGGTTTGAATTGCCGTTTCGCGAAACAAACTTCATCGGGCACCAGATCGGACGCGGAGCCGGCTTGAACCTGGCAAAGCGCTCCTCTTCATCGGCCCGGAAGGCATCTCCGCGAAACTCCGGAGCACCGTATGCGCGGCGCCGGCCTGCCTTTCATCGACGCGGGCCATCACCAGTACGACACCCTCAGCGATCTTCGGCTTGCGCGGCTTCTGGGCAGAATTGGCGAAAGTTCCGAGAAGCACGCCGGCAAAGCCGCCCCACGCCGCACCGACCAGGGCCATGCCGGTCATCCCCGCAGGATCAACGTCTTGAACTCCAAAAGCGCTGAAGCCGGCCAATAGACCAGCCGTGGCGCCAAGTGCGGCACCAGCAATCGCACCCCGCCAGAGAGCGCTCATCTCATCGTCGTAATATCCAGCAACGCTGATCGGTTCATCATTGTCGTTGTAAGATCCGACCACGCTGATTTGCCGGCGGCGAATCCCGGCAGCCTGAAGCCTGGCCACGGCACGTGCTGCCTGGGCATGGGAATTGAACAGTCTGCTGATTGTTTGCATTTACGCCCAGGCCCGACGCCCGTTCGGAGCGTCGGGCCTCTCCTCCCTGGCTTGAACTCTTCCGCCCGGACGCATCTTCGTCGCGCCAAAAGCTCACCACAACGTGAGCCAGCCGGCTACGTTCCTCAGCCGGGGCTTCGGTCCAATCCTGGAGTATCTTGCTTGGGACCTAAGTCTGACCTGCTTGAGTGCAACGGGCAGTGAGGCCACGCCGAGAGGGAGCCGTTGCCGAATCGAAGAGGTCGAGGAGAGGCTAAGGCCTATCGCAGACCCAAAAAGCTCAAAATGGCGATTACGATCACGATCGCGCCGACCAGCCAGATAATGTTGTTCATCATTGCACTCCTTCGCCTCCGGGCGGGGCGCACGCCGGGGCGAAGCCCGCCACGCAAGTGAAATATTAGATACGGCTAAAGGTTCCTCGCGGGGCCTCTCGAAAGAGCCCACCGCACCAGTCGGCACGGCGGGCGACGCAAAGTTTCACCCCGGTGGGGGCAGAAGACGGCGTTGCGTCCAAGGCTCAGCTGATGCTTCTGGACCAGTTGTCAACCTGGCGCTCTGCCTCTTCCTTGGCGATGCCATATCGCTCCTGGATACGCCCCAAGAGCTGGTCCCGGTTGCCCTCGATCC
>NZ_JAMYND010000109.1:0-1494 GCF_040318885.1 Mesorhizobium sp. M0998
GATAGTGTTGAAGAAGTCGGCGATGAAGCCGTGGATCCACTCGCACCGAAGCGTCTTGATTAAGGTCGACGCGACCTCCTCGCCTTAAGTGGCTCGGACGTTTGTTCCGAGGGTGCAAATCTTGGCCAATTTCCTGAGGTTCTGGGCGATGGCTGCAAGGTGGAACTCATCGCGGGCACCACAGGGGCCGCGCAATCGCAATCGATCGAGCTTCAGGATGCGCTTGAGGTGCGCGAACAGCATCTCCACCTTCTTCCGCTGATAGCGTGAGGTCTGGTAGGCGTCTGTCTTTGCGATGTCGCGGGCCATGTCGCGCGCGCCCTCATAGATCGAGCGCAGCACCTTGCGCGCCGGCTCCTTCGGGCAACAGCTGGGCTTCAGGGCACAGGCGTCGCAATCCAGCTTGCTGGCGCGATAGCGCATCATGCCATTCTCGTCGACGAGAGGGTGTGGCATCCGATAGGTCTTCTGGCGCTGCCTGAGCGTCTTCCCGCCAGGACAGATGTATGTATCGGCCTTATGGTCGTAGGTGAAGTCGTCGCGCGAGAAGGTGCCATCCTTGCGCCTAGACTTGTCGAAGACCGGGATATGCGGCTCGATCCCACGCTCATGCACCAACCAGTTCAGCATTTCGGCCGAGCCGTAGCCGGTGTCGGCAATCAGCCGCTCCGGCCAGAGGCCGAGCTCGTCGTGCGCCCGCTCGATCATAGTCTTGGCGGCCGTCACCTCGGCTTGGCGCACCGCGGTCGAGGGCTCCACGTCCACGATGATGGCGTGCTCCACGTCGATCAAATAGTTCGTGCAATAGGCATAGACGGCTGGGCCACCCCAAGCGGCAGTCCAGCGCGCGGCGGGATCAACAGGGGAGACGAACTTGGGCTCCACCGGCGTGGCGGCCCCGAAGGCGGCGTCATCCAGAGTGGCGAGATACTCAGCCACGGCCCGCTTGGCTTTGGGATTGAGGTCCTCGGCCGTTTCGATCCCGCGCTGACGATGGGCGTCGGCGACGATCATGCTGGCATCGACCGCAAAGCCTTCGCCGCCGACGAGCCCTTCAGCTATGCAGCGCCGGACGACGGTCTCGAACAGTTCGCGCAGCAGGTCGGCATCGCGGAAGCGGCCGTGGCGGGTCTTGGAGAAGGTTGAGTGGTCAGGCACATCACCCTCGAGGCCAAGCCGGCAGAACCACCGATAGGCCAGGTTCAGATGTACCTCCTCGCACAGCCGGCGCTCCGAGCGGATGCCGAAGCAATAGCCGACGATCAGCATGCGGATCAGCAGCTCAGGGTCGATCGAGGGACGGCCGATCGGGCTGTAGAAGGGCGCCAGATGCTGGCGGATGGCGGACAGGTCGACGAAGTGGTCGATCGCTCTGAGCAGGTGATCCGCCGGCACATGCCGCTCCAGGCTGAAGCCGTAGAACAGCTCCTCCTGCATCACACTTTGCTCGCCCATCATCGACTCAATCTCCTCTTACGACGAAGATTGAATCAG
>NZ_JAMYND010000110.1:0-1417 GCF_040318885.1 Mesorhizobium sp. M0998
TCGTTTTCGATCGCTTGCGTCCATATGTCCGGCCTTTGAGCACGGTCCTTGCGGCCGCTGGCCAAGGTGGGGTTCGCGACGCCCGTTCCAATCATGCCAGCGGTTTCGTTGGCCAATGGATCCCTCGGAGTTTCGCGCGTCACGGATCGATCGATCACGCCATCTTCCTTCCGTTGCAAGAGCTTGTGTTCGGTGTTCCTCCGTTGCGGCCTATCCGGGCATGTCAGCGCCGTGCTGAGCCGCGGTCAGGGCTGGCCGCAGGCCACCGCCGTAGGCGGCGCGAAGCGGCCTTGAGGGCGGCGAGGAGGCGTCAGGCTGCCCGCCAGGCCGCAACGGTACGGCTCGCCGGTGATCATCATCTTCCAGGCCATACGGGCGGTCTTGTTGGCGAGCGCCACAGCCGCCAGCTTCGGCGGCTTGCGCGCAATCAACGCCGCCAGCCACGGCGAGGCCTTGGCGCGGCCGCGACGCACCTGCTGGATGTGGGCCGTCGCGCCCACCACCAGCGCCTGCCGCAGCATCTCGTCGCCGGCCCGCGTGATCACCCCCAGCCGGTTCTTGCCGGCGGTCGAATGGTTCTTCGGCGTCAGCCCCAGCCACGCCGCGAAGTCGCGTCCCGAACCGAACGCTGTCGCATCAGTGACCTTGACGCCGAGCAGGCTCGCCACGACCGGCCCGACGCCGGGCATCGCAGCCAGCCGCTGTCCAGTCTCGTCCTTGCGGTGATGGGCCAACAGCTTCTTGTCGATTGCCGCGTATCGCGCGCACACCGCGCGGTATTCCTCGCCGAGCGTCTCAAGCAGTTCCTTTGCCAGCGCCGGCACCGTCGCGTCGCCGGCAATGCGGGCCAGCAGTGGCTCGATGCGGGCAAGGCCTTGTGCGGCCACCAGGCCGAATTCGGCTGCGTAGCCGCGGATCGTGTTGGAAAGCTGCGTGCGCCGCCGCACCAGCTGCTCGCGCACCCCAAACAGCATCTGCGCCGCTTGCTGCTCGCCGCTCTTGATCCCAACAAAGCGTGTCCTGGGCCGGCTCATCGCCTCGCAGATCGCCTCGGCGTCAGCCGCGTCATGCTTGCCGCGCCGCACATACGGCTTCACGTGCTGCGCCGCGATCAGCACCACCTCATGACCCAGCCCCGACAGCGTGCGCGCCCAGTAATGCGAGCCACCGCACGCCTCCAGCCCGATCCTCACCGGCGCAAGCTTGGCGAAGAACGGGACTACCGCCCGCCGTTGCAATTTACGCACCAGCACCGAACGCTCCGCAGCGTCGACACCATGCAGCTGAAAAACACTCTTGGACGTATCCATGCCAATACGGATAAGGTGTTCCACGGACGGCTCCCTTGTTTGAGATCTCAACGAACTCATTCTGGCACATCCGATGCCGTCGGGCGCCGTCCACCCCATCATGCCGT
>NZ_JAMYND010000111.1:0-1376 GCF_040318885.1 Mesorhizobium sp. M0998
GCATCGGTGCCGTAGCGGCTGACGGCTGTCAGACGCGAGGCGTTGGAGAACGGCGCCTGGTCGTAGGTCAGCTTGTAAGCGCTGCGCAGCGTTCCGCTCACGGTGACGCCGATCGCCTTGATGCGCTGGCTGATCTCCGAGATGTCGCGGCCATTGCCCATCAGGATCAGGTCGGGCCGTGTCTCCAGATAGAATTTTACCACCGTGCCGTTGTAGCTGATCGCATCGGGATAGCAGACCGGGCTCGCCGGACAGGTGTAGCCGTAGGCAACACTGTTGCCATTGGTGTCGGTGACGGAGGTCAGCAGCCAGCGGTAATTGTAGGCCAGGTCATAGGCGGGATTGGCAACTGTAGCGCCGTCCTTGCCTGGGATGGTCGGGGAAGGGCTGAGGTTCGCGACCGCCGCGACCGAGCGGAAGGTCGAGACGGTGCCATCACGATCGGTCACCTTCCATTCATTGGTGGTGCCGTTGAGCGCGATGCGGCGATAGGATTCATTCTCCGTCGCATGCGTGCCGCTGGTCGAGCACGACGGCGACACCACGCCCGCCACGCAGGCGACCAGCTGTTGGCCGTCGAGCAGATAGATGTCGCCGGCATTGAAGGCCGGCATGCCATAGCCGGGGCTTGCCCGCTCGATGACGTCAAAACCGTCAAGGCCCCAGGCATAGCCCAGCCAGCCTTGGTAGAGGCCGCCGGTCTTGGTCTTGCGGGAAGAATTGTAATTGAGTGCGATCGACGGCTCGATGCCGTGGAAGTCCGAAACATCAATGCCAATGGCATAGCCCAGATTGCCATTGCCTGAACTCTTCGGCAAATCCACCTTCGGCGTGCCGATCGCCTCGGGATCGCTCTCGGTGGTCGTGGTCGTCGCCAAGGTCGCTGCGGCAGCATCTTCCGGTGCGGCTTCTGTGTCGGTCGTTTTGGCCGCCGTGCCGGTCTTGGCATCGGTGGCCTCGCTCTCAGCCGGCTTGCCGTCGACCTTGGCTGCAGCATCCGGGCTCTCGCCCGCCGCAGCACCGTCTCTCGTACCTGCTGCAGGTGTCTGGTCCGACGAAGAGCCGGTCGTGGAAGCGCCGCTGCCCGAACCCAGCGCCGCCCCGCCATTGCCGAAGCCGCCGCCGGATGGTGCGCCAGGGTCAGGCGAAGTCCCTTGCGCCTCCTGGGCAAAGGCCGCCATTCCTGTGGAGTGTCTAATATAAGAAACGAAAGATGTATCTGCGCCGAAGACGCCGGCGGCAAGCAATGCCGCTCCCACAAGCAACTTGTTCATGATTCCCCCGAGCCCAAGTTGCTTACTTCTACTCAGCCCCAGCCAAACGAATACGACACCAAGTCGTCACAGAGGCAATATCCACAGGGAAATTTTTAGGAG
>NZ_JAMYND010000112.1:0-1349 GCF_040318885.1 Mesorhizobium sp. M0998
GGGCGCCGAGATGAACATGTGGTCTTTGTAGTCGGTAAAGTCCGGCAGCCCGTCGCCGTTGAAGTCGCCTATCGCAACGCCGGCGGTCATTCCCATTGGTAGCGTGAACTGCACCGGCGCATAATCCTTAGACGACGGTCGCAGCGAAAAGATTCGGACCGTGCCGGTCCCGTAAGCCTGATCGACGTCATCACCAGCCATCGTGAGGACGTCGACGCGGCCATCATTGTCGAAGTCGCGAAGAACGGCAAACGTCCCCGCCATCGCGGAAACTGAGTACTCCTTGAAGCCGATCCCGGTCGACAGCCATAGTTTGGCGCTGTGATTATTGCCGCCATAGCGGAAAATATCTGTCGCGCCGTCGCCGTTCAGATCGGCCAGAACGCAGCTGCTTAGGCCGGCAAGCGCCGAGCAGACGGGGGACAAGGAGGGCTCCGCCAACTCCCATGTGCCGTTCGACAGAACACCCTTTTTTACGTTTCCGCCCAGTAGCCCCACGGCGAACAACGGCTGCTGGTGCCCGTTGCCGAGGAAATCGCCAACACCAATGACCTTGTTCAAATCACCGTTCGCATTGACATTGAGATTGTCGACGCCATCACCGTCAGGATCGGCGACAAATGTCGGGGCGTCAGGACGCGTGGCCAAATTGGTCCCGTACGGCAACGCACTGCAGACGGTTTGATAGCCGGTTGGCGCTGTCGGATTGCAGTCGGATTTGATCATGCCCAGTTGAGCATCGGTCAGAAGAAGCGCGCCTTGGGAGTAATATCCTGGCGGAAGGGGGAACACGCTGCCGCCGGGGCCATTCGTATAGTACACAAAGTCCATCGTGTTCTTGGTTGAGAGAAAGCGGCCGGGATCCGAGAAAAAGATCGGTTTGGGTGGGGGCTGTTGGTTTGGGTCGCTTGGGTCCGGTGGTGGCGGGGACTCCGAGGGCGACTTGATACGCAGAAATACGGTCTTGTTGTCTGCCGGAATTCCGCCAGCGCCAAACTTGATGACACGCTTGTAGACGTTGGTTGTTATTGTCTGCCCGGACATCGTCGTTTCGGTATAGTCCCCGAAGACCTCGTCGCGGCCATCGAAGTCAAGGTCGCCGACTTGGTTCGGATTGGTATAGCTCGGCGGCAAAGGGCTGACCTCCGTATGCTCGTAGAGCTGCGCATTAACGGTCGTGTAGACCCCATCGGTATTCTGATAGGTCATCTGACCGAGCAGCTCTGAAGTGCCGCCGGTGATGGTGCCGTCGGCAGCGATGGCAGCATCGGTGCCGTAGCGGCTGACGGCTGTCAGACGCGAGGCGTTGGAGAACGGCGCCTGGTCGTAGGTCAGCTTGTAAGCGCTGC
>NZ_JAMYND010000113.1:0-1281 GCF_040318885.1 Mesorhizobium sp. M0998
CTTCAGCCACCTGAGCAGGAGGGAGAAGTTGTAGCCGGCGGCGGCCAGGATGGCGTTGACGGCGTCGCCCTGCTTGCCGGCGAGATAGTTGCGGCCCATCCGGTGCTCGGCCTGATGTGGCCGATCACGGGCTCGATCGCGGAGCGGCGGCGCATCTGGCGCTTGATGGCTGGGGTGACACGGCGTTTCTGGCCGCTGGTGAAGACCCTGAACTTGTGGCTCTCCGGTGCGTTCTGGCCGCGATAGCCGGCGTCGGCGAGAACGCGGCTGATCTCATTGCCGATGGTCTTTTCCATGTCAGGGATGATCGCTGCGAGCGTGTGGCCGTCATAGGGATTGCCGGGCAGCGCTTTTGCATGCAGGGCAAACTGGCCACCCTTTGAGCGCTTCAGCGTGGTGGCCACCGACACCTTCACCCCGAACTCGTAGGGCGCATGCGCCTTGCCCTTACCGATGCATTCCACCTCGTGCGCATGCAGGCTGTAGATTTTGCGGCCGCGCTGGCGCTGACGCTGCTCGAGAACGGTGGAGGCCTGGTAGAGCGACCATTTGAAGAGCGCGTCCAGCTCCGCATCGCCGGCGATCTGGCGGGAGATGTCGCGAATGGTCCGGCCGAGATAGGTCTTGAGCCTGCGCAGCGCCTTGTTGGCCCGCTTGAACTGCTTGGCGTGGGCGTAGGCGCCGGTGCTTGATCAGCGCCAGCTTGCCGACCCGCACATAGGTCTGGCGCAAATCCAGCCCGCCCGTTTGGCCAGCCGCACCAGCCGTTCGCGGGCCCGGTGGATGAGCTTGGCGTCGGTCGGGAACATCACGTTCTTCGGCTGCACGGTCGTGTCCACGATCACTTGGCGCGTGTCGGTCGGCTTCATCGCCCCGGTCTTGACCGCAATACTGAGGCTTTCCTGCAAAAGCGCGACGATCCGCTCCTCGCCCATGCGGCTGCGCCAGCGCGTCATCGACGAGCGGTCGAAGGGCAGTGCGTGGCGGAAAAACTCCTCGCCGCACAGATACTGGAAGTAGGGGTTTTCCACCCAGCACTCGCACAGCACCTCGTCTGACAGGTTGAAGGTGTGCTTGAGGATCGCCAGCCCCGCCATCGGCCGGGTCGGCAGCGGCGGCATGCCGGGACCGTCCGAATAGACCGCACCGAAACGCTCCTCCAGCACCGGCCAGTCGATCGCCTGCGCCAGGCACACCAGCTCGTGCTTCATGTTGATGATCTGATCGAGCCTGGAGCGGAAAAGATCCTGCTCTCCCGTCTCGCGCTTCTCGCGTGGCCTG
>NZ_JAMYND010000114.1:0-1259 GCF_040318885.1 Mesorhizobium sp. M0998
GGGCGCCGAGATGAACATGTGGTCTTTGTAGTCGGTAAAGTCCGGCAGCCCGTCGCCGTTGAAGTCGCCTATCGCAACGCCGGCGTCCATCCTGGCCGGAAGTGTGAATTCCACCGGGGCCATCGCCGTCGACGACGGACGCAGTGAGAAGACCCGGATCGTGTCGGCCCTCTTCGCAGTCAATGTGCCGCCGATGGTGATGACGTCCACGCGACCGTCATTGTCGAAGTCGCGAAGAATGGCGGACGTCCCTGGTATCGAGGAAACCGCGTATTCCTTGAAGTCGACACCGGTCGACAGCCACAGTCTGGCGCTGTCGTCAGTGCCATTGTAACGGAAAATGTCTGTCGCGCCGTCGCCATTGACATCTGCCAGAATACAACTCCCTGAGCCGGTATAAAGCTGCCCCGAGCAGCCGAAGGAAAAGGAGGGCTGGACCGGCTCCCAGGTGCCGTTTGACAGGACGCCTTTCGCTACGTCTCCGCCGAAGAGCGCCTGTGCTAATAGCGGCTGCTGGTGCCCATTGCCGAGGAAATCGCCAACTCCGATATCGCCCCAGATGGTTGAGCGGTTCACGGTGTCGATGCCGTCAGCGTCAGCGTCAGCGACAACAAATGAGCCGGTCGAGAGCGCATCGCACGCGGCTTCGTAGCTGGCCGGCACGACGGGGCCACCGAAGAAGAGCGTTGATTTACAATTGGCATTGGTCAACGCGAGCTGGGCGTTTGTGATGACAAACGCGCCTCGTGTGCCCGTCGTCACCGTGTGGCCGTCATTCGAAGTTGACGTCACCGTGTCCGCAAAGTCCATCGTGCTTTTGTCGGGAAAGAACCGACCGGGCTTGGAAGAATATTTTCCGTCATAGGCGGCGTTAAGGCTCACCGAGATTGTATCGATCAGTGCGCCATTCGAATCGAATTTATATCGGTACTTTGTTCTACTGGCCGACTTTTGCCCTGTTGGGGATTCTCCTTGCGTGGCGTAGTCGCCAAAGATCTCGTCGCGGCTGTCAAAGTCCAAATCGCCGACCTCGTTTGGTGCTCCTTCCATGAGGAGAAAGCCTGTGAGGAGGGAGGCATCGACCGTCGTGTAGACCCCATCGGTATTCTGGTAGATCATCTGACCGAGCAGCTCTGAAGTGCTGCCGGTGATGGTGCCGTCGGCAGCGATGGTGGCATCGGTGCCGTAGCGGCTGACGGCTGTCAGACGCGAGGCGTTGGAGAACGGCGCCTGGTCGTAGGTCAGCTTGTAAGCGCTGC
>NZ_JAMYND010000115.1:0-1240 GCF_040318885.1 Mesorhizobium sp. M0998
TTGGCCTGCTGCCGGTTTTTCGGACACGAGGTTAAGCTAACATAGCTTGTTCCTCGAACTCCACGGGGCTCAGATAGCCCAGCGTCGAGTGCCTCCGCCGGGGGTTATAGAAGCATTCGATGTAATCGAACACATCCGCTCTGGCGTCATCCCTCGTCCTGTAGACCTTGCGGGCTGTCCGCTCGGTCTTGAGCGACGAGAAGAAGCTCTCCATCGCAGCATTGTCCCATACGTTGCCCGACCGGCTCATCGAACACGTAATGCCGTGATCGGCCATCAGGCGCTGGAACTGCTCGCTCGTGTATTGCGATCCCTGGTCGGAATGATGCAGCAGGCTGTCGGGCTTGCCCCGGCGCCAGATCGCCATGATGAGGGCGTCGGTGACGAGCTGTGCTGTCATCTCGGCCTTCATCGCCCAGCCGACGACCCGCCGGGAGAACAGGTCGACCACGGCGGCAACGTAGAGCCATCCTTCGGCGGTCCAGATATAGGTGAAGTCGGCGACCCATTTCTGGTTCGGCGCCGAGGCCTCGAAGGCGCGGTCAAGGAGATTGTCCGACACAACCGCTCGCTCGCCCATATCCTTCGGCAGTCCGCGGCGCCGAGGCCTGGCACGCAGACCGTTCTCCCGCATAAGCCTCTCGATGCGATGCAGGCCGCAGGACAGCCCCTCAGCCAGCACGTCGTGCCAGACGCGACGGGCGCCATAGGTGCGGTCGCTGCTCTTGAAGCTACGGTCGATCCTGGAAACGAGGATCTCGTCATCCCGGGAGCGAGCGCTGGGGCTGCGGTCGAGCCAGGCATGGAAGCCTGAGCGGGACACATCCAGCGCACTGCAAAGCCATGCCACCGGCCAGATGTTCCGGTGCCTCGCGATGAAAGCGAACTTCACGTCACTTCCCTCGCGAAGTAGGCTGCGGCCTTTTTTAGGATGTCGCGCTCCGCCTTCAGCTTCGCCACTTCCTTGCGTAGCCGGTCGATCTCCTGCTGCTCCGGCTTCATTTGCCCATGACCGGGAAACGCGTGCTGCGGATCGGTCGACAGCTCGCGCACCCATTTGCGCAGCACATTCTCGTGGAGATCGAGGTCGCGGGCAGCCTGGGCCACCGCAACGCCCCGATCCTTGATCAATCTCACCGCCTCAAGCTTGAACTCGCGGCTGAACTTCCTTCTTTGCATTCCAACTCTCCAGTTCCGTTAAACACCTTATCTCGGTGTCCACGAAACCGGCAGCAGGCCA
>NZ_JAMYND010000116.1:0-1221 GCF_040318885.1 Mesorhizobium sp. M0998
CGACGGATGACATCGACAAGCCTGATTTCGACTTTTTCGATTCCTGTTGCGTTTCTTTGTTCGGCTCAGGTGAGCCTGTTTCTTCGTCCCGGCCCACAGGATTTCCCATGCGAGCGTGTCGAGACGCAGTCAAGGCTGGCCGGTGCGATGGCGCCGCTGCCGGCTGCGAGGTTTCCAGGCCACGCCTTGACGGCGTCGAGCACGGCGCCGTTCTGGAGCGGACCGAGGGCGTAGGTCGTGCCGCCAGATTTCCTTGTGCTATATTTGTCCGGCACGGACGACCACGTGGCAAAGAGTGGTGCGAGAGGATGAGAGTGCCGCCACGCAGCCGTTATAGTCGTTCCTCGTTTGTGGCGTCCGTGCGCCGCTTCGGCCCGCGTGACCGCCAATGCCGAACCATTAGCTCGTAGGCACGTTCGGCATTCTCGGCCGCGGCTTTCTCGCTGTTTCGCAACTCCTTCACGTTGTAGGCGTAAGCCGAACCGCGGCGACCGGCACCGCGCTCGCCCGGCGCGCCGGCCTTGAGAGCGAGCTGCCTCTGCTTTGCCGCCACCAGCGCCGGGCGAGCCCAGAAGTAGTCCTGCTCCTTTGTCAGCAGATGCCAGATCAGCACGGCGAGCTTGCGGGCGACCGCCACAGCTGCGACCTGATGACCACGCTTGTTACGGATGCGTAGGAAGAAGGCCCTGAGCGGTCCGGGCGCCTTCGCCGCCGCCCAGGCGGCCTCGACCAGCATGGCGCGGGCATGGCAACGCCCATGTTTGCTGATCCGGCCATATTGCGCCAAGCCAAGACCGGATTGGCGCACACGCGGATTGAGGCCGAAGTAGCTCACCAGCTTCTGCGGCTCGCGGAACCGCCGGATGTCGCCGACCGCGGCGATGATACCCCTCGCGACGATGACATTGACGCCGGTGATCGTCTGAAGCCGCCGGACTTGCGCATCATCAACCGCTTCCCGGGCGATGTCGCGATCGAGGTCAGCCAGATCCTCGGCCAGGCGATCGATCTCGCGGATGTGGCGGGCGATAGCGGCCCGCTCCGTCGTCGGGAAGCACCTGCCGCTCGAGCGCGACCGCAATTGTTGAACAGATCGGCATGCGGGCACTTCGGCACGAGGTGCGCCTGCAGGATGCCATGCACCTCGTTCTTCACGCGCGTGCGATGCCGCACGACCTGGTTGCGCCGCGCGACGAGGCGGCGAAGCCGCTCGGTCCGCTC
>NZ_JAMYND010000117.1:0-1207 GCF_040318885.1 Mesorhizobium sp. M0998
CCGTCGACGCCAATATGGGCTTGCCGAGCGAGCGCGGTCCCTTGGCTGGAAAGACGCCATCGTCATCGATGAAGATCTCGGTCGTTCAGGGTCTGGCATCAGCCGTCCGGGCTTTGAGAAGCTTCTGGCGGCGATCTGCGAAGGTCGGGTTGGTGCGGTCCTCGCCATTGAAGCCTCCCGGCTGGCCCGCAATGGCCGGGACTGGCATACGCTCATCGAGTTTTGCGGCCCTGTCGGAACGCTCATCATCGATGAGGACGGCATCTACGAACCGCGTCATCCCAACGACAGGCTGCTGCTCGGCATGAAGGGCACGATGAGCGAACTGGAGCTTTCGATCCTGCGGGCTCGCTCGATCGAAGCCCTGAAGCAGAAGGCACGACGGGGCGAACTTTTCCTGACGGTGGCGATCGGTTACGTCAAGTCGGGCCGGAACCGGGTCGAGAAAGACCCGGACCTGCGGATCCGCGAGGCGATCGATCTTGTAACGAACTGCAGAGCATCCGGCAGGTGCATCTGTGGTTGCGCCGCGAGGGCATTATGCTCCCTGCCGTAAATTACACGCGCGCGGCGGACAGGGCGATCGTCTGGAGGCTGCCCGTCTACAATACGGTGCACCACATTCTCACCAACCCGATCTACGCCGGCGCCTATGCGTTCGGGCGAACCTGCAGCAAAGTCACCATAGAGGCCGGACGCAAACGGATTTTGCGTGGGATCAGGCGCGATCGCGCCGACTGGGAGGTCTTGCTCATCGACCATCACGAAGGTTACCTGAGCTGGCACGATTTTGAGAGGAATCAGCGCCTGATCACGGACAATGCCACAAGCAAAGGCCTGGTGCCGCGCGGTGCTCTTCGCCGGGGCGAGTTGCTGCTCGGCGGTCTCTTGCGCTGCGGCCATTGCGGCCGCAAGCTGCATGTCTCCTATTCCGGCAGCAACGGCAATACGGGGCGCTATCATTGCCGCGGAGCGCAGGTCAACCACGGAACCGACCCGTGCATCGGCTTCGGATCGTTGCGGGTCGATCAGGCGGTCAGCGCGGAGGTTCTTCAACGCCTTCAACCGCTCGGCATGGAAGCGGCGATCAAGGCCATCGAGACCTCCACCGTGCAGGCTGGAGAGAAGCGGCGCCATGTGGAGCTCGCACTCGAGCAGGCACGTTATGAAGCCGCCCATGCACGCCGCCAGTATGACGCCGTCGACC
>NZ_JAMYND010000118.1:0-1151 GCF_040318885.1 Mesorhizobium sp. M0998
GCAGGGCTATCGCATATGAGTGATGGCATTGATGAGATAGTCGTCGTTCCAGGCGCATTTCTTGATGCGATGGCTGATGGGAACTTTGGCAGCATCGGCGGCCTGAAGGATGTTTCTGGCGAGGCGATTGAGAAGGGCCGTGTTGGCGGGGGCATTGTCCTTGCGGGCACGGCTGAGATCCTCATCGAGATGGACATCGAGCATCCAATGCAGGCCGTTCTCGATCTGCCAATGAGCTCTAGTGAGGTCGAGCGCCCGCTGCGGCGACATGAGCGTGGAGGCCATGAACAGGCGCATCAACGGCTTGGCCTGATCGCGTCGGCTGGTGATGCGGATGAAGGCCCGGTGGCCGGGCATCAGCGGCTCGGCCGCCGCCACGATCTCGGCCTGCCGCCACTCGTTGCGGCCGTGGCTGGTCTCGGTCCGCTCGGCAATGGAAGGGGTGGCGTCGGCCAGTTGCAGGTTGGCACGGCGCAGCCAATGACGACGGTTGCCCTTCAGCGCAAGCAGGTAATCGCCACCTCTTTGGGTAATGGCCGCAGCCATGCGGGTGTGGCAGTGGAGCGCGTCGGCGGTGACCAATCTGCCCGTAAGATCAATGAGTTCGACGACTTTGAGCGCGGCCTCGACTTCGTTCTCACCATCGCTCGGCGAGACTGCCGCCAGGCACAGCCGGGTCTCGGCGGCGAAGGCCGACACCGTCAACGGCGGACTGGCTGCCAAGCCCTTCTCGTAGGCTCGCCGCAAAGCCTTGCCGTCAAGCGACACCACCTCGGGCGTCTCTCGGCTGGCTCGGGCGAAAGCTGCGGCAAAGGCAGCAAAGGCGCGACCAAAGGCCTCCGGGTCGAGCAGACGCAGCAGCCGCGAGAAGGTGTCGTGGCTGGGAGCTGCGTCATAGTCGATCAGCCGCGACAGCGCCTGCTTGCGCTCCTGCGCGAACAGGGCAAATTCCGTCGCATTGCTGGCGCCGCACAGGCTTGCTGCGATCATCATCACGATCAGGTCGCCAAGCCGGTGCGTGGCGTTGGGCGCGCGTGGATCAGGCACCGCGCCAAAGTAGCTCTCAAGGCAGGAAATGGCAGTCGCTCCTTCGCTCAACTGCCTCTCCAAAGAATCCTTTCTCAGCCTAAACTCAACCCCAAAATCGCCAT
>NZ_JAMYND010000119.1:0-1098 GCF_040318885.1 Mesorhizobium sp. M0998
CGACCGGCATCATTGGCCCGATCGGCTCGATTTTGGACGCACTCCTCCCTCACGCCCGTCTCTCTTTGGGTGGATACAGGACACCGATCATAGTCCGCAGATTGTAGGCGCATGCCGCCAGCATGCACTGCGTGCGGTTGGTCGCAAGGTTGAAGAAGCGCATGCGCCGCATGCCGTAACGCTCCTTGAACACGGCGAAAGGCCGCTCAACCGCCGCCCGCACCTTGGAGATCAGCCGGTTGCGCAGCTTGTCGCGCGGCGGCAATTCAGGGTGATGCTTGTTGGGCCGCCGCATCAGGCGATCCTTGATCTTGGCCTCAGCGAGCCGGTCATGCCTGGCATGGGTGTAATAGGCCTGATCGCCATAGACCGCCTTCTCATCGCCGCAGATCAACCGGTCGGCCGGCTCGGTGTCGGTGACTGAGGCGTCGCTCACCTCGACGCGCCGGATCAAGGTGTGCCCCTGGTCGACGCCAATGTGCATCTTGTAGCCAAAAGTGCTCTTTTTGCCCTTCTTGCCCCAGCGCGCATCCTTGTCCGCCGACGGCTTGACCGGGCCGTGGTGGCCCTTCTTCGGCTGCTTGGGCGGCCGGCCGGGGGATTGCATGAACGAGGCATCGACCAGCGTGCCGCGCTTGACGATCAGGCCTTTCGTCTCCAGCTGCCGGTTGATCTCCTCAAACACCTTGTCGATCAGCCGCTCACGCGTCAGCTCGTCGCGAAAGCGCCATAGGGTCGAATGATCGGGCGTACGGTCCGAGAGGCTGAAGCCAACGAAGCGGCGAAACGACAGCCGGTCACGGATCTGCGCCTCAAGCGCTGGATCGCTCAGCCCATGCCACACACCCAGCAGAAGGCAGCGCACCAGCAACATTGCCGGGTAGCTGGCGCTACCCGGGCCGCTGCTGCTGCGCGGGCCAAGCAGCTTGCTGATCGGCTCCCAGTCCAGCTCTTTCGCAATCAGGTCGAAGATCGTCTCATCCGACACCGCAAGACCGTCCGCCAGACTCAACTGACCCAGAACACGATCCACCATCGCGAATCTCCCTGCTCCAACCTCACAACAGAATCACTGATCGGCTTCTGTGCAAAGATCTC
>NZ_JAMYND010000120.1:0-1051 GCF_040318885.1 Mesorhizobium sp. M0998
TAGAGCCTTTCACGTTTTGATGGAAGCGTAGCCGGCGTTTGCGAAGTAGTTGTTGCATTCGGTTGCCTCGATCGTTTCAACGAGGTGGCCGATGTGGCGCCAAGTGTCCTCGACGGTACGTTTCTGAGCTTGGCGCATCCAGTGTTTGATTTTGGCAAAGGCCTGCTCGATCGGATTGAGGTCTGGGGAGTAGGGCGGTAGGTACCAAAGCCTGGCGCCGGCCGCCTTGATCATCTGCCTGATGGCCGCCGACTTATGACTTCCCAGATTATCCATGACGACGATGTCGCCGGGTTTCAGCACGGTGATGAGCTGCTGCTCGACATAGGCGCGGAAGCATTGGCCGTTGATTGGCCCGTCGAAGACGCAAGGTGCCGCGAGCCTATCGCAGCGCAGCGCGCCGAGGAAGGTCAGCGTGCGCCAGTGGCCGTGCGGGGCCAAGCCGCGCAGCCGCTCGCCCTTCGGCCCCCAACCGCGCAGCGGAGCCATGTTGGTCTTGATCCAGGTCTCGTCGATGAAGACCAGATGCTGCGGATCGAGGCCGGCCTGCCAAGAGCGCCATCGCTGACGCCTGCGGGCAATATCAGCGCGCGCCTGCTCAAGGGCGAACAGCGTTTTTTTTGAAGCTCAGGCCCTCGCGCCTCAAGAACATCCAGACCGCGTTGTGCGAGACCTTGACCCCGCGTGCGGCCAACTCATCCTTCAGACCATGCAGTGTCAGATGCGGCGTCTCACGCACACGCGCCTCGATGAAGGCACGGTGCGGCTCCAGCACCCTCTTGCGATGTCCGCCCATCTTGCCAGGCGCAACCGAGCCAGTCGCCCGATGGCGCTGCAACAACTTCACCGCCGCCGAAACCGAAATGCCGAACCGTTTCGCGGCCGACCGGCGGCTCTCGCCACCCAAAACCGCCGCTACAACACGTTCGCGAAGATCATCCGAAAGAGGTCGCGTCATCCGATGCTGGCCTCCACTCCAGCCAGCATCTTGAATCACAAAACCGACTGATCCGGAATCCCCTTCGATTCCGTCAAATCAGGAACCGCTCTA
>NZ_JAMYND010000121.1:0-1039 GCF_040318885.1 Mesorhizobium sp. M0998
ACACACCCCCTTCTTTCACCCCAAAAACCCCACCCCCCACAAGCGGCAAAACAACAACACACCCCGCGCCGCGGGCCCCCGGCCGGGCGCCCGCCACCCCCGGCGACAGCGCTAAACTGGGGAAGATTCAAACGGCACTTCTGGGGAGTATTGAGCCGGCATCGACAAGGAGATCGCGGCGCTGATCGTCTTTGAGTTTTCGGCGCCCCAATCGTCGAGGATGAGCAAATCGGTTCTCGCCAGCGCCTTCAACATCCTGGCGTATCGGCCATCGCCCCGTGCCAAGGCAAGCGCAGCGAAGAACCGGGGCGCTCGATGGTAGACGACGGAGAAGTCTTCCCGGCAAGCCTTGTGGCCCAAGGCGCAGGCGAGCCAGCTGTTGCCGACGCCGGGCGGACTGGGCTCATAATGCCCGTTATCAGGATGGCGAGGCAAAGAAGATTGTCCGTTACGCCTTTCATCCACGTTCGGGCGGGGAGATTTTCGTCACAGGCCGTCAGCGTTATTGCGGTGAGCCGGCCTATGTCGGGCGACAACCGGATGGCAGCCTGGCGCTGATTCCGATCTGGATGACGGAAGAGATCGCCCTGACGATGGCGGTTCGCGAGGCGCCCCGTTTTCCCCTTTCATGCCTGCGCGACCTGCGCCGCGAGGTCGATGCATGTCTACGTTTTCTGCAGAGCGACTCACGCCAGCCAGGAGACGATCATGCAGCGCAGGCAATGCCGAACCGACCAGCCAGACCTGTTTTCCAAGAAGGCTCCGCCATCGAGTCTTCCAGGCGAAGTCCGGGAACGCACCCTCCCGCTGATCGAGACCTTGCTGAGGGAAGCGGTGGTGAGCCAGACGGGACGGGAGGCAGATCATGAAGATCACCGCTGAACATCTCGCGCGCGGTGCCTATGTCTATGTCCGGCAGTCGACGGCCGATCAACTCGTCAACAATCCCGAGAGCCGTCGACGCCAATATGGGCTTGCCGAGCGAGCGCGGTCCCTTGGCTGGAAAGACGCCATCGTCATCGATGAAGATCTCGGTCGT
>NZ_JAMYND010000122.1:0-883 GCF_040318885.1 Mesorhizobium sp. M0998
AAATCACTCAAGGCGGCACCTCCTGCCACCTTGAATCACCCAACAGAGATCAACTCAACAAATTAATGGGTCCTGACCCTAGCTGGCATCCACTGCAACCAACCCTTCCGCCGGTCGTTGACTGATGCTGGGTTGATCTCAGCCACTCCAGAACTTGCCCGCTGGCTCAAAACCGGCGGGCTTTTTTTCCGCGACGCCGGAAGGCTCTATCTCGCCGTATGTTGTGGTACATCGGCACGCCGTCATCGGGCCGTGCCGTTGACCGAGGTGGTCCCTCCGCCATGGTCGGCCGGCGCAGCCTTGACCGTCCGCGCGGGCCATCCCAATCAAGCCCGCTGGCTTCGGTCGGCGGCTTTTTATTTGATGCCCGGCGCCGTCGGCTTGGATCTAGATCCTCGCCAGTGCCGGATTGAAGGTAAGCTGCGGCGGTATGATCGCACTTCGCGCGGGACGGACCATTGGTGTGCAGCAAGAGCGCCGAGTTCATTCGGCCAAGATTCTGCACTAGGCCGAGGTAGGTGAAGGCAGATAGCTATCCGGTAATCGCTGAGATATTGGAGATAATGTTCCCCCATGGAGGTGTGTACCAGTATTATAAGTTTCCAAACTTCATGTACGAACGCCGTGGACGAGCTGCTGTGTGCGCTTGCCGTAAATCGCTTCCGCGAGTTCACAGTCGGAGGTTGGCTAGGACCCTAACGCGAGAGCTTCAACGGCCCCCTTCGCGATGAACTCCTCAACGAGACGCGGTTCACGTCCCTGGCCCAGGCCCGCGCGAGGCTCAATGTATGGCGCGCCGATTACAATCCTGTTTCATAACACCCATCTGTCTATGTCGTTGAAGTGAATAGGTTTTGCTGATCTGGATGCGATCCCGTGGGGT
>NZ_JAMYND010000123.1:0-869 GCF_040318885.1 Mesorhizobium sp. M0998
GAGCCCGCGTCCTGCAGCGCCGTCCGTACCACCTTCGCCGGGTCGACGATGCCGGCCTTGATCATGTCGACATAGACCTCGTTCTGGGCATCGAAGCCCTGATTGTGATCCTTGCCCTCGGCGAGCTTGCCGACGACGATCGAACCTTCGACGCCGGAATTCTCGGCGATCTGCCGGATTGGCGCTTCAAGGGCCCTGAGCACGATCGAGATGCCTGCCGTCACATCGGCATTGGCTCCGGTCAGCCCCTTCAGCACAGCCTTGGCGCGCAGCAACGCGACGCCGCCGCCGGGAACGATGCCTTCTTCGACGGCCGCGCGCGTGGCGTTCAGCGCATCGTCGATGCGGTCCTTCTTTTCCTTGACCTCGGATTCGGTCGCGCCGCCGACGCGGATGACGGCAACGCCGCCCGCCAGCTTGGCGAGACGTTCCTGCAGCTTCTCCTTGTCATAGTCGGACGTGGTTTCCTCGATCTGCCCCTTGATCTGCTGGACGCGCGCCTGGATGGTGGTCTTCTCGCCGGCGCCGTCGATGATCGTGGTGGTGTCCTTCTCGATCAGCACGCGCTTGGCGCGGCCGAGCATGTCTATGGTGATGTTCTCCAGCTTGATGCCGAGATCCTCGGAAATCATCTGTCCGGCGGTGAGCACGGCGATGTCTTCCAGCATCGCCTTGCGGCGGTCACCGAAGCCAGGCGCCTTGACGGCCGCTACCTTGAGTCCGCCGCGCAGCTTGTTGACGACCAGCGTTGCCAGCGCTTCGCCCTCGACGTCCTCGGAGATGATCAGCAGCGGCCTGCCGCTTTGCACCACGGCTTCGAGGATGGGCAGCAGTGCCTGCAGATTGCCGAGCTTCTTTTCGTGGATGAG
>NZ_JAMYND010000124.1:0-827 GCF_040318885.1 Mesorhizobium sp. M0998
TAGGGCCTGTTGATATTCATGATTCCCATTCTGGCTTGATCGTGATTCAAGCTTTGGATGGAACGATTCGTGCTGACGGACGCCCAGTGGGCGAAGATGGAACCGCATTGTCTGGGTAAGCCAGCGGATCCTGGGCGAAGCGGCCAGGACAATCGCCTGTTCGTCGAAGCGGTTCTTTGGATCGTGCGGACTGGCAGTCCGTGGCGTGATCTGCCTGCCCTCTTCGGAAAGTGGAACAGCGTTTTCACGCGATACCGAGGTTGGGTCAAAGCCGATGTTTTCATTCGGCTTTTCGAGGCTTGCTCGGGCCAGCCGGACATGGAATACGCCATGGTCGACGCCACCATCGTCAAGGTCCATCGACACGGCCAGGGCGCAAAAGGGGGACTCAAAGCCAGGCCATAGGTCGCTCCAAGGGCGGTATGACAACCAAAATCTTGGCGCTTACCGACGCGCTTGGCAATCTCGTGCGCTTTGTCCTGCTGCCGGGCCAGCGCTTCGATACGGTCGGTGTCGAACCGCTCATCCAAGGCCTCTCCTTCGGCGCTCTGATCGCCGACAAGGCCTTCGACAGCAACACCATCATCGCCGATTTGAACGAGCGTGGCGCCAAGATCGTCATTTCCCAGCATCCGCGCCGAACAAAGCCGATCCCGCTCGATGCCGAGATGTACAAATGGCGTCATCTGATCGAGAATTTCTTCTGCAAACTCAAAGAGTTCAAACGCATCGCCATGCGCGCCGACAAAACCGACCAGAGCTTCAATGCCATCATTCATCTCGCTGCTGCCGTCATCAACTCCAAATGAATCTCAACAAGCCCTAGT
>NZ_JAMYND010000125.1:0-812 GCF_040318885.1 Mesorhizobium sp. M0998
TCGACGTCGTTGGCGCGGCACCAGTCGATGACCTGCGGGTTGCAATAATGGCTATCGCCGCGGAGCAGGATTCGAATGTTCGGCCAGTTGATCCGGATCGCCCGCACCAGACGGCGCAGGTGGGGGCGGATCTCAGCCCCACTCGGCCGCTTGGCCGGTCGCAGGATCGCGCTGACGAACCGTCCCGCACCATCGAACACGACGATCGGCTGGAAGCCGTACTCGTCATGGTGGGCATTGAACAGGCGAAGCTGTTGGCCTCCGTGCACAGCGTCGAAGGTGTCGTCAATGTCGAGTACGATCCGCTTCGGCACCTGCCGGAACGAGGCGCAATAGAGATCGACCATCGCCCGTCCCATCGCGACCAGCTCCCGCACGCCGGGTAGGTTCTCCAGCCGGCACAGCGTCGATTGCGACGCCAGATCCCGACCCGACGGCAGCGCATCCTGGGCCATCTTGAAGACCGGATCGCGGCGCAGCCGGTTGGCGTCGTTGCCGTCCTCGTAGCCGGCGGCGATCATCTTCATGCGAAAGCCGATCATGTCCGCCAGGCTGTGGACGACCTGGTCCGGGCAGCGCGGATCGTCGATGCAACGCGCCAGACGCTCGGCCACCCGCAACCGCTTTTCCACCTCGGCCAAGGCCAGAACGCCGCTGTTGGACGACAGCATGCCGCCGTCGAAACGGGCGACGACGGACTTGCCGCCGACTGATGACAAACCGCTCAGCGGCAGCGCAAGATCGTTCATGGTGGGTGTGGTCTCCGGGAAATGGTTCGGATCGGCTTAAGCAACCAAATCCTACGTCATTTC
>NZ_JAMYND010000126.1:0-798 GCF_040318885.1 Mesorhizobium sp. M0998
CAGGTGGGCCACGGCTGCGATGCCAATGTCAGCCAGGGCGGCAGCGGCAATGTCGCAGCTTTCGTCCAGGCCTGCCCATAAACACGGCAACGGCCAGACGGCCGCGGAAAGATTCCGCGGCCGCCGCTAGCCAAGCCAAGGAGACGAACCATGCCCCGCATCGTCAAGCATTCCCGCCGCGTCATGGCGGCACTCGCCCTGGTCCTGGTCCCGGCCGGCGCGCTGGCGACCATGGCCAACGCCGACCAGTCCGTTGGGCCGGTGCGCTGCGAGATCCGCGCCACGCCGGAAGGGGGCATGGTCTCGTTGGAGGCGCTCGCCTATGCTGACAGAAACGTGAGTGGCACCTATTCCTTCCATGTCGAAAGCACCGGTCGCACCGACGGCACCAGCATCGAGCAGGGCGGCGCCTTCAACGCCGCGCCCGGCAAGCCAGCTACGCTCGGCGCTATCACGCTCGACGCAAAGGGCGGCGTTTACGACGCCAAGCTCGAAGTTGCGGTCGATGGCAAGAGCATCGGCTGCGCCGCGCGGGTCGGCGGCGCGACCTGATCGCACCGGCCAGTTTACGAAAAAGGGCGTCGGCGTTCGGCGCCTTTTCTATGTGTGCCGAGCCGGGAAAAATGAATGAACGACAGCTGAACGATGGGTTCCGGGATGGTTCAGCCGCAATTCGGGAAGGTTGGCCATAGGCTGAGGCAGCCAGAAATGAAGACCAAGATGACCCGCAATATGTTCATAACCCTTACTGCCGCTCTCGTTGCCGGCAGCATCGGCCAGGTGGCGCTGTCCGCACCG
>NZ_JAMYND010000127.1:0-784 GCF_040318885.1 Mesorhizobium sp. M0998
GTGCCCCACCACTGTCCATCATGCATCACTCTTGCAGCAAACATCCTGCGTCGATCATGCGGAGACGCCGAATGCTTGCGCGAGAAGGCTGGAGCCGCGGATCTGCACTCTACGTGGACACATCACAGCTCCGGGCAAAGCGGCCTATGGATCAAAACTTACGTGGAAACCTGCCCCACCAAACTTTGTCTGGCAAACGCATGTCGGCCCTGCCGATTTCGTTGCGAGGGGCGAGGCTGGATCGCGCGCACTCGGTCTTCATCGCGTGTTTTCGAAAGAGTTCGTGAGAAGGCAACGGGTCAAGTAGTTCAGTGTTCGATCTGGGGGAATTGAAGCTGCTCGGCCTCGATCCGACAGGCAATCGATTACGGCCCAGGGGTGACTACGATAAACCTCATTCCCGTTAATCTCCGGCCCCTGTTTCGAGGCAAGAGAATCGCACGCGCGGCCTCGTCGAGGAATTCCGCACGTATGGGCATGTATGGGGCCCTGTCGAGCCGCGACATCTACTTAATGTCTACTTTAGACAGTCGCCGCGAGCATAATTTTTGATAACAGGTCAGGGTCGCGGGATGCCGAGCCGCTTGAAATACCGAGTTGTGCGGGTGCTCGCGATCGTCCCGCCTCAACCGCGCAAGTGCGCCATCATCGCCGGCGAGCGCCATAGCCAAACCGGGAGCGCTTATTCTCGACGGAGCACCGGGCATTGTCTGATTGTGAAGACGGGGCTTGATCACCAGCCGCCTGAGTGTGTCGTCGCTTGCGTTGTAGTCGTGCCTGAACA
>NZ_JAMYND010000128.1:0-743 GCF_040318885.1 Mesorhizobium sp. M0998
AATCCGCCAGCAATCGGCGCCAACCGAGGCGTGGACTACCGAGATCAAAGGGACGGATGCGGAGGGCAAGCGTGTCGAGGACAACGCGTGAACAGTCGCTCCCGATTTATTCCTGGCCTTTTCTGTACTCAATCTCTGAAACCACCCACCCTGCCGGTTGCCGCCACCGATGCACATGCCAGCGTGCCAATGCGCACGACCGAGTGCGCTGGTGTAGCGAAGCTTGCGCAGCTACCGCGTGCTCATGCACCACAGCCTAAGCCTCATGCTAATCACCCAGCCGGTTGAGTGGAGCAGGTACAAACGTCCGCCTGTAGAATGTCCTTCTTGCCCATTAATGCAGACGCTCTACCTCGTCCCGATGATTTGGGCTGCCGCTGGAAGGTTCTGCGATGCCGGCGAAGTCGCCAATCCACCGCCGATGCACGACCTGGTCATTCTGCGGCTGGTCAAAGAAACGGGGATCACCGTCGAACAGGCGCGCGATCTCATCAACCTATTGGGCAACCTCAACTGGGACTCGCTCTTGCGAGAAGCCCGATTCCTTACCAGCGCCGCTGAGGCGATAGGCACTCAGTCACGGATATTGAAATATTGAAAGCGCCACAAAATCCGCTAATCTCAACTGCGGTCGCCTTTGCTTGCCACGGGGTGACCACCTAGCCTAACCCCGCTCCGGCCAAAGCGTCCCCCGCCCTCGCCCCAACGCCGGAGCGGGGCTTTGGTTACCCTGGGCCTTGTCA
>NZ_JAMYND010000129.1:0-743 GCF_040318885.1 Mesorhizobium sp. M0998
GAACGACGCTCAACGCGAGCGCGACGACCGGTTCTTGATCTCTACCTCAACCGCAGGCGCCCCTCCCGCGCAGCGGGTTCGTTCTGCGGCCCCAAAATATCGAGACGTTCGTACATCGGCGCACTGCGTCAGCAAGTGGCGCGTTGTGCCGTTTGGAATGGATGCCTTGGGGCAAGATCGCTGATCAATATAGGGTCAAGCAGCATAGGATTGCAGTCTGGAACGCGGATTTCGGATCATTGACGAAGCATAAGGCAAATGAGCCGCCGATGGAGAAATGGCTTTGGCCATCGCTCGCACAAATACAATCTGTACCAGAGCGTGGCCGCCCACTCGCAATGGAGCGCGTCACCCACCTCCTGAACTGAACTGAACTGATCCGGTCCGCCCAGCTTCACGGCGCGGCCCAGCTCCGCTCGCCGGCCATCTTGGCGCGGGTACCTGGAGCGGCATCATCATTCTCATGGTTGAGGTGTGGGTTAGCTGTATTGACCGCCAAAGCGCTCATGACAGGGCTGGGAAGCGGGTGACTGATCGCGGTCGCCGTTGTGACTGTCTGTCCATCCTAGCTACGCCCATGGCGCCCTCGAATGGATTGGGTCTGACCGAAGACCGTTTTCGCTTGGCTCAACCTCGATCGTCTTCCCGCAACGACGGCGCGATAGTGATGGGGTGGACGCCCCCTCGACGGCATCGATGTGCCAGAATGGTGGTGTTTGACAGCCACCGTAAGAGAGGGAGCG
>NZ_JAMYND010000130.1:0-720 GCF_040318885.1 Mesorhizobium sp. M0998
CGAACGACGCTCAACGCGAGCGCGACGACCGGTTCTTGATCTCTACCTCAACCGCAGGCGCCCCTCCCGCGCAGCGGGTTCGTTCTCCGGCCTCGTTCTAGTCATTCCAATCCATCCGTGCGATGATCCGCAGTCAACGCTGCTCGGCCACTGGGCCGAACGGGCGAAAGCAACGTGCGCCGTGAGACGGCGTTGCCCACCCATTAATCCGCTACGACGGGGCCCTCGCAGGCTCCCGTTTTCCGGGTCCGAAGTCATCGACCGACTCGGCTTCCATCGGCTTTGGCAAGACTAATAGTCGAGCCCACGTACATCAATGTTTTCAGCTCGCCACTTCTCGACAGAAGGGCTGTCGATTGTGGTCATTGTCCTATTCTCAACATGACCTTGCGCCCGTCGGAAAGGGTTCCCGTTCCTGTGCCAGCCGGGGGTTGTCTGCTGGTCAGCGAGAACACGAACCGGGACGAGAGTTGCCCGCAAACGATCGTTCCTTCTCCATGCGAGAACGCAATATTGACGGTAGCCGTCCCTCGGCATTCGACCCCGGCATTGGTCTGTCCGCTAATGGTTCCGAGCCGTGTAATGCTGTTGACGGAAGCCGTCCCGGAAAAGGAGAGCGTCCCATCAACAGTTTGACGTACCTCTCCGGCGAGGGCCGCCTTGCGGGAGCATGGCCCGGTAGCGAAGCTGCGCTCTTAAGGCGTCCTTTCGAGCGCAGTT
>NZ_JAMYND010000131.1:0-673 GCF_040318885.1 Mesorhizobium sp. M0998
GGCGAGGAGGTCGCGTCGACCTTAATCAAGACGCTTCGGTGCGAGTGGATCCACGGCTTCATCGCCGACTTCTTCAACACTATCGACCCTTCTCGGACGTTCCCTGAATGCAAGATCACGGGCAGGGTCTGACCCTATTCCCGACCTTGACAGCCAAGTGCAATATGCGCCAGTTGCGTCTTCGGTCGTTGCAAGCCTTGACACGATATGGTTCAGCATTGTTGGGCGGCAGCCCGAGGGTTCAAACCGATATTCGTCTCGCTGGAATGTCTAACGCGACTCCGTCATGATGTCCCAGCCCTGTCGAGCGACGCTGCCAAAGCCGTTAGCAAGGCATCAACTTCATTGACACCGCCGACGTCTACCACAACGGCAAGTCCGAGGAAGTCGTCGGTCGCGGCATCAAGGCGAGGCGCGATCATTGGGTCGTGACGACCAAATTCGTCAACTCGCACGACAAAGGGCCTAATCTCGGCGGCCATTCGCGCAAATGGGTGATCCAGACCGTCGAGAACAGCCTGCGCCGCCTTGGAACAGACTATATCGACCTGTTCTACTTCCACCGCGCCGTCTTCGATGCGCCGCTGTAAGAGCCGGTGCGGGCGATCGCCGACCTGATCCGCCAGGGCAAGCTGCGCTATTTCGGCGTCTCCAACTTTCGTGGCTGGCGCAT
>NZ_JAMYND010000132.1:0-647 GCF_040318885.1 Mesorhizobium sp. M0998
GGTGAAGTATCGGCTTGTCCTTGCCGCTGCTCTTCGCGGCATACGACCTCTCGGCCTCTTGGGATCCATTGCAGAGTTTCGGGATATCGAGAAGTACGGCTCTTTTGTCCGTCGATCGAATGCCGTAGGCTTGCGCGGTACGCTGTGCATCCATCCTAGCCAGGTGGACGTGGCGAATAGCGGCTTTGCGCCATCTGAAGAGCAACTCGAGCATGCGAGACGGGTCGTCGAGGCGGCTGAAGCTGCCCGCAAAAGTGGAGATGGAGCCGTCGGTCTAGACGGAATGATGATCGATGCACCCGTGTTGCGCCGCGCGGCGAACATGCTGAAGCGTGGAAGGCCTCAATAATGGATAATCGGCGCTATATCTCAACTCCACAGTTTGGATTCGCCGATTCTGGTTCAAAGCCACCGTACCAGCACCAAGGCCGACGGCCGCTTCGAGAGCCGCCTTTACGATCATCAGCGCTCCGCGCGGAGCACCATGCCGCCCTCGCGTGATCATTGCGGAGGGAGAATTCCACGGAGTACGCGACATTTGCGATCTGAGCGCCGGACTCATAGCTAGGGTCAGGACTCATTGATCCAGAAGATGAAGGCTGCAGCGAAGGCGATCGCCGACAGGAAGGTGTGAGCACATCGGTCGT
>NZ_JAMYND010000133.1:0-636 GCF_040318885.1 Mesorhizobium sp. M0998
CGTCGCCGGCGACCACGGCGTGCGTTTCCGACCGAACGACGCCGTTCTGCAACTGCTGAACAGCATCTAAATATTATGTGGCGGAAAAATCCGGACCGGCGGGCCTAGGCTGGCACCAGGAAGGCTCCGCCACATAATCTCGCCCGACGCATAAATGCGGATCCCGGCCCAACGTCTCCTGAACCTGCAGGGCGAGGCCTTGCATTCCGCGACGCATATCGGTCCGGCCGACCGCCAACCAGATCCGCACCTGGCTCGGAACCGGGATCATGAAACGCCCAGCGCCTTCACCATCGCCGCCGCCAGTGCCGGCGGCGTGGTCAGCGGAATCCGCAGCCGCACCTTGCCGGCGACCTCCAGCTCGATCACCGCTGGGGATGCCGCCGGCACCGAAGCGGCGACAGGCTCATCGGGAGCCACGACAACTTCGGCAAAGCCCGTCTCGCGGGCTCTCATCGTGCGGCGCCACTTATAAATCAGGCTGGTCGCGACATCGTACTGACGCGCTACCGCCGCCACCGTGGACCCGGGCGCGAATGCCGCGGCCAGGATCCGGCACTGATCCTCTTCACGCCAACGACGACGACGCTCCGGTCCGGTCAATAACGTCACATGGCTCATGCTGTGCTGCTAACT
>NZ_JAMYND010000134.1:0-593 GCF_040318885.1 Mesorhizobium sp. M0998
TGTTTGGACCGGAGACATCGCGAACAGGTGTGCGAGGACATCGCGAACAGTTTGGCGCGCTTTGCGCCGGGAGGTTCGGGATGCCATTCGAGGACACGAGCGCGATGAAACAGAAGCTGGAATTTGTCAGGTTGGCGAGCGCGCCGGGAGCGAATGTGAGCGCGTTGTGCCGGCGCTTTGGGATCGGTCGGACCGTGGCTCACAAGTTGATCGCGCGCTATCGGACGGAGGGCGAGGCCGGGCTTTTGGAGCGTTCGCGCCAACCGCTCTCGAGTCCCAGGCGCAGCGCCTGGGAGGTCGAAGCAGCGGCGCTTTCGGTGCGGGCGGCACATCCGGCCTGGGGCGGGCGCAAGATCGCCCGGGTCCTGGCGCGCCAGGGGATTGGCTGTCCGTCGCCCTCGACGGTGACCGGCATCTTGCGTCGCAACGGCGTCGAGCTCGGGGCGCTGGGCGGCGGGGCAAAGCCCTTCATCCGCTTCGAGCACGAAGCGCCCAACGATCTGTGGCAGATGGACTTCAAGGGTCATGTGCCGTTGCGCGCCGGGCGCCTGCATCCGCTGACCGTGCTCGACGACCATTCGCGGTTCTCGATC
>NZ_JAMYND010000135.1:0-562 GCF_040318885.1 Mesorhizobium sp. M0998
CCGAGTTCGGGCATTTCGATGAGAAGCGCGAAGGCGGTGATTGCCGAGACGCCCGGGATCGAGACGAGGATAGCGAAGCGACGGGAGAGATCGGGATCGGACTGGATGAGCGCCGTGATCTCCTTTTCGACAGCAGCCATTTGACGTTCGATCTGCCTGAGCTGCTGGGCATTGTGGCGCTTGAGGATGGGAAGGGTTAGCGCCTTGGCCCTGTTCCTCGCCGCCGTCCGGTTCTTCACCAGCGCCTCGCGCGCCATGTGCAGGTCCTTGAGGTCATTGAGGATCGGGCTGCGCACCGGTCGTGCTTCGAGGTCGAGAAGAGCGCCCATGCGCGCCAGCATGGCGGCGTCCAGCCGGTCGGTCTTGGCGATCCTGCCGGTGGCCTCGGCGAAGCGCCGGGCTTGGCGTGGGTTGACCTTGACCAGCGCAAGGCCAGCCGCCGCCAGCTTCCGCTCAAAGGCCCGGTGATATGGACCTGTCGGCTCATAGACGATGCGTACGCCGGGCGGGTCCAACCGGCTCGGGCTCAACCAGCTCATGAACGCCTTGTGGCCGCGGCTGT
>NZ_JAMYND010000136.1:0-548 GCF_040318885.1 Mesorhizobium sp. M0998
GCCAGAGGGAGCGTCGGCGCAAGCGCCGCCAGCATCAGGGCGATGCTGGACGGAATGTGTGTGAACACCATCGTGTTGATGAGTCCGATGTGCCGCGACAGCCAGGCGGCAACGGGGAATGAGAACGCCGAAAGCACCCCGGACCAGAAGAAGAAAAAGCCCGCTTCCGAAAGCGACAGGTCGAATTTTTCGAAAAGCCACAGGGCAAGCAGCGACTGGACGAGGAAGCCGCCGGCAAAGGCATCAAGGCTAAAAAGGGCCGCAAGCCTGAAAACGATATTCCGCGAGGGGCCAAGCGCGGACGTGCTGCCGGAGTCCGACGTTGGACGGCGCCGCGGGATCTGCGCGTAAAGGAGACCGCCGAGCAGGCCCAGCAACGCATAGAGCACGAACATCGCCTTGATGCCGGTGAGTTGGTCGAGGCCGGCTGGAGCCAGAAGATCAGGGGTTGCCGAAGCGAGCGCGCCAACCGCGGCTGCGAGCGCACCCACAAGGCTGTAGCGCGCGAACATCTTGGTCCGCGCGGCGTCGGTGACTTCGCGTGTGAG
>NZ_JAMYND010000137.1:0-502 GCF_040318885.1 Mesorhizobium sp. M0998
GACTCATCAACACGATGGTGTTCACACACATTCCGTCCAGCATCGCCCTGATGCTGGCGGCGCTTGCGCCGACGCTCCCTCTGGCCCTCGCCCTGCTGCTGATCCGTGCCGCGCTTTCGCAGATGGACGTCCCGACGCGCTCATCTTACGTCATGGCGGTCGTCACGGAGGCGGAGCGGGCAGCCGCCGCGAGCTTCACATCGGTACCGCGCAGTTTGGCTGCCGCAGCCAGTCCCGCCCTGGCGGGCGCTCTGTTCGCTGCCTCGTTCCGGGCTTGGCCCCTGATCATCTGCGGTGCACTGAAGATCGCTTACGATCTGCTGCTGCTGATGCAGTTTCGGCACCTCAAGCCGCCGGAGGAACGGTGATGCAGCCGCCGGTTTGGGGTGTTTGACCAGGATGGGTCAATCGCGAAGGAAAACGTTGGAAAGTTGTCGATCACTTCCGGCTGTCGCGGAGCGTGAAATGTCGCCTCGCTTCCTCGTGACATTGTCTGCCGCAC